>NZ_CP018839.1:0-311292 GCF_001922305.1 Thauera chlorobenzoica
TGCCTGCGCTCACGAATGCCGCCGTCCGAGCGCAGCGCAGGTATCCTGCCCCCGATAGACCCGCCGCAAGGCAGCGTTGCGTGCGCATGCGCAACGCTCGACGCACGCCGAATGAACCTACCCGCCATCCGAAACGACATCGCCGTGACTCAAGATTTCTGGTCCTTCTGCCTGTCGCGCCTTGAACAGGAGCTGCCCCAGCAGCAGTTCAACACCTGGATCAAGACCTTGCGGGCCGAAGCCGGCGAAACCGGCGCGTGGGTGCTGCTCGCGCCCAACCGTTTCGTGCTGCAGTGGGTGCGCGAGCGCTACCTGCGCCGCATCCTCGAACTGGGAGAAGAATTCGCCGGTGTGCCGCTGCCGGTCGACCTGCAGCTGCCCGCCGCCGGCACGGCACGGAGCGCGCGCCCCGCAGCTGCGGCCGGGCCGGCGCCCTCGCAGGCGTCGTCACCGTCGTCCTCGCCCGCCCCCCGGCCGGCGCCGGCCGACCCGATTCAGGCCGTGCCCGCCCGCAGCGACGAGGCCAGCATGGCCGCGGGGGCGGCGCTCGATGGCCCCGCGGCCGCGCGCAGCCGGCGCAGCGCCGCACCGATGGCCGGCGGCAAGGACGCCGAACCGTCGACCGGCCTCGAACTGGCCTACGAGAAAACCCGCCTCAACCCCGACTTCACCTTCGACACCCTGGTCACCGGCCGCGCCAACGACCTCGCCCGCGCCGCGGCGATGCAGGTGGCGCAGAATCCCGGCACCTCCTACAACCCGTTGTTCGTCTATGGCGGCGTCGGCCTGGGCAAGACCCACCTCGTGCACGCCATCGGCAACGCGGTGTTCCGCCACAACCCGCGCGCAGTGATCCGCTACGTGCACGTCGAGGACTACTACGCCGACGTCGTGCGCGCCTATCAGCAGAAGAGCTTCGATGCGTTCAAGCGCTACTACCGCTCGCTCGACATGCTGATCATCGACGACATCCAGTTCTTCAACAACAAGAACCGGACCCAGGAAGAGTTCTTCCACGCCTTCAACGCGCTCACCGAGGCGCGCAAGCAGATCGTCATCACCTGCGACACCTACCCGAAGGACATCCAGGGCCTCGAAGACCGCCTCATTTCCCGCTTCGACTGGGGCCTCACGGTGCAGATCGAGCCGCCCGAGCTCGAGATGCGCGTCGCCATCCTCAAGAAAAAAGCCGAAGCGCTGCGCGTGCTGGTCGACGACGACGTCGCCTTCCTCATCGCCAAGAACCTGCGCTCGAACGTGCGCGAGCTCGAAGGCGCGCTCAACAAGGTGGTCGCCTACGCCCGCTTCCACGGCCGCCAGATCGGCCTCGAGGTCGCCAAGGAAGCGCTCAAGGATCTGCTCCACGCGCACAACCGCCAGCTCTCGATCGAGCACATCCAGAAGACCGTCGCCGACTACTACAAGATCAAGGTCGCCGACATGCACTCCAAGAAGCGCACCCGGGTGATCGCGCGCCCGCGCCAGGTGGCGATGTGGCTGGCCAAGGAACTCACCCCGATGTCGCTGCCGGCGATCGGCGAAGCCTTCGGCGGGCGCGACCACACCACCGTGCTCCACGCCTGCCGCACGATCACCGAACTGCGCCTCGGCGACCACCAGTTGAACCACGACGTTCACGTGCTCACCCAGGTCCTGCGCGGCTGAACCCACAGCGATGTTCCGTCCTTCACGCTTTCCCGATCAACCTACTGACCCGGTCTGACGCCATGCTCCTGCTCACCACCACCCGCGATGCGCTCCTCGCTCCGCTGCAGTCGGTTGCCGGCATCGTCGAAAAACGCCACACCCTGCCGATCCTGTCCAACGTGCTGATCGAAAAGCACGGCGACCAGCTGACGATGCTCGCCACCGACATCGAGATCCAGATCCGCACCACCACCGGCGGCCACATCGGCGGCGAGGACGTGGCGATCACCGTCGGTGCGCGCAAGCTGCAGGACATCCTGCGTGCGCTGCCCGACAGCGCCGACGTCAGCCTCGCCCTCGACGACAAGCGCCTCACGGTGAAGGCCGGCCGCAGCCGCTTCCAGCTCCAGACCCTGCCCGCCGCAGATTACCCGCAGCTGTCCCCACCCGACAGCGACGCCGCCCGCCTCACCATCGGCCAGCGCGCGTTCAAGCGCCAGCTCGCCCAGGTGTCCTACGCGATGGCGCAGCAGGACATCCGCTACTACCTCAACGGCCTGCTGCTGATCGCCGACGGCGGCGAGCTGCGCATGGTCGCCACCGACGGCCACCGCCTGGCCTACGCCGCCGCCGCGCTCGAAGCGCCCTTCGACGCGCAGGCCGGCACGCGCACCGAAGCGATCCTGCCGCGCAAGACCGTGCTCGAACTCGCCCGCCAGCTCGCCGACAGCGACGACCCGCTCGAAATCCTGCTCGCCGGCAACCAGGCGGTGTTCCGCTTCGGCCCGATCGAACTGGTCACCAAGCTCATCGACGGCAAGTTCCCCGACTACGAGCGCGTGATCCCGCAGGCCCATCCCAATCTGGTCAGCTTCGCCCGCCAGCCGCTCCTGGCCGCGCTGCAGCGCGCCGCGATCCTGACCACCGACAAGTTCCGCGGCGTGCGCATGGTGCTCGAAGACGGCGTGCTGAAGATCGTCAGCACCAACGCCGAGCAGGAAGAAGCCCATGACGAACTGGAAATCGACTACCACGGCGACAAGCTCGACATCGGCTTCAACGTCACCTACCTGCTCGACGTGCTCAACAACCTCAGCTCCGACACCATCGACTGGCACTTCAACGACGGCAACTCGAGCGTGCTGATCACGCTGCCGGGCAACGACCAGTTCAAGTACGTCGTGATGCCGATGCGGATCTGAGTAGCAGCCTCAGCGCAGCACCCGTTCTTTACGAATCACCGAGATGACCATGTCCGAACCGCAAGACCAGCCCACCGCGTCCGCCAAGGCCCACGAAGACTACGACGAAACCAGCATCCAGCAGCTCGAAGGGCTGGAAGCGGTACGCAAGCGTCCCGGCATGTACATCGGCGACACCTCCGACGGCACCGGCCTCCACCACATGGTGTTCGAGGTCGTGGACAACTCCATCGACGAAGCCCTGGCCGGCCACTGCGACGACATCGTCATCACCATCCACGCCGACAACTCGATCTCGGTGGCCGACAACGGTCGCGGCATCCCGGTCGGGGTGAAGATGGACGACAAGCACGAACCGAAGCGCAGCGCCGCCGAAATCGTCATGTGCGTGCTCCACGCCGGCGGCAAGTTCAACCAGAACAGCTACAAGGTGTCGGGCGGCCTGCACGGCGTCGGCGTGTCCTGCGTCAATGCGCTGTCGAAGTGGATGCACGTCACCGTCGCCCGCGACGGCAAGCGCCACCTGCTCGAATTCGAGCGCGGCAAGCCGCAGAACCGCGTCATCGACGTGGTCGACGGCGTCGAGGTCAGCCCGGCGCGCGTCATCGGCGACACCACCAAGCGCGGCACCAAGGTGCACTACCTCGCCGACGACGACATCTTCGGCACCGTCGAATACCACTACGACATCCTCGCCAAGCGCCTGCGCGAACTCTCCTTCCTCAACAACGGGGTCAAGATCCGCCTCGTCGACCAGCGCACCGGCAAGGAAGAGGACTTCGCCTTCGCCGGCGGCGTCAAAGGCTTCGTCGAATACATCAACCGCACCAAGACCGTGCTCCACCCCACCGTCTTCTACGCCACCGGCACCACCCGCATCCCCACCGGCCACGGCCACGACGCCGAACTGGCGGTCGAAGTGGCGATGCAGTGGAACGACTCCTACGCCGAGCAGGTGCTGTGCTACACCAACAACATCCCCCAGGCCGACGGCGGCACCCACCTCACCGGCCTGCGCGCGGCGATGACGCGCGTCATCAACAAGTACATCGAAGAAAACGAGATCGCCAAGAAGGCCAAGGTCGACATCACCGGTGACGACATGCGCGAAGGCCTCGCCTGCGTGCTGTCGGTGAAGATGCCCGACCCCAAGTTCGCCAGCCAGACCAAGATGAAGCTGGTGTCCTCGGAAGCCCGCCCGGCGGTGGAAGAAGTCGTCGCCAGCAAGCTCGGCGACTTCCTCCTCGAAAATCCGCTCGACGCCCGCACCATCTGCAACAAGATCGTCGAGGCCGCGCGCGCCCGCGACGCCGCGCGCAAGGCGCGCGAGATGACCCGCCGCAAGGGCGTGCTCGACGGCGTCGGCCTGCCCGGCAAGCTCGCCGACTGCCAGGAGAAGGACCCCGCGCTGTGCGAGCTCTACCTCGTCGAGGGCGACTCCGCCGGCGGCTCCGCCAAGCAGGGCCGCGACCGCAAGTTCCAGGCCATCCTGCCCTTGAAGGGCAAGATCCTCAACGTCGAGAAGGCGCGCTTCGACAAGCTGCTGCAGAGCCAGGAGATCGCCACCCTGATCACCGCGCTGGGAACGAGCATCGGCAAGGACGACTACAAGCCCGAGAAGCTGCGCTACCACCGCATCATCCTGATGACCGACGCCGACGTCGACGGCGCCCACATCCGCACCCTGCTGCTCACCTTCTTCTACCGTCAGATGCCCGAGCTCGTCGAGCGCGGCCACATCTACATCGCCCAGCCGCCGCTGTACAAGATCAAGCACGGCAAGACCGAGCTCTACATCAAGGACGACCACGAGCTCAACGGCCACCTCCTCAAGCTCGCCCTCGACGGCGCCAGCCTGACTCCGCGCGAAGGCGTCGAAGCGATCGCCGACGAAGCCCTCGGCGGGCTGGCGCGCAGCTACCTGCTCGCCGAGGCCGTTGTCCGCCGCCTGGCCAGCTACATCGACCCCGAAGTGCTCCAGGTCATGCTCGCCCACGACCTCGAAGTCAGCCTCGACGACGAAGCCGCCGCCCGCGCCTCGGCCGAGCGCATCCGCCCCCACCTCCCCGACGGCCTGCAGATCTACGCCGAATACCACGACGAATCCGAAGCCTGGCGCCTCACCATCGAGCGCCTGCACCACGGCAACCGCAAGTTCGGCTGGGTCGAGCACGACTTCCTCGTCTCCGGCGACTACCGCAGCATCCGCAACGCCGCCGAAGCCATCTCCGGCCTGATCGGCCCCGGCGCCGAAATCCGCCGCGGCGAAAAGCGCCAGCCGGTCACCCGCTTCGCCGACGCCATCAAGTGGCTGCTGGCCGAAGTCGAACGCGGCCTCACCAAGCAGCGCTACAAGGGCCTCGGCGAGATGAACCCCGAGCAGCTGTGGGAAACCACCATGGACCCCGCCGTGCGCCGCCTGCTGCGCGTGCAGATCGACGACGCCATCGCCGCGGACGAGATCTTCACCACGCTGATGGGGGATAACGTGGAACCGCGGAGGGCGTTCATCGAAGGCAATGCGCTGTATGCGCAGAACATCGATGTGTGAGTGAGTTGACACCCCTGGACATTGACCTACAACTCAACCAAGCCTAGACTTCGCTCCAACACGGCCCCTCTCGGTGACTCCGCTTCGGCGGGTTGCTGCTGAGGGGTTTTTTACGTCCTGCGCTCACCACTCCGCCTCCCAATCCGGCGGCGCTCCCATGCCAGCCAGGTTCAGTTCCAGATGAGCGAGGTCCGGAAAGGCCAATAGGTGCGCCTTCATGCGCTCCGGCCAACTCGAGCGCGGATTGACCACAGCCAGCAGATGACGGGCGATCTTCAGCAGCAGGAAGCAACGCGCCCTGGCATGCGCGTCGGCTTCGAACGGTGCCACCCAAGGCACCTCCGACACCGGCGGTAGCTTGGGTTGATCGATGATGTTGCGGTTCCACAACCGGCTATGGTGGGCGCAGACATTGCGCAGGTAATTCAGACTGCGCAACCACCCTGCAAAGATCCGCCCATTGCTCACGCCGTACTGTCCGGCAATCGCATCCTGTTCCTCCACGCGCATGCCGCTGAACAAGGTCGACAAGGTGCCGAAGTCCCACACCTCACACGCCACCCAGATCGCCAGCGGCAAGCCGTATCTCGTCCGGTTGTGGCGGACGAACTCCTCCTTCGAGCGTCCGATCAACTGCGCATGTTTCGTCAGCCACTCATGATGCCCACTCAGACCGCTACCCTTGTCCAGCCGCCTGCTGAACTTTTCGTCAAACAGCTCGGGTGTCAGATAGGCGAAAGGATCAAGCTTCCCCAGCGCGTGGGACACATCCACCCGTAACGCGACCTCGATTCGTTCCAGTGCATCCATCGCGAGCAGACGCAGCTTCTTGTCGAACACATAGAGATCCACGGCGTTCTGGAAGGTCGCTCCGCGGCGGAAGGCATCCAATGCCATCCGCTCCACACGCACCTTCTCCGGCTTCTTCCCCTCCGTGTCCAGCATGCACGCCGGCTCGCTGCGCTCACGAAATGCAAACCAGTAACCGCTCAAGCGGTAGTAACCAATGCGTTCCAGGTAGTCGAGCGCCAGCTCCCGATCGGTAACGAACATGCCGCGTGCCATCAACTGATCGAGTTGATCGGCGTAACTCTTCCAGGGCTTGGGATAACTCATTCAGCGTTTGATCGGACCAGAACACAGACACCGGCGCGCTCCAAAGGGAAAACACCCTGGGAGGCGCGGACCCGCTTGCAGATGAATGCTCCTCCGGTCAGGAGGGGCGCCGGAATCCTAGCACGTCAATCCCTTATGCATACTCCTAAAGCATGCACACACCACTTCCAGCCCCCTGCAGGTCGTTGCACAGAACCATCAGCCCGCCGCCCTTGGCGACGGCACTGTGTCATTCAGCGAGGAATGGATCAGACCCCTTCCAGAGCGCATCCGGGCAATGACAAGTGCCTTCCGGCAGAGCCAGTACAATTGCCGCATCAATCCAAACTCTCAGCAGAAATGTCCCTCGACCTCAACCAGCTCGAAACCCGCCTGTGGGCGGCAGCAGACCAGCTCTGGGCCAACACCGGCCTGAAGCCCTCGGAGTTCTCCAACCCGGTCCTCGGCCTGATCTTCCTGCGCTACGCGGAGAAGCGGTTCCACGAGGCCGAGGCGCGGATGATCGACAGCGGGCTCGATGCCGCCGAGATCGAGAAGATCGACTACCAGGCCGAAGGCGCGCTTTTTCTGCCCGACAACGCCCGCTTCTCCTACCTGCTCGACCTCGCCGAAGGCCAGGATCTGGGCAAGGCGGTCAACGAAGCCATGGCGGCGGTCGAGGCCGAGAACGAGGAGCTCAAGGGCGTGCTGCCGCGCTCCTACGGGCGGCTCCCCAACACCGTGCTGGTCGAGCTGCTGCGGGTGCTGAACGGGCTGGGCGAAGTCGAGGGCGACGCCTTCGGCAAGATCTACGAATACTTCCTCGGCAAGTTCGCCCTGGCCGAAGGCCAGAAGGGCGGCGTGTTCTACACCCCGACCAGCATCGTCAAGCTCATCGTCGAGATCATCGAGCCCTTCCACGGCAAGATCTTCGACCCCGCCTGCGGCTCGGGCGGCATGTTCGTGCAGAGCGCCCAGTTCGTCACCCGCCACCAGAAACGGGCCGCCGAGGAGCTGACCGTGTTCGGCACCGAGAAGGCCAACGACACCGTCAAGCTCGCCAAGATGAACCTCGCGGTGCATGGCCTCTCGGGCGACATCCGCGAATCGAACACCTACTACGAAGACCCGCACAAGGCCGTCGTCGGCAACACCGGCAGGTTCGACTTCGTGATGGCGAATCCGCCGTTCAACGTCTCGGGCGTGGACAAGGAGCGGGTGAAGGACGACCCCCGCTTCCCCTTCGGCATCCCGACCACCGACAACGCCAACTACCTGTGGATCCAGCACTTCTACACCGCGCTGAACGAGCGCGGCCGTGCCGGTTTCGTGATGGCCAACTCGGCGGGCGATGCGCGGGGCACCGAGCTGGAGATCCGCAAGAAGCTGATCCAGACCGGTGGCGTGGATGTGATCGTGTCGGTCGGCTCCAACTTCTTCTACACCGTCACCCTGCCGTGCACCCTGTGGTTCTTCGACAGGGCGAAGGCCAAGGGCAAGCGCAAGGATGAGGTGCTGTTCATCGATGCGCGCGGCACCTACCGGCAGGTCAGCCGGGCGATCCGCGACTTCCTCCCCGAGCAGGTCGAGTTTCTGGCCAACATCGTGCGGCTTTGGCGCGGGGAGACGGTCGAGCTTGATGCGGGAAGCCAGGAGATGCTCCGGCAGCAGTTTCCGGAAGGGGGGTATCGGGACATCGCAGGTGTATGCAAGGTAGCGACGCTGGCCGAAATCGAGACGCAGGGGTGGAGTCTGAATCCGGGGCGGTATGTGGGGGTTGCAGATCGGGAAGCAGATGACTTCGATTTCAAGGAGCGGATGACGGCTCTCAGCGAGGAACTGGAATTACTGACCTTGGAAGCTCGAGAGCTTGAGGACTCCATTGCTGTAGGGATCTCGGCGATGTTGGAGGCGAGATGACTTGGAGGGAGCTGACGTTAGGTGATTGCGTGACTCTGCAATCCGGCGGTACCCCATCAAAGGCTAACGCTGCGTACTGGTCAGGTCCGGTGGCGTGGGTGTCTGCCAAGGACATGACCACTCTCCGTTTGCAGGACACCGAGGACCATGTGTCGGTCGAAGCCATCGGCAACGGTACTCGACTTGTTCAGAAAGGGACGCTGCTGGCAGTCGTCAGAGGTATGAGCCTCGCCAAAGAGTTTCGGATTGTCGAGGTGCAGCGGCCAATGGCATTCAATCAGGACGTCAAAGCCATCATTCCCCGGGATGGCGTTGACTCCAGATTCATTCTGTACTCGTTACTTGCTCGAAGGGAGTATGTCCTCGGTATTGCGGACGAAGCGGCTCACGGGACCAAGCGACTGCAAACGGATCGGTTTTTGGCTGTTCCCGTTTCTTTGCCCAATCTCCCCATGCAGCGCCGCATCGCCTCCATCCTGTCCGCCTACGACGACCTGATCGAAAACAACACGCGACGGATCGCCATCCTTGAGGAAATGGCGCGACGAATCTTTGAGGAGTGGTTCGTCCGATTCCGTTTTCCGGGGCATGAGCAGGTGAAGATGGTGGAGTCGGAGCTGGGGTTGATCCCGGAGGGGTGGAAAGTCCAGACGGTAGAGCAGGCCTTCCAGATCCTCGGTGGCGGCACTCCCTCGAAGGCCGAGCCCGCTTACTGGGAGGGAGGCACGATCAACTGGTATTCGCCCACCGATCTAACAAGAGCGGGAACGTCCTTCATGGAGCAATCGGCTGACAGGATCACGGCGCTTGGACTGGCGAAAAGCTCGGCGAAGCTCTTCCCTCCGATGTCGGTGATGCTGACAAGCAGGGCGACTATCGGTGTAGTAGCGGTAAATACGAACGAGGCCTGTACAAACCAAGGTTTCATCACCTGTCTTCCGAACAGCGATTACCCCCTGTGGTTGCTCTATCACTGGTTGAAAGCCAACGTCGAGACGTTCATCGGCTTGGGCACAGGCGCAACCTTCAAGGAGATCACGAAGGGCACGTTCAAGGGGATCAGACTGCTTGTGCCGCCACAAGACCTAGTCGGCGCGTTCTCTTCGACTGCCGAACAGTTGATGCTGCTGTCGCTGAACCTGCAAAGAAAGAACCGGAACCTCCGCGCCACCCGCGACCTCCTGCTCCCCAAGCTGATCTCCGGCGAGCTCGACGTCTCCAAGCTCCCCGAACCGACCGTGTGAGGAGGTATCGACATGCCCGTCATCTCGATGTTTTTCGGCCTGATCATCCGCATGTACTTCTTCGATACCGATCGTCACCACGAGCCGCATTTCCATGTCGAGTATGGTGAATTCGAGGCGGTGTTTGCGATCCAAAGTGGTGAGTTGCTTGTCGGAGACCTCCCGACCGCGAAACGCCGGCTGGTGCAGGCCTGGATCGAAATACACCGCGAAGACCTCCTGGCCGACTGGAGGCTCGCAGTCGAGGGCAAGGAGTTGTTCAGAATCGACCCGTTGAAGTGAGGAGTCTGTCCATGTCACCGCGCATCGCCACCGTCAAACCCCTTCCCCAGGCCAGGTTGCTGCTCGGCTTCAGCAACGGCGAGCAGCGGCTCTTCGACGCTTCCGCCTATCTGGACAAAGGCATTTTCACCCAGCTTCGCGACCCCGATTACTTCGACCGGGTTCGCGTCGTGGGCGGTCATGTGGAATGGCCGGGAGGCCAGGACTTCAGCCCGGATACCCTGTATCTTCGCAGCGACCCGACCGCGACACCGTGCGATCCTGCCCGGGACATGCAGGGCACAGCATGATCAAGCTCGTTCACATCGAACCCGCGAGCGACTTCCAGCTCCGGCTGCGCTTCTCCGACGGCCGCCGGGGCGTGTTCGAGGGCCGGACGCTACTGCAGCGCACCGGCCCCTTGCTGGATGTGCTGCGCGATCCGGCGTATTTTGGCCGTGCCTTCATCGACGCCGGCGCCCTGTGCTGGCCCAATGGCCTGAGCCTGTCGCCGGCGCGGGTACGCGAACAGTGCAGCATCGAAGCAGCAGAGACTTTTCGCTGACCTTCCTGCAAGGAATGCCCACTCATGAATACCGACCTCGAGCAACGCATCACCTTCAACTCCAGACAGTGCGGTGCTCAGCCCTGCATTCGTGGCATGAGAGTCCGCGTGGCGGATGTGCTCGAAATGTTGGCTCAGGGCGTCGAGGAGGAAGAGATGCTGGCCGACTTTCCTGACCTGGAGCCTGCAGACATCCGGGCGTGCCTGCACTTTGCGGCCAGACTTGCCGACAAGGCGTCGAATCACGCGCTCCGGCAAGCAAGCTGAGAGGATCTCCCCATGCCGATTATCAGTCGCTTTCTCGGCATCCTGATCTCCATGTACTGGAACGATCATGCGCCGCCTCATTTCCATGCGCGCTACGGTGAATACGAGATCACCGTCGATATCCTGACCGGAGTCGTCAGCGGGGCTTTCCCGAAGCGTGCCCTTCGGCTTGTATTGGAGTGGTATGACCAGCACCAAACCGAACTGATGGAGAACTGGGAACTCTGCCGCCGTGCCGAGATGCCAAAACCCATAGAACCGCTGGAGTGATGACGATGTTCCTGCACATTACCGATGCCCATCCGCTTCACGACTACGTCGTGGCGGTCCGTTTCGACAACGGTGAGAGCGGTCAGGCAGACTTGCTGCCTGCGCTGCAGGGGCCGATGTTCGCGCCCTTGCTCGATCAGGCGCTCTTCAAGGCGCTGTGCGTCGATCCGGAGTTGAAAACCATCGTCTGGCCGAATGGCGCGGATCTGGCGCCGGAGTATGTCTACTTCCTTGCCTTCCGCGATCGCCCGGAGTTGCAGCGGACGTTTGCGAACTGGGGTTATCTGGCGGAATCCGTGTCCCACTGAAGGGACGCCTGGCCACCCATGACCACCCTCCTCACCGCCCGCGAAGTCACCGCCACCTACGGCGAACTCGTTCTCGTCGAGTTGCCCGCGATGGACTGTTTCGCTTCCCTGGGGTGGGAGGTCGCCAACCTCTACGACGAAACTTTCGGCGTCGACGGCACCGAAGGCCGCAAGTCCTCCGCCGAGGTCATCCTGGTGCCGCGCTTGCGACGGGCACTGGAGCGCATCAACCCCGGCTACCCGGCCACCGCCTACGAACAGGCCATAGAGCAGCTCACCGAGGACCGCTCCAAGCAGATCCCGGTGAACGCCAACCAGGTTTTCTACACGCTGCTGCGCGAGCGGGTGAAGGTGGAGATCGCCGACGAGGACGGCAACCCGCAGACGGTCGAACTGTCGGTCATCGACTGGAACACCCCGGACAACAACGACTTCTTCCTCGCCCAGCAGATGTGGGTGTCGGGGGAGATGTACAAGCGTCGCTGTGACCTGCTCGGCTTCGTCAATGGCATCCCGCTGGTCTTCGTCGAGCTGAAGGGGCCGCATGTGCCGCTGAAGTCGGCCTACGACGACAACCTGAAGGACTACAAGGGCCAGAGCATCCCGCAGCTCTTCCACCCCAACGCCTTCATCCTGCTGTCGAACGGCTCGCAGACCCGCGTCGGCACGCTGACCAGCCCGTGGGAACACTTCTTCGAGTGGCGGCGGATCGACGACGAGACCGAGGCGGGTTCGACCTCGCTGGAGACCGCGATCCGGGGCCTGTGCGACAAGCGGCGGCTGCTCGACCTCGTCGAGAACTTTACCGTGTTCGAGACGGCGCGGGGCGGGCTGATCAAGAAGGTGGCCAAGAACCACCAGTACCTCGGGGTGAACAAGGCCATCGCCCAGATGGTGAAGCTGCGTGAGTCCGGCGACCGCGAGGCGGCGAAGAAGCTCGGCGTGTTCTGGCACACCCAGGGCAGCGGCAAGAGCCTGTCGATGGTGTTCTTCACCCAGAAGGTGCTGCGCAAGCTCCCCGGCAAGTGGACCTTCGTGATGGTCACCGACCGGGCCGAACTCGACGACCAGATCTACAAGACCTTCACCGCCACCGGGGCGATCACCGGGGCCGAGGTGCAGGCGACCAGCGCCGAGAACCTCAAGGCATTGCTGCGCGAGGACCACCGCTACGTCTTCAGCCTGATCCAGAAATTCCGCACCGACAAGGGCGAGGCCTACCCGAAGATTTCTGAGCGGGACGACATCATCGTCATCACCGACGAGGCGCACCGCAGCCAGTACGACGTGTTCGCGCTCAACATGCGCAACGCCCTGCCCAATGCCGCCTTCCTCGGCTTCACCGGCACCCCGCTGATTGCCGGGGAGGAAGAGCGCACCCGCGAGGTGTTCGGCGACTATGTGTCGGTGTATGACTTCGCCCGCTCCATCGAGGACGGCGCCACGGTGCCGCTGTACTACGAGAACCGCAGCCCCGAGCTGCAGATCATCAACGACCACCTCAACCGCGACATCGAGCGCCTGCTGGAAGAGGCGGAACTCGACGAGGCGCAGGAGAAGAAGCTGGAGCGGGAGTTTGCCCGCGAATACCACCTGATCACCCGCGACGACCGCCTGGAGACCATCGCCGCCGATCTGGTGAAGCACTTCCTCGGTCGCGGCTACCGGGGCAAGGCCATGATGGTCTGCATCGACAAGGCCACGGCGGTGCGGATGTACGACAAGGTGCAGACGCACTGGAAGAAGCACCTGGCCGAGCTGGAAGCGCAACGCAAGACCGCCAGCGGAGACGCCCGGGAGACGCTCGCCGACAAGATCATGGTGATGCAAACCACCGACATGGCCGTGGTGGTGTCGCAGTCGCAGAACGAGATCGAGGAGCTGAAGGAAAAGGGCCTCGACATCGTCCCGCACCGCCAGCGCATGGTCGGCGAGAACCTGGACGAGCAGTTCAAGGACCCCGATGGCCAACTGCGGCTGGTCTTCGTCTGCGCGATGTGGATCACCGGCTTCGACGTGCCGACCTGCTCCACGCTCTATCTCGACAAACCGATGCGCAACCACACCCTGATGCAGACCATCGCCAGGGCGAACCGGGTCGCACCGGGCAAGACCGCCGGCCTCATCGTCGATTACGTGGGCATCTTCCGTAACCTCCAGGACGCCCTGCGCATCTACGCCAAGCCCAACCAGCCGGGGCAGCTGCCGATCAAGGACAAGGCGGCGCTGGTCGAGCAACTCGAAGGGCTGCTGCGCGACGCGCAATCGTTGTGCACCGGCCTCGGCATCGACCTGACGGGCATCGTGAGCACCCCTCCCGCACAGCGCCTGGAAGCCCTGCAGAAGGCCATGGACGTGATCCTCGAAGCCGGGGAAGACAAGACCAAGGCCTACCTGCTGCTCGCCGGTCAGGTGGCGCGCACCTTCAAGGCCATCCTCCCCGACGCGGAAGCCAACGCCCATGCGCCGACCTCGGTGCTGGTCGCCTATCTCGGGGCGATGATCAAGGCCCTGCGTCCGCCACCGGACATCGCCGGGGTGATGAACGACCTCGATGCCCTGCTCGACGACTCCATCGCCACCGAGGGCTACCGCATCGGCGCGCGACCGGAAGCCGAGGCCCTGATCGACCTGTCGCAGATCGACTTCGCCGCCCTGCAGCAGAAGTTCGAGGAAGGCAGGAAGGCCACCGAGACCGAGAAGCTGAAGGGGCAGATCGAGAAGAAGCTCGACACGATGGTCCGCGAGAACAAGGGCCGGATCGACTTCCTGGAGAAGTTCCAGAAGCTCATCGAGTCCTACAACTCATCCAGCCACAACCTGGAGGCCTTCTTCAAGGAGCTGATGCACTTCGCCCAGAACCTCACCCAGGAGGAACAGCGGGCCACCCGCGAGAACCTGAGCGAGGAAGAGCTGGCCATCTTCGATCTCCTGACCCAGCCCGAACCCGAGCTGACCGAGAAGGAGAAGGACGAGGTGAAGAAGGTGGCGAAGGATATGCTCGCCAAGCTGAAGGCCGAGAAGCTGGTGCTGGACTGGAAGCTGAAGACCCGGACCAAGGCGGATGTCGAGCGGACGATTCGGGATTTTTACATCAGGCTGCCCGGGGCTTACACGCCAGAGCTGAAGAAGGAGAAGCGGGCGAAGACCTACGCGCACATTTACGAGAATTACTTTGGGGCGGGGCTGAGTGTGTATCAGGGGGTGGGGGTTGCGGCGCATTAAGGTGCATCTGTGCTTCGGGTTTCGTTGATCGCGGATGCTCGGCCTGACCTGACGCTCACCATCTGCCTCGACTCGCGATCAACGACAGCTATGCGGATGTGGTTTCCAATAGCGGCATGCGGCCACGAGCAGCCACTGGAACGGAGCGCCGGTAAGCGAAGGTGATGACTGGCCCTTGGCGTGCCGGGCGATTGCGTCAGGCGAGAGCGTCAGGGTCCTGCATCCAGGCTGGAATGTCGCGCTGGCCGTGCAGTACGCGCCAGACATCAATGTAGTCCGCTCGTTCGACGTAGAAGACGAGGTAGGGGTAGGGCGACAGCGTCCAGGCGCGTAGGCCGGGAAGATCCAACTCATGCCCATAGCGCGGCGAACCCGTGCCAGGCTGGCGGGCGATGTGGGCATAACTCTTTTCCAGTGCATCGATGAAGGCGAGCGCAACAGATGATGAAGCCTCTTCAAGATAGTAGGCTATCGCGTCGTCGACGTCCTGGTTGGCCTGCTCACGCGGAACGACGGGTTTGACCTTCACCCCTGAGAAACCGACTTGACAGCCCTGCGTACTCGGTCACGCAGACCTTCGAAGTAAGCGGAATCAGCAGGCGATGCCGGCGTAGTGGCTGCGCCGGCCAGCAGCACGCTACGCAAACGCTGACGATCCTGATCCTTCCGGATCAGTTCGCGCACGTACTCGCTACTGGTACTGTAGCCCCGTTCGCCCACCTGCTCATCCACGAAAGATTTCAGACTGTCGGGCAAGGAAATATTCATCGTGCTCATGGACGCAGATTAGGTTTTTTGACAAACTTTGGCAAGATCGTACCCCCGGTCCGCGTCCCGCCAGTCACGCTGAACGACCGCTTTCCAGCACTGCCGATGACCGCAATGGGTCGTCAGCACTCAGCGACGAATGGCTGTTTCCGGGAAGTGAAACGTTAACAACCGCTTTCCGTCGATGAACTCGATGAGACGTCAGTCGCACCCCGACACAGTGCCACCCGATGCAGCCCAAGCAACCAGATGACAGTTGTGAGCGCCTCTGCGGCCGGTGCTCGTCGAACTCGTCAGGCCGCAGCGGCCATGTGCATGTCGACATGGATGTCGACGAACGGACAGCGCAGCGCACCGGCTTCGTTTCGCTCGACAAGGCCCAACGCCACCAGCTCGGTCGCGTCTTCATGTACACGCTTCACATCGCGTCCGAGACGGCGCGCGAGTTCGCGCAGGCCGACGGTTCCTCCGTCCTGCTGCAGGGCCTGGACAATCGCCCAGCGACGCTCCGTGAGGCGGCCAAAAAAGGCGCCGGACGTCTCGAAATTCAGGGTTTCGCCCTGATACGTCGTGGCGGTCGCGGACCTGCCGGCTTTGCGCAATGCGCTGCGCCAATCCGGCCCCAGGGTAATGGTCAGGCAACGTGTATTCATGGCGCCCTCCGTTTCTCCACTTCGGCGATGAAATCTTCAATGAGTTGGTCAACAGTCGAAAAAGAATAGGGACGCTCTTCACCGTGCAACTGCCCGGCAGGGATAGGTCGCCATCGGCCGCTTTGGATCGTCCGCGCCACCAACGCCCCCACGATCCCGCTGGTATGCTCACGCGCTCGGACTAGCATGCCCCCAAGCCACCGGGACCGGAGCGACCTGCATGAAAAAATTCATCCGCGACAACCCGACCATCGTCTTCGGGCTCGGCCTGCCGCTGCTGCTCGTCGCGGTATTCCTCGCCATCTCGGGCATTCCCACGTTGCTGGTCGCACCGCCGCAGTACGAGGTGTTGTACGCGACCAACTACAACTTCTACAACAACGCGCACAACGCGATCCAGATCGCGGTCGTCGGCGATCGCGTGCAGGTCAGCTACGTCGGCAACACGCAGCCCTACCAGACCCCGCGGCTGTGGCGCTTCAACCCGAAAACCGGCGCGGTCAGGGAGATCGCGCTGCCGTTGCCGCCCGGCCTCGCCCCCAACAGCGGGCGCCCGGTCGAGGCGGAAAAGACTCCGAGCGTGACCCCCATCGACGTCCCCGACCTCACCGGGCTCGAGGTCGATTCGTCGAGCCTGGCGCCGGACGGCTACACGTTCCGCAGCGGCGCCGACAGCTACCGCGGCAACGTCTTCGACGGCCTGTTCTTCGGTTCTTCGCGCTACCGGATCCAGGCCGAGCTCGTCAAGGACGGGCGCAGCATCCGGCTGCCCAACACCGACGGCGCCTACTACGGCAACACGGTCCGCTTCGTCGGCTGGGTGCTGCCGTGATCTGGCTCCTGCTGCTGATCGTGCTGATCGTCCTCGCCGGCGGCTGGTGGGGCTGGCCGCTGGCCGCGGCGCTGTTCGGCAGCCGCGCGATCCATGACAAGACCAGCGCGCTCGGCAAGATCACCGAGTTGATGCGTGCCCATGACATCTCGCCGGCTGAAGTCGCTGCGGTATACCGCGATCCGACCCTGATCTCGACCGCGGCCCCCAAACGCAGCAGCGGCGAGATTGCACGGACGCTCTTCATCTACCTCGGCGCGATCTTCATCCTCGCCGGCATCGGCACCTACATCGGCATGTTCTGGAACCGCATGGGCAGCGTCATGCGCATCGTCGTCACCCTCGGCGTCGCTTATGCGCTGCTGGTCGTGCTGGTCTCGGCGCTGCACGAGAAGAAGTTTCCCAGGCTCGTCCTGCCGCTGACGCTGGCGACGGCGTTCATGCTGACGAGCGGCTGGTTCGTCTTCATCCACGAGGTCTTTCCGCGCGGCGACGACTGGCGGCTGGCTGCGCTCGCCGTCTTCGGCACGATGGCGATTCATCAGGGCCTGCTGTTTCGCCAGTACGCGCTGAGCGTGCTCGCCTTCACCGCCCTGTGCTTCGTCTACGCCTTTCTGTCGGTCGGCCTCGACCTGCTTGACGTGCCGGCGGGCTTCAGCGCGATCCTGCTCGGCGCCTCGCTGTGGCTGGTCGCCAGCGGGCTCGAGAAGTCGCCGCAGCGCAGCCTCGCCGAGTTTGCCTACCTGATCGCGCTGTGCTGGCTCAACGCCGGCTTGTTCGACCGCGTCGCCATCGCCGCCGCGGCCGACTGGGCCGCGCTGCTGACCGGCGCCTCGGTCATGTCGGCCGCCTACGGCCTGCACAAGGACGGGCGCCAGCTCCGGCTAGCCGGCCTCGGCTACCTGATCGGCTCGGCGCTCGCCTACAGCGGCCTCTTCGACCTGCTGCGCCAGACCCCGGTCGAGCTGCTCTATTTCGCCGTCACCGCGGCGATGCTCTACGCCTGCGTGCGGCTGCAGAGTCGCGCGCTGCTCCTGACCACGGTGCTCGCGATGCTCGGCTTCATCGGCTACTTCACCGCCGAACACTTCGTGGATTCGCTCGGCTGGCCGATCTCGCTGGTCCTCATGGGCGTCGCCTTCATCGGCGTCGGCACGCTGGCGATGCGGATCAAGCGGCAGATGTGAGGGCGCTGGCCTGGAAGGGGCAGTACCGGTCGGCCGCTTCCTCGCTGTACTGGCAGAGGATCCCTTCCACAAGCGCCCGCCCGACGAGAGACTCGTGGGCGATCTTGCCGGGCCACGACGCCGCGCCCTTGATTGATTCACTTTCAATCACTATGATTTTTTCAGCATCGCATTGATTACACGAAGCGGCTCGGCAGGGGGTCGCTTCCCGACACCCGCTCCCGACCGACGAGTCTCCAGATGACGCAAGCCGCAACCAAAGTGCTCACCGCCCATGTGCCGCTCCCGCTCGCCGAGAAGGTCGATCAGATGGCCGCGAGGCTGGAGCGCTCGCGCGGCTGGATCATGAAGCAGGCGCTCTCCGCCTGGATCGCCCAGGAGGAAGAGCGCGACCGCCTGACCCAGGAGGCGCTCGCCGACGTGGACGCCGGTCTCGTCATCGACCCTCTCGCGGTGCAGGCCTGGGCCGACAGCCTGGGCACCGACCAGCCCCTGCCGCTGCCACGCTGATGGAGCTGAAGTGGACCCGCAAGGCGCTTGCCGATCTGGCGCGCCTGCATGAGTTCCTGGCGCCGGTGAACAGGCAGGCCGCCGCGAAGGCGGTACAGGCGCTGGCCAAGGCCCCGACCATCCTGCTGAGCAACCCGCGCATCGGCGAACAGCTCTTCCAGTTCGCGCCGCGCGAGGTGCGGCGTATCCTGGTCGCGCAGTACGAGGTGCGCTACGAAATCCGCGACTCGGTCATCTACGTCCTGCGGCTGTGGCACACCCGAGAGGACCGCACCTGACCCATGCCCCTCGACTTCGCCACCCTCGACACCCTGCGCAGCCACCACCCCGCCTGGCGCCTGCTGCGCTCCGGGGGTGAAGGCCAACGTGGAGTTCTTCGACGCCGCCCGTCCCGCTCAAGCACGCTTCCGTATCGCGTCGTTGGCCGCGTCGGCCGGTGGATGGAGCAAGCCTTGCGCGTGCAGGCGGGCGACGCTCCAGCCTGCGCCGAGCAGGATCATGCGGGTGTCGAGTTCGGCCGCGCGTGCGGGCGGAATGGAGACGCCGAGATCGTGCATGCGCCTGGCACGCAGGGCGATCCAGCGCAGCGGGCGGCGGCGGGCGAGGGCGCGCCACAGCGCATGCGCCCCCTCCGACTGGCGTGCCCCGCTGACCAGGCAGAAGCCGCGGTCGAGCCCCCAGCCGTACACCGCGCTGGCGATGCCGCGCCCCTGGTAGGCCGGCGCGTATTTGGAGTGCGGCGAGCGCACGTGGCGATTGGTGCGACGATCGACCTCGATCAGGCGATTGAACACGGTATAGCCCGCGAGCCGCGCGCGGGCCGGGTCTTCGACGTAAACATAGTGTTCACCGTCGGCCTCTCGATGGTGAAAGACCAGGCCGGGGAGCAGCGCAGGCAGGCGGGTGCAGCGGTGGATCGGGTCGCCCGGGGTGTGCAGCCGGCCGTACAGGGTGTCGAGTTCGGCTTCGATGCCGGCGTCGGGCCGATTGACGTCGATACGCAATTCCATCCGCGGCGGCAGCACGCGGCGGAGGGCGGCGGCGATTGCAGTGCCGAGCGCGGAGTGAACGGCCGCGGGCCAGGCGGCACGCCCCACCGCCCGTGCGGCACCACTCGGCGGCGGCTGCGGGAAAGCGAGCGCCGAGCGCGGGGAGAAGCTGGAACGGTGGGACCGCAGGGTAGGGCGGGCGGGCAGGCCGCGCCGGTGCAGGGCGAAGGTGTTCATGGCGCGACCTCCGCTCAGTACGCCGCCGGGCCGGCCCACCAGCCGCTCATCAGGCCTGCGGGGCGCTGCGGCGCGCTCACTCGCGCACTCGCTTCCCAGGCCGCCATCTGCACGTCGAGACCGGCGAACACGCCATAGCCCGCACCGGCGCGGATCGCCTCCCCGGCGACCAGGCTCTCGCCGGCGCGAATCGCGCCCGCAGCGGCGATCACGCCGCCGGCCTTGATCCCCCAGCCGGCTTCGAGGTGCAGGCCGGCATGGATCGAGCCGCCCGCGGCGATCCCCTGCCCGGCACGCAGCGTGTCCGCCACCCGAATGTCAGCACCCGCCTGCAGCCCCCTGGCGCAGCGCACGCCTTCGTCGGCGAGCAGATCGAGACCGACGAAGGCGTTGCCGGCCACAACCAGACGGGCGCCGCAGCGCAGGTCCCAGCCGGTGCGCAGATCGCCGTCGCAGCGCAGCTCGCCCACACAGTCCACACCCCAGTCCGCGCGCAGGTCACCGCCGACGTGCACGCCGGCTTCGGCACGCACGCCGCCGGCCACCCGCAGGTCGGCGCCGATCCGGACTTCACCGCCCGCGCGCACCCCACCTCCGGCCTGCAGCGAACGGCCGACGCGGAGCACGCCATCGACGTCCACCCCGCCGCGCACTTCGAGCGTGCCGGCGAACACGATCGCGTCGGCCTCGATCGCATCGACCACACGCAGCTCGTCGGTGGGGCCGAACTGCTCGAGCAGCCAGCAGGCGTCGCCGACGCGGCCGGCGGCGACCATCTCGTCGAGCATGGCCTGGTAGTTGCCGCCTTCGCCGAACTGGCGGACGAACCAGCGGAATCCATCGGTGCAGGGCCGCTTCGCCCTGACGAAACTTCTGGTGAGAACCATCGCATTCCCCTCGTGCATTGCGCCGCCACACATCGGGCGTGGCGTTCCGGGTGCAGCCCTGCGGGGCAATGCCGATGGCCAGGAAGGTCGGAATGGACCGGGGCCGGACCGCCTCGACGGTCGATGGGCGGGAAGCTGGAGAAAGACCCGCGGCAGCTGCACGTTGAACGGGAAGCGCGGCGTGCGCGTCCCGGGCAAGGTGCCGTGCGGGGGGTGGGGCTCAGCCCCTGTGGTCTCCCCGCACGGCCTGGAAAAGCACGGCGGGAGACCCTGTGACCTTGAATGCGAGCTGGGTCGCGAGATCGCGCAGCGGCGACAGGATGCCACGCGCGCGCAAGCCGGCACCCGCGCGCAGCGAAGCGCGGCACAGGGCGGGGCGGAGGCGGGCGGGCAGGGTCACGCGGTGCTCAATCGATGGGAAAGGGCGGATTGTAGGCCAGGATGGCCGATCTGTACGAGGACCTGGGCGAGCCCCGCACCCAGCCCACACAGCGGCTGGAGCAGAAGTACAGTTGCAGCGCAGCACGATCTGGATTGCAATTCATCCATTACGTGGATGATTTTCAACCACTTGCCGGTTGATTTTCGGCATCTCTCGACCGTAAAGTGGTGCTCATGTACGACCGCCACATCGCCCCGCTGCTCATCCAAGCCCTGGCCGACACGCCCGTCGTACTGCTCAACGGCGCTCGCCAGACCGGCAAAAGCACGCTTGCGCAGTCGCTGCCCGAAGCCACGCCGCGGCGCTACCTGACGCTGGACGATCACACCACGCTCGCTGCCGCGCACGCCGACCCGGCCGGTTTCATCGCGGGACTGTCGGGGCCGGTCGTGATCGACGAGATCCAGCGCGCGCCCGGGCTCTTCCTCGCCATCAAGGCCGCGGTGGATCGCGATCGCAGCCGCGGCCAGGCCGCCGGCCGCTTCCTGCTCACCGGGTCGGCCAACGTGATGCTCCTGCCCGCCCTGGCGGACTCGCTCGCCGGCCGCATGGAGATCGCGCCGCTCACGCCCTTGTCCTGCGCCGAGCGGGCCGGCGACCCCGGGTTCAATCGGGCCGACTGGCTCTTCGACGGCGAGCTCTCCACCCTGCCGTTGCCACCCTGCGAGCGCGCCGACTTCATCGACACCCTGCTCGCCGGCGGCTTCCCCGAGGCGGTCGCGCGCAGCAGCCCGCGCCGCCGCGAGGCCTGGTTCGACAGCTACCTGCAGGCCGTGCTGCAGCGCGACGTGCGCGAACTGGCCAGGCTCGAGCAACTCGCCGAACTGCCCAATCTCGTGCAACTACTCGCCCATCGCAGCGCCAGCCTGCTCAATTTTGCCGAGCTCGCACGCAGCACCGGCCTCGCACAGACCACGCTCAAGCGCTACTTCACCCTGCTCGAGACCCTCTTCCTGATCCACCGCGTGCCCGCCTGGGAGCGCAACCCGGCCAAGCGCCTGGTCAAGACCGCAAAGCTCTTCCTGCCCGATTCCGGCCTGCTCGCCCACCTCGCCGGCCACCGCGCAGACACGCTCGGCAGGGCCGCCGGCCTGCCCGGCGAGCTGGTCGAGACCTTCGTCTGCGCCGAACTGTTGAAGCACCTCGCCTTCTCGGCGCGCGGCCTGTCGCTGTGGCACTACCGCACCCAGACCGGTATCGAGGTCGATTTCGTGCTCGAGGACCGCCACGGCAAGCTGACCGGCATCGAGGTCAAGGCCGCCGCCACGGTGGCCGGCAAGGACTTCAAGGGACTGCGGCATCTGCAGGAGACCGAAGCCGGACGTTTCCAGCGCGGCATCGTGCTCCATACCGGGCGCGAATGCGTCGCCTTCGGCGAGCAGCTGTTCGCGGTACCGATGTCGGTGTGGTGGGCCAGGCTCGCCACCGGCGCCCGCTCGCACGGCCCGTCCGCCTCCCTTCCCTGACCGCGAAACCTCTTGAAAAGCGCCCTCTTCATCGACTTCGACAACGTCCTTGCTCCGGCCTGCGCAAGCTGCAGCGCGGGGACGGTCGCCGCGGCGCAGCTGCCCACGTCGTCAGCGGCCCGGCGCTGCAGCATCAACGCCCGCCCCTCATCCGAGCACCGACCATGTCCACCCACGCACACCGCCGCCCCCCCGACTCCCTCGCCGGCTACCCGCCGGCGCTGGTGCATCAGGTCACAACGCTGATCGAACAGGGCGGCTTCGCCGACGCGCTGCGCCGGCGCTATCCGCAGGCGCACGACGTGCGTTCCGACCGTGCGCTCCACGACTACGTCCAGGCGCTCAAGGCCGCGCACCTGCGCAGCGCGCCGCCGCTCGCCAAGGTGCGCTTCGACAACACCCTGCACGTGATCCGCAACGCGCTCGGCACCCACACCGCGGTCTCGCGCGTGCAGGGCGCGCGCCTCCAGGCCAAGCGCGAGATCCGCATCGCCACCCTGTTCCGCGCGGCGCCGGAGGCCTTCCTGCGCATGATCGTGGTGCACGAGCTCGCCCACCTGCGTGTGCGCGATCACGACAAGGCCTTCTACCAGCTCTGCCTGCACCTGGAACCGGACTACCACCAGTACGAGTTCGACCTGCGCGCCTACCTCGCCTACCGCGCGGCGGGCGGCGAGGCGCTGTGGGGGGCGTAGGAAACGAAACCGCCCACCCCGCGCAGCTGCACGGGGTGGGCGGGACGGGGCTGCGACGACGGCCGGGTCAGCGCAGATCGAAGCGGTCGGCGTTCATGACCTTGGTCCACGCGGCGACGAAATCGCGCACGAACTTCTCCTGGTTGTCGTCCTGGGCATAGACCTCGGCGTAGGCGCGCAGGATCGAATTGGAGCCGAACACCAGATCGACGCGGGTCGCGGTCCACTTCTTCGCCCCGCTCTTGCGCTCGACGATGTCGTAGCTGTTGCGCCCGGTGGGCTTCCAGCTGTAGGCCATGTCGGTCAGGTTGACGAAGAAGTCGTTGCTCAGCGCGCCGACGCGCTCGGTGAATACCCCATGCCGGCTGCCACCGAAGTTGGTGCCGAGCACCCGCAGGCCGCCGACCAGCACGGTCATCTCGGGCGCGGTCAGCCCGAGCAGCTGGGCACGGTCGAGCAGCATCTCCTCGGGCTGGACCACGTAGTCCTTCTTCTGCCAGTTGCGGAAACCGTCATGCACCGGCTCCAGCACCGCGAAGGATTCGACGTCGGTGTGTGACTGGCTGGCGTCGCCGCGGCCCGGCGCAAACGGCACGTCCACGCTGAAGCCGGCGGCCTTGATCGCCTGCTCGAGGCCGACGTTGCCGCCGAGCACGATCACATCGGCGACGCTGGCGCCGGTCTCCGCGGCGATCTTCTGGTACGCCGCCAGCACCTTCGCCAGCCGCGCCGGCTCGTTGCCTTCCCAGTCCTTCTGCGGGGCGAGGCGGATGCGCGCACCGTTGGCGCCGCCGCGGTAGTCCGAGCCGCGGAAGGTGCGCGCGCTGTCCCACGCGGTGGCGACCAGCTCGCCGACCGAGAAGCCGGCGGCGGCGATCTTCGCCTTCACCGCGGCGACGTCGTAGTCGGTCCGGCCGGCGGGCACCGGGTCCTGCCAGATCAGGTCCTCGGCGGGCACGTCGGGGCCGAGGTAGCGCGCCTTCGGGCCCATGTCGCGGTGGGTCAGCTTGAACCAGGCGCGGGCGAAGGCGTCTTCGAACGCGGCCTGGTCATTTCGGAAACGCTCGGCGATCTTCCGGTATTCGGGGTCGAAGCGCATCGCCATGTCGGCGTCGGTCATGATCGGCTTCTTGCGGATGGACGGGTCTTCCACATCCACCGGCATGTCTTCTTCGGCGATGTTCACCGGCTCCCACTGCCAGGCCCCGGCGGGCGACTTCTGCAGCCACCAGTCGTGCTTGAACAGCATGTCGAAGTAGCCGTTGTCCCATCTCGTCGGCTGCGAGGTCCATGCGCCTTCGATGCCGCTGGTCACCGCGTCGCGGCCGATACCACGGGTAGCGTGGTTGATCCAGCCCAGACCTTGTTCTTCCAGCTCAGCCCCTTCCGGCGCCGGGCCGAGGTTGACCGCGCTGCCATTGCCGTGCGCCTTGCCCACGGTGTGGCCGCCGGCGGTGAGCGCCACCGTCTCCTCGTCGTTCATCGCCATGCGGGCGAAGGTCACGCGCACGTCGTGAGCGGTCTTGAGCGGATCGGGCTTGCCATCGACGCCTTCCGGGTTCACGTAGATCAGGCCCATCATCACCGCAGCGAGCGGGTTCTCGAGGTCGCGCTCGCCGGAGTAGCGCGAGCCTTCGCTGCCGCTGGGGGCGAGCCATTCGCGCTCCGAGCCCCAGTAGGTGTCCTTCTCGGGATGCCAGATGTCCTCACGGCCGAAAGCGAAGCCGAAGGTCTTGAAGCCCATCGACTCGTAGGCCATGTTGCCGGCGAGGATGATGAGGTCGGCCCAGCTCAGCTTGTTGCCGTACTTCTTCTTGATCGGCCACAGCAGGCGGCGCGCCTTGTCGAGGTTGCCGTTGTCGGGCCAGGAGTTGAGCGGGGCGAAGCGCTGGTTGCCGGTGCCCGCGCCGCCACGGCCGTCGGCGATGCGGTAGGTGCCCGCGGCGTGCCAGGCCATGCGGATCATCAGGCCGCCGTAGTGGCCCCAGTCGGCCGGCCACCAGTCCTGGCTGTCGGTCATCAGCGCCTTCAGGTCCTGCTTGAGCGCATCGACGTCGAGCTTCTTCAGCTCTTCGCGGTAATCGAAGCCGGCGCCCAGCGGGTTGGTCTTGCGGTCGTGCTGGTGGAGGATGTCCAGGTTCAGCGCCTTCGGCCACCACGCCATCACCGAATTCGCCGCGGCGGTGTTGCCGCCGTGCATCACCGGGCACTGGCCGGCGGTGTTCGTGCTGTTCTCGCTCATGTGGTTCTCCTTCTCTGGCTGCGTTGGACGGTGATCGAAAATGACGAATCCGCTGTGCGGAAAAACCCCGCCGGGGGCGACTGCTGACCCGCCACCACGGCAAGCGAGCGATCCGCCTACAGAATCAGGGTAGCAAAGATCGCTCACCGTTGAAGCAATCAGCATCATCGCGAAGGACTATGTGCCCTCTCCGCCTGCGTCCGCAGACCCTGCGGCGGGAAGACCGGGAACCGGACCGTAGCCGTCGCCGGGCGGGGCGCGGATACCTTCCCGCGGGACCTTCCATTGCGCGGAAAAAACGACGCATGAAATTCCATCGCCGATTTGAAGGAAAATACCGGCCTCGCCGGTTCTGCACCCCGCCTGCCGGACCGGCCCCGGATTTCTCCTTCAGGAAGCGACCATGCTGCAGAAATTCCCCGCCTTCGCGGGCGTCAACGGCCCCGTCGTCGTCATCGTGCTGGACGGCTACGGCATTCCGAAGCACCACGTCGGCAGCGCGATCGACGCCGCGCGCAAGCCCACCCTCGAGCGCCTGTTCGCCGAGTGTCCCAACATCACCCTGCGCGCCCACGGCACCGCGGTGGGCATGCCCTCGGACGACGACATGGGCAACTCGGAGGTCGGCCACAACGCCATCGGCGCCGGCCAGGTCTATGCGCAGGGCGCGGCGCTGGTCGCCAACGCGATCGCCGACGGCGCGATCTGGCAGGGCGAGGCCTGGCAACAGATCGTCGCCGGCGCCAAGGCCGGCGCGAACGGCAAAGCGGGCACCCTCCACTTCATCGGCCTGTTCTCCGACGGCAACGTGCACAGCCACATCGACCACCTCAGGGCGATGGTGCTGCGCGCGAAGGAAGAAGGCGTGGCGACGGTGCGCATCCATGCCCTGCTCGACGGCCGCGACGTGCCCGAGACCAGCGCGCTCGACTACGTGCTGCCCTTCGAGGCCTTCCTGCAGGACGTCAGCGGCGCCGGCTTCGACGCCCGCATCGCCTCCGGCGGCGGGCGCCAGACCATCACCATGGACCGCTACGAGGCCAACTGGGCGATGGTCGCGCGCGGCTGGCGCACCCACGTGCTCGGCGAAGGCCCGCAATTCGCCAGCGCCGGCGATGCGGTGCATGGCCTGCGCGCGCAGCACCCCGGCACCATCGACCAGGACCTGCCCGAGTTCGTCATTGCCGACGAGGGCAAGCCGGTCGGCACCATCGAGGACGGCGACGCGGTGGTGTTCTACAACTTCCGCGGCGACCGCGCGATCGAGATCACCCGCGCCTTCGTCGAAGCGGATTTCACCGCCTTCGACCGCGTCCGCACCCCCAAGGTCACCTACGCCGGCATGCTCCAGTACGACGGAGACCTGCAGCTGCCGAAGCGTTTCCTGGTCGCCCCGCCGGCGATCACCGACACCTCCGCCGAGTGGTTCAGCAAGTCGGGGCTGGCCCAGTTCGCCTGCTCCGAGACACAGAAGTTCGGCCACGTCACCTATTTCTGGAACGGCAACCGCTCGAACAAGTTCGAGGGCGAGACCTGGCAGGAAGTCCCCAGCGACGTCGTGCCTTTCGAGCAGCGGCCGTGGATGAAGGCGGCCGAGATCACCGACGCCATGATCGCCGCGCTGCGCTCCGGCCAGTACCGGGTGCTGCGCTGCAACTACGCCAACGGCGACATGGTCGGCCACACCGGCCACTTCCGCGCCGCGACGATGGCGATCGAGGCGGTGGACCTGGCGCTGGCGCGCCTGCTGCCGGCGATCGACGCCGCCGGCGGGGTGGCGCTGATCACCGCCGACCACGGCAACGCCGACGAGATGTTCGAGCTCGACAAGAAGACCAAGCAGCCGGCGCTCAACCCCGACGGCTCGTTCAAGGCCAAGACCGCGCACACCCTCAACCCGGTGCCGCTGATCCTCTACGACAAGGTCAGCGGCGGCCGGCTCGGCCTGCAGCCGACCGAGTGCGCCGGCCTGTCGAACATCGCCGCCACGGTCGCCAACCTGCTCGGCTTCGACAAGCACCCGAAGTGGGACGACAGCCTGCTCGTCGTGAGCCGGGGCGGGTAAGCTCCGGCCCCGCCCGCCGATCCGCCCCCATCCGGCTTTCCTGTCCTTACTTGCCCTGTTGCGCCCCGCCTTCCCGGAGCGGGCCGTACTCCACCGGCACCCAGGCGTAGCCGGTCGCCTCCGGGCGCACGCGGCCCAGCCCGGGAAAGGGCAGGTGCGCGCCGGCAACCCACCAGCCCTCGTTCGCCGCCCGGGCGAGGATGGCCGCGCGGGAGCGGACCGCCTGCGCCGGGTCCACATCGAATTCGATCGACACGACGGGGCGGGCGAACTGGACCCCATGGGCGTGGATGATGTCGCCCCAGATCAGCAGGCGCTCGGCCCCCGACTGCAGCAGGTACGACACGTGCCCCGGCGTGTGCCCGGGGGTCGGGACGACGCCGATCCCGCCCGGCAGGGTTTCGGTTTCGCCCTTGGCGAAGGTCCGGAACCGGCCTTGTTCCACGTACGGCGCAAGCGCCGCCCGCGCCATCCCGAAGAACGCCCGGCGCGCTTCGGGCGCCGTTGCGGCGGCGCCGGGATCGAGCCAGTAGTCCGCATCCTGTTTCGCCCCCCACACCGTCGCGCGCGAAAACACGGCCTGGCCTTCGGCCGAAACCAGGCCGCAAACATGATCGGGGTGCAGGTGGGTCAGCAGCACCGTATCGACCTCTTCGGGGCGGTAGCCCGCCGCCCGCAGGTTGTCGACGAGATGGCCCATGCTCGGGCCGAAACAGCGCGCCGCGCCGGCGTCCACCAGGATCAGGTTGTTCCCGTCATGCACCAGGTAGGCATTGACCGCGGTCTGCACACCGTCCTCGCCGGCCTGGAAGCTGCGCGCGAGCAGGGTCTGGATTTCCTTCGCCTCGAGCCCCTGCAGCAGCTGCGGCGCAAGCCTGACATAGCCGTCATAGAGGGCGGTGACCGTATGCCCGCCGAGGGCCTGGTGGAAGAATCCGGGCACCTGGACCGAAGGTGGCGGCGGCACGCCTTGGGCGCCGGCAGCCGAAGCCGCCAGTCCGAACGCAGCGACCGCCAGCAGGCGGCGAACGGGAGTGAAACGAAAATGAGCGCGCATCGGGGGATCTCCAACGGAACGAGGGGAAACGGACCTCCGGCCCGGCCCGCATCATAGCCCCGGATCGGCAACGCCGCCCGGCGTCAGCGCCCGGACGCGGTGCCGGCTCAGCGCCGCGCGCGGCACCGGGCCGGGTGCGCGCGCGTCCGCTCACGCCGCCGGGCGCGCCTGCCGGCGCCGGCGCACGCCGAGCCAGAGCAGGGCGAGGCCGGTGAGCAGGACCGGCACCAGCGAGCCGAGGTTGAGCAGCGTCCACCCCTGGGTCGTCACCAGCGCGCCGGAAGCGAACGAGGTCAGCGCCATCGTCGCGAACACGGCGAAGTTGATCGCGGCCTGGGCCTTGTCCTTTTCTTCCGGCCGGTAGGCCTGCATCGCCAGCGTCGTGCTGCCGGTGAACAGGAAGTTCCAGCCCACCCCGAGGAGGAACAGCCCGACCAGGAAGTGGTGCAGGTCCTGCCCGGAGAGCGCAACCGCGATGCACGCCGCGTTGAGCACGACGCCCGCCCCCATGATCCTCAGCACCCCGAAGCGCTTGATCAGGTGGCCGGTGAAGAAGCCCGGCGCGAACATGCCGATGACGTGCCATTCGAGGACCAGCGCGGCATCGGCGAAGGGCATCCCGCACACATCCATCGCCAGCGGCGTCGCCGCCATCAGCAGGTTCATGACGCCGTAGCCGAGCGCCGCCCCGGCGGTGGCGACGATGAACTCGGGCTGGCGCGCGATCGCCCCCAGCGCACGGCCGGACGCCGCGCTGCCGACCCGCGCCGGTTCGGGCGGGAAGCGGATCGCGGCCATCACCGCCATCGACGCCAGCGCCACCGCGGCGAGCGCGAGATACGAGCCGAGGAACGGCATTCCCAGCGTGTCGCGGGTGTGGTTGGCGAGGTTGGGGCCGACCACCGCCCCGATCAGGCCGCCCGCCAGCACCAGCGAGACCGCTTTTTCGCGGAACGCGGGCGGCGCCAGCTCGCCCGCGGCAAAGCGGTAGAGCTGGCCGTTGGCGCTGTAATAGCCGGCGACCACCGTGCCCGCGACGAGCAGCCAGAAGCTCCCGACCGAGAGCGCGAACGCGCACAGTAGCACGCTCAGGAAGGCGACCAGCAGGCCGAGCTGGAACGAGACCTTGCGCCCCCAGCGCTGCTGGCTGCGCGCCACCAGCCCGGTCGACAGCGCGCCGCCGACGACGTAGCCCATCACCGGCAGCGTCGCCATCCAGGGGACCGACGCCAGGCGCAGCCCGACCAGCCCGTTGATGGCGATGAAGACCACGTTGTTGGTCAGGAACAGGCCCTGCGCGATCGCCAGCAGCCAGAGGTTCTTTTTCACCCGTTCGCCCTCACAGCGAATGCGCCGAGGACGCCAGCTTCAGCCCCAGCGCCGCCATCACCCCACCCGCGGCGCGGTCGATCCACCTCTTGCAGCACAGGTAGGTGCGGCGCGGCTGTGCGGCCGAAAGCATCACCGCGACCAGGGCATACCAGGTCGTCTCGATGACGAACACCAGGGCGGTGATCGCGATGCCGACCGCGAGCACGGCGCCATTCGGCAGGAAGGCGGCGAAAACGCTCGCGTACACGATCGCGGCCTTGGGGTTGCTGAGCTGGGTGCCCAGCCCCAGGAGCAGCGATCGCAGCGCGCCGCCGCCGCCGTCTCCGGGCGCGGCCTGCGCCGCCAGGGGCTGCTTCGCCCCGCGCCAGATCATCACGCCGAGATAGAGCAGGTAGATTCCGCCGCCGATCTTGAGGGCGACGTACAGGGCGGGCACGGAAACCAGCACCGCCTGCAGCCCGACCAGGGCCGCGACCGCGAACACGACGCCGCCGAGGCCCATCCCGACCGCCGCCGCGAGCCCGTTCACGCGGCCGGCGCACACCGCGGTGCGCGCGATCATGACGAAGCTGGGCCCGGGACTGACCGTGCCGACGATGAGGACGCCGACGATCCCTGCAAGTGAGAATATTTCATTCATGATTTTTCCCGGCGAAAGGCGGAGGATACCGCAGCACACCCGTTCGGGCAGCGGCGCGCACGCCCCCGCACTCGGGCATACTGGCGCGCCCAGCGCCGGAGTGCCCCATGTCCTCGTCCCTCACCGACCTGCTCGCCGCCGCCCTCGCCGCCCGCGCGCCCCTGATCGAACGGCTCGCCGCCGAGCAGACCGACGCCTACCGCCTGTTCCACGGCACCGCCGAAGGCGCACCCGGCCTCACCGTCGACCGCTACGGCGCCACCCTGCTGGTCCAGACCTTCCACCGCCCGCTCGAGCCCGGGCACCTCGCCGAACTGCAGGCGTTCTACGCCGCCGCGCTGCCCGGCCTGGCGCTGGTCTGGAACGACCGCAGCGGCAGGCACTCGCGCATCGCCAATGCGCTCCCGCCCGAGCACCAGGCGCGGGCCGAAGAACCCGGCGAATTCAGCGAACTCGGCGTGCGCTACCGCTTCCAGGCGCGCCACGGCGGGCAGGACCCGTGGCTGTTCCTCGACCTGCGCGCGGCGCGCCGGCGGGTGATGGAGGAGGCAGCGGGGAAGTCGCTGCTCAACGTCTTCGCCTACACCTGCGGCGTCGGCGTCGCCGCCGCGAAGGCCGGCGCGCGCCACGTCGTCAATGTCGACTTCGCCGAATCCAGCCTCGCCGTCGGCAAGGACAACGCCCGCCTCAACGCGCTGCCGATCCGCTTGCGCTTCATCAAGTCCGACGCCTTCGCCGCCCTGCGCCAGTACGCCGGCCTCGGCCAGCCGAAGATGGTGCGCGGCAAGCACCTGCCGTCGTTTCCCGTGCTCGAGCCGCAGCGCTTCGAGCTCGTCTTCCTCGATCCGCCGCGCTACGCCAAAAGCCCGTTCGGGGTGGTCGACCTGATCAAGGACTACGCCGCCCTGTTCAAGCCCGCCCTGCTCGCCACCGCCGAAGGCGGCACCCTGATCTGCTGCAACAACGTCGCCCAGGTGCACCGCGACGCCTGGCTCGAGCAGCTCGAACGCAGCGCGCGCAAGGCCGGACGGGCGCTGCGCGAGGCACAGTGGATCGCCCCCGAAGCGGACTTCCCCAGCATCGACGGCAATCCGCCGCTGAAAGTGCTGCTGCTGCGGGTGTGAGCGGCCGCGCCGCCCTGGCCGCGGCGCCGCGCTGCGGCGATAATCGCACGCTGCGCAAGCGGATCAGGAATGCCGACCCCAACATGCCGACTCATCAGCACTAGCCATGACCCAGGCCCACCGCTGGCACCGCCTGAAGCGCCTGCTGCAGAGCGAACTGCAGCAGCTGACGGCGATCAACCCGAGCGACCGCCTCTGGCAGATGCCGGTCGCGGCGGCGCTCGCCACCGGCCTGCCGCTGCTCATCGGGGTGTATTTCGGGCACATGGATTACGGCCTGATCTCGATGCTGGGCGGGCTCGTGTTCCTGTATCTGCCCAACACCCCGCTGTCGCACCGCATGGTGTGGCTGATGGCCTGCAGCTTCGGCATGGCGGCCTGCTTCACCCTGGGGGTGATGAGCCATTTCTTTCCGCTGCTGATGACCTGGGTGCTGATCTTCATCGCCATCCTGGCCACCATGGTGTGCCGCTACTACGGCCTCGGACCGCCGGGCAGCCTGTTCTTCATCATGGCCGCGGCGATCGGCGCCTTCTCACCGGGCGAAGTGCTGGAGGTGCCGCTCAAGGTCGGCCTGCTGAGCATGGGCGCGCTGCTCGCGGTGCTGATCGCCTTCTTCTACAGCCTCTACAGCCTGCGCCTGCGGGCGGCCGAAGCGGTGCCGCCGCGCCCGCCGCCGAGCTTCGACTTCGTCGTCTTCGACGCCGTCGTGATCGGCGCCTTCGTCGGCATTTCGCTCGCGCTGGCCCAGGCGCTGCAGCTCGAACGCCCCTACTGGGTGCCGGTGAGCTGCCTCGCGGTGATCCAGGGCGTGTCCCTGCGTGCGGTGTGGGACAAGCAGCTGCACCGCGTCCTCGGCACCGCGATCGGCCTGCTGCTGTCCTGGGGCCTGCTGCTGGCGCTGGGGCCGTGGAGCATCGCCCTGCTGATGGTCGTGCTCGTCTTCGTCATCGAGACCACCGTGGTCCGCCACTACGGCTTCGCGGTGATCTTCATCACCCCGCTGACGATCTTCCTCGCCGAAGCCGCCACCCTCGGGCAGGCGGCGCCCGCGGTGCTGATCGAGGCCCGCTTCATCGACACCGTGCTCGGCTGCATCGTCGGCCTCGCCGGCGCGGCCTGCCTCCACAGCCCGCGCTTCCGCGCCGTCGTCGGCCGCCAGCTGCGCCGCCTGACGCCGTCGCGCCTCATACGCTGAACCGCCTGGCACGTCCGCCGCCCTGCACCTGTCATCACCCGCCTGTTTCCCGGAGACCGTCTTGTTCCCGAGCTCGCCAATCCGCTACGTCGAACCCCTGTTCCGCCCGCCGAGTGAGGCCGATTCGCTGATCCTGCCGCTCACCGACGGCTGCTCGTGGAACCGGTGCAGCTTCTGCGAAATGTACACCGCGCCGCAAAAGCGCTTCCGCCCCCGCGACGAGACCGAAGTACTGGACAGCATCCGCCGCAGCGCCGAACGCTACGGCAGCCGCATCCGCCGCGTGTTCCTCGCCGACGGCGACGCCCTGGTGCTGTCGACGCGGCGCCTGCTCGCCACCCTCGAGGCGATCCGCACCCATCTGCCATCGGTGCACCGGGTGTCGAGCTACTGCCTGGCACGCAACCTCAAGAACAAGTCCGTCGCCGAGCTGCGGGCGCTCGCCGAAGCCGGCCTCAAGCTCGCCTATCTGGGCGCCGAATCGGGCGACGACGAAGTCCTCGCCCGGGTGAACAAGGGCGAAACCTTCGATTCCGCGCGCGCCGCCCTCGACAAGCTCGGCGACGCCGGCATCAGCCGCTCGGTGATGATCCTCAACGGCCTCGGCGGCGAAGCGCTCAGCACCCAGCATGCCGAGCACTCCGCCCGCCTCGCCAACGCCACCCAGCCCGAATACCTGTCGACGCTGGTGCTCACCCTGCACGGCGGCGGCACCCGCTTCCGCCAGGCCTGGCCGCAATGGCAGCCCCTCGCGCAGCACGGCCTGTTCCGCGAGATGGAACGCTTCCTGTCCGCGCTGGAGCTGCGACGCACCGTGTTCCGTGCCGACCACATCTCCAATGCGCTGGTGCTCAAGGGCACCCTCGGCGCCGACAAGGCACGCCTGCTGGCCGAGATCGGCACCGCCCTCGAACACCCCAAGGCGGCGCCCCTGCGCCCGTCCTGGACACGCAGCCTGTAGCGCCCGCCACCGATCAAGGCCCGCCCCCTTACCCTTGGCACAGCCCCTGGACTAATATCGAAGTTCGGTATCGAAGCCCGATCGGCCGCCACGATCTGCCCCGAACCCACCCGCCCCTGCAACGGTGAGGACTCGAAAATGACCCGTTTATCGCTGCTCGCGCTCGTCGCCTCCCCGTTCATCCTGTCGGCGTGCGCGACCCCGCCGCCGCCCGCCGCAGCCCAGGCCCCCGCCGCCATCACCGCGCACCGCGACGGCCAGCTCGACTTCGACCTCGCCAGCGGCCGCTACGACTGCGAGCACGGGCAGCGCGTCGGTGTGCACCGTGAAGTCCAGGCCGCCGTCAACCACCGTATCCAGATCGACTGGCAGGGGCGACGCTACCGGCTCGAACGCGACCCCTCCCACTCCGGCCTGCCGCGTTTCGAAGACCATTCCAGCGGCCTGGTATGGATCGATCTGCCCTGGAAGAGCGTGCTGCTCGACGGCAGGACCCACAAACCCCTCGCCAGCGAATGCCGCATGGCGTAGCCCCACACCCGCAGGCGGACGCGCCGCCGAACGCCGGGGCGGGCAGGGGCGGCAGTGAACATTGCTTACGATCCGGTTTTACCGAAGCCCGCGGCCAAGCGGGTAAACTCCGCCCCTCTCTCCGCCCTTCCTGCCGCCCCGCCAGCCCGGAACCCGCCTTCCGCTACCCGCTTTCCGCTGCGGCTCTTCCATGCACCTTCTCCGCCTCCTCGTCCTCCTGCTGCTTCCCCTGCTGTCGCTGCAGGCCGCCGCCCAGGCGCCCGTGCCGCCTGCCGCTGCGGACGTGCGCACCCGCCTCGACACCCTCGCCGAACGCAAGCTCGCCGAAGCCGAGCACCGCAGCGCACAACAGGCGCTGGAGCAGGCGCTGGAGCACCTCACCGCCGCCGCGGAATACCGCCGGCAACTCGCCGCCCTGAAGGAAAAGCTCGGCAGCGCGCCGGCGCGCACCGCCGACGCCCGGCGCCAGCTCACCACCCTGCAGGCCGGCAACGGCCACCTCCCCGAATTCGGCGCGGACACCTCGCCTGCTCAGCTCGAACAACGCCTCGCCGAGCGCAACGCCGCACTCGCCGAATGGCAGCACCACCTGGACGAAGCCAACGCCCTGCTGGTGGGCTCGCGCACCGGCCCGGAGCGCGCCCAGACCGAGATCAGCGCCAACCAGGCGCGGATGGCGGCGATCGAGGCCGCGCTCAAGAGCGGCCGCGAGCCCGGCCGCGACGGCCGCCCGCTCGGCAGCGAGCGGCGCGACGCGCTCGCCGCGGAATGGCACGCGCTCGAGGCCCAGACCGCACTGCGCCGGGAGGAACTCGCCGGCAACAGCCTGCTGCAGGATCTCGGCCAGGCCCGCCACGACCTCGCCAGCCTGCAGGTGCAGCGCCTGGGGCAACAGATCCAGGTGCTGCAGGCGGCGGTCAACGCCCGGCGCAGCGCCAATGCGGTGGAAGCGGTGGAAACGCTGGAGGCGGCCGCCGGTGAAGGCGGACAGGCCAGCGCCGGCAGTCTGCTCGCACGCGAAACCGCCGCCAACCAGCAGCTGTCGGATTACCTGCTGCGCACCACCGAGCACCTCAACACCCTGACCCAGCGCAATCTCGCCACCCGCCAGCAACTCGACAGCCTGAACCGCAACCGCAGCCTGATCGACGAACAGATCGAAGTGCTCCAGGGCAGCCTCCTGCTGTCGCGCATCCTGCTCGAGCAAAAGCGCGCCCTGCCACGGCCCGCGCTCGATACGCAACTCGCCGCGCAGATCGCCGACATCCGCCTGTACCAGTTCGAGATCAACAAGCAGCGCGAACAGCTCGCCCAGCCCGCCACCTACGCCGAGCGCCTGTTCGCCCAGGCGCCCGCCGAACAGGCCGACGGCGCCCTGCGCGAGCAGCTCGGCGCCCTGCTCGCAGCGCGCGCGGAACTGCTCGAACGCCTCAACCGTGAACTCAGCGCCCTGCTCAACGAATCGATCACGCTGCAGCTCAACGAACGCCAGCTCCAGAGCACGGCCGACACCCTGCGCGCCACCCTCGACGAGCAGATGTTCTGGATTCCGAGCAACCGTCCGCTCGACCTCGACTGGCTGCAGGCCCTGCCCGGCGCGCTCCAGGCCCAGCTCGGCGCGATCCCCTGGCGCTCGGCCAGCACCGAGCTGTGGACCGGGCTGCAGGCGCGCCCCTTCCTGTTCCTGCCGGTGCTGCTGCTGACCCTGACCCTGCTGTGGCGGCGGCGCTGGCTGCGCGCCCGGCTCGACGGCGTGCACGCCGACATCGGCTACGTGCGCCGCGACAGCCAGCTCCACACCCCGCTGGCGATCCTGTTCAACGTGCTGCTGGCGCTGCCGGTGAGCCTGCTGCTGGCGCTGGCCGGGCTGGCGCTGCAGATGGACGCCCGCGGCCAGAACGCCAGCCTGGGTGCGGCGCTGCTGCAGATGGCCGAAGCCTGGCTGGTGTTCTACACCGCCTACCGCGTGCTCGAGCCGGGCGGCGTCGCCGAGCGCCATTTCCACGTCGCCGGGGCGCTGACCCACGAGCTCTACCTGCACATGCGCCGCCTCGGCCTGGTCGTGCTCGCCGTGGTCGCCATCGTCACCATCACCGAACGCCAGCCCGAGGGGCTCGCCGACGACGTCCTCGGCCTGCTCACCCTGCTCGCCGGCTACGCCTCGATGGCCTGGCTGATGGGCCGCCTGCTGGTGCACAAGTCGAGCGCCACCCGCCCTTCGCCGCTGCGTGCCGTGCTCGCGGTCGCCCTCGCGCTGATGCCGCTGGCGCTGATCGGCGCGCTCCTGACCGGCTACTACTACACCGCGCTGAAGCTCACCGGGCGCCTGATCGACACCCTGTTCGTGCTGATCGCCTGGCGCCTGCTCGGCGCGATGTTCCGCCGCGCGCTCGAAGTCGCTGCCCGCCGCCTGGTCTATCAGCGCGCGGTCGAGCGCCGCGAGGCCGCCGAACACGAAGGCCGGATCGGCGCCGACGGCGACGACATTGCCGACAGCCCCAGCCTCGACGTCGACAAGATCAACCAGCAGTCGCTGCGCCTGCTCCGCCTCGGCCTGCTCGGCGCCCTGCTCGTCGCCCTGTACTGGGTGTGGGCCGACCTGATCACCGTGTTCGCCTACCTCGACAACATCGTCCTCTATCAATTCACCGCCGCCGACGGCAGCAGCGGCACCCCGATCAGCCTGCGCGATGTGCTCGGCGCGCTGCTGATCGGCGGCATCGCCTTCATCCTCGCCGCCAACCTGCCCGGCCTGCTCGAAGTGCTGGTGCTGTCGCGCATGAAGCTGGCGCAGGGCAGCGCCTACGCGGCCACCACCTTGCTGTCCTACGTGATCGCCGGCGTCGGCATCGTCGCCACCTTCGGCGCCCTCGGGGTGAGCTGGGACAAGCTCCAGTGGCTGGTGGCGGCGCTGTCGGTGGGGCTGGGTTTCGGCCTCCAGGAGATCTTCGCCAACTTTGTCTCCGGCCTGATCATCCTGTTCGAGCGCCCGGTACGGATCGGCGACGTCGTCACCATCGGCAACGTGTCGGGCACGGTCAGCCGCATCCAGATCCGCGCCACCACGATCACCGACTTCGACCGCAAGGAAATCATCGTCCCCAACAAGGCCTTCATCACCGGGCAGCTGATCAACTGGTCGCTGACCGACACCGTCACCCGGGTCACGGTCAGGGTCGGCGTGGCCTACGGTTCGGATCTGGAACTGACCCGCCGGCTGCTGCTGCAGATCGCCGGAGACAACCCGCGCGTGCTCGACGAACCCGCCCCGCTGGCGCTCTTTCTCGCCTTCGGCCCCAGCACCCTGGACCATGAACTGCGCATCCACGTGCGCGAACTCGTCGACCGCAACGCCGCGATCGACGAGATCAACCGCGCCATCGACCGCCTGTTCCGGGAACACGGCATCGAGATCGCCTTCAACCAGATGGACGTCCACATCCGCAGCGTCGCCGACGGCAGGGAAGCGAAGCTGCAGACGGTGATGCCGCCACCGGCGGGCGAGGGCAGCGGCAGCGGGCAGTGAGGCCGGAAAGGAGGCTCAGGCGTCCGGCCCGGGCTGGCGCCCGCTCTCTTCCCCGGTGCGCACTTCGCGGATCACCTCGCCTTCGATGACCAGGCCGCGGGCGCTGCCATAGGCGCCCGCGGCCTGGTCCTGCGCACGCATCCGGGCCTCGCCCTGGGCGCGCATCGTCTTGCGCAGCGCGCGCGTCTTCCACCACAGGTAGCCCCACGCCGCCGCCCCGACGGTCAGCACCACGGCGAACAGCACCACCGAGAACATCAGCGCGAGGCTGAACACCGCCACCGCGACGACGGCGGCGACGAGCTTCTGCAGCAGCGAGGGAGGCGCGCCGTCGCCGCGCTGGAGCTTGTCGAAAAGGCCGGAAAATCGGGGATCCCTGTACATGAGCATTTCCTGAAATAACGTGCACCGCCGTACTGCGCCGCATCGCCGCAGTCAGAACCCGTGGCGGCGAAAAGATTCCACCCCCTGCCGGGGTCGGAACTGCGGCCGGAATGTTCCGCGGCAGGCGGCCGCGGCACCGGGCGCGGCCATTTTCGCGCAAATGCACTGCGCGCGCCGTTCCCTGTTGAAATTCCTCCCCTCGCCCGGGAAGATGGCCCCTGTCCGCGCCCACCGCCCTGCCGCCGCCGTCCGCCATGCCCGACCTGACCCTGCACCAGCTCCGCACCCGCCACGTCGGCCCGATCGACCTCCACATTGCCGCCGGCGAATGCGTGTGCATCCGCGGCGCCTCGGGCAGCGGCAAATCGCTGCTGCTGCGCGCGATCGCCGACCTCGATCCGCATCGGGGCGATGTCCGCCTCGACGCCCGGCCCTGCTCGGCGATGCCCGCCCCCGCCTGGCGGCGCCAGGTGGCGCTGGTGATGGCCGAGAGCGCGTGGTGGGCGGAGACGGTCGGCGCCCACTTCAGCGACGGCTGCGACCCCGCCTGGCTGGCCCGCCTCGGCCTGCCCGCGGCGGCGCTCGACTGGGAAGTGGCGCGCTGCTCCACCGGCGAGCGCCAGCGCCTCGCCCTGTTGCGCACGCTGATGCGCCGGCCGGCGGCGCTGCTGCTCGATGAACCCACCGGCAACCTCGACGCCGACAGCACCGCCCGCGTCGAAGCCCTGCTCGACCACTACCGTCGCACACAGGGCGCGGCGCTGCTGTGGATCAGCCACGATCCGCGCCAGGCCGGGCGCGTCGCCCGGCGCTGCTTCGTGCTCGAGGACGGCACCTTGCGTGAGGACAGGCCGGAGGAGGGCACCCGGTGGTGATCGAACTCTCGGCCCTCGACCTGTCGCTCGCCGCGCTGCTGATCCTGGCACTGGCGGGGCTGTCGCTGCGCCTGGGCCTGGGCATCGGGCAGCGCCTGCTGGTGTCGGCCGCGCGCACCACGATCCAGCTGCTGCTGATCGGGCTGGTGCTGAAGCTGCTGTTCGACAATGTCCATTTCCTCTGGGTGGCGGCGATGGCGGCGGTCATGATCACCGCTGCCGGACACGAAGTGATGGCGCGGCAGAAGCGCCGCTTCACCGGCGGATGGGGCTTCGGCCTGGGCACGCTGTCGATGTTCGTATCCTCGTTCACCGTCACCGTGCTGGCGCTGGTGGCGGTGATCGGCACCACCCCCTGGTACGCCCCGCAGTACGCCATCCCGCTGCTCGGCATGGTGCTGGGCAACACCATGAACGGCATCGCCCTCGGGCTCGACCGCCTGACCCAGGACGCCGCCGCGAAGCGCACGGTGCTCGAGACCCGGCTTGCCCTCGGCGAGGACTGGAACGCGGCCATCGCCGATACCCGGCGCGAGGCCATCCGCGTCGGCCTGATCCCGATCATCAATGCCATGGCCGCCGCCGGCATCGTCAGCCTGCCGGGGATGATGACCGGCCAGATCCTCGCCGGCGCGCCGCCGGTGGAGGCGGTCAAGTACCAGATCCTGGTGATGTTCCTGATCGCCGGCGGCACCGGCTTCGGCACCGTGGTCGCGGTCGGTCTCGCCGCCCGCCGCCTGTTCGACGAACGCCAACGCCTGCGCCTGGACCGACTGCGCGCGCCGCAGGATTGAGGCCTCGGGCAAGATCACCACCGCGCGGGTAACGCGGAAGAACGCACGCCGGGCCGCTCAGGGGCGCAACACGAACAGCAGCGCCGACAAGGTCGCCACCGACAGCACGGTGGACAGGAACACCGCCGAGGCCACCGTGGCCTGGCAGACGGCGTAGCGCTGCGCGAACAGGTAGGGCGTGATCCCCGCCGGCAGCGCCGCCAGCACCACCGCGGTCGCCACCCACAGCCGCGGCACGTCGAACACCTGGGTCGCCAGCAGCCACACCAGCAGCGGATGCACCCCCGTCTTCAGCGCCACCAGCAGCGCCGGCTCCTTCAGGTTGCCGCCCAGGCTGTAGCGCGTCAGCGAAGCGCCGAGGGCAAACAACGCGCACGGCGTGGCGGCGCTGCCCAGGCCCTTGGCCACCGCATCCAGCGGCCCGGGAATCTGCAGTCCGGCAAGAGCGAACAGCAGGCCGCACGACAGCCCCCAGATGATCGGCGTGGCGAGCACGCTCCTCGCCAGCTTCGCCAGCATCGCCCCGACCGACTCCTGCCCGCCACGGGCGCCTTCGATCAGCGCGGTGGTCGGCGGCAGCATCAGCAGGCTGTGGCAGGCGATCATCACGAACAGCGGCAGCGCGGCGGAGTCGCCGTAGGCGGTCATCACCAGCGGGATGCCGAGCATGCCGGTGTTGGAGAAGGCGCCGCCGAGGCCGAGCACCGCCTGCTCGTCGAGCCGGCGCGCGAACAGCCAGCGCCCGCCGAGCATCGCCAGCGCGAACACCGCGAACGCGCCCAGGTAGTACGACAGCAGGTAGCCCCAGGGCATCGCCGCGGGCAGCTCGGCCTGGGCGATCGCACGGAACAGCATCAGCGGCAGCGCGAAGTTGAACACGAACAGCGACAGCCCGCGATTGGCGGCCTCGTCGAACACACCGCAGCGCGCCGCGGCGTAGCCGAGGCCGAGGGTGCCGAACACCGGCAGGATGATGCCGAAGATGATGTCCACTGCGGTTTCCTTGCGCGGTGCGGCCGGCGCCGGAGGGCGGACGCCCCCGCACCGCCGGCGCTTCGTGTCGATGGGCCCGGCGGCCAGCCCGGGTCGGAGATGATGGTCCCGTCGCAAGGTCGCATCAAGTCGGAAAAACGCGGATTGCGGGCCGCGCCGGCGGCACCGCAAGCGCATGCGGCGGGGATGGCAGCGTCTGCCTCTGGCAACAGCGACGGCGCGCAGCTGTCCAACTTCGGGCACATGGCCCGGCGCCACGGGGAAGTCACCGGTTTCCCCGGCAGCGGCCTCCGGCGATCCTGGCCTGGCACCCCGATCGTGCAAGATGAACACTCTTCCGGCGCAAGGAGCTTCCATGACCCGCATCGAAACCGACAGCCTCGGCCCCGTCGACGTCCCCGCCGCCGCCTACTGGGGGGCGCAGACCCAGCGCTCGCTGGCCCATTTCGCGATCGGCGAGGAGCGCATGCCGCTCGCCCTGATCCACGGCCTGGCCCTGATCAAGAAGGCCGCCGCCCGCCTCCACGCCCGCAGCGGGGCGCTCCCCGCCGAGTTCGCCGCGCTGATCGGGCAGGCCGCCGACGAGATCCTCGCCGGCCGCCACGACGACCAGTTCCCGCTCGCGGTGTGGCAGACCGGCAGCGGCACGCAAAGCAACATGAACGTCAACGAAGTCATCGCCGGGCGTGCCAACGAGCTCGCCGGGCAGGGCCGCGGCGGCAAATCCCCGGTGCATCCGAACGATCACGTCAATCGCGGCCAGAGCTCGAACGACTGCTTTCCCAGCGCGATGCACATCGCCGCCGCCCGCGCCGTGCACGAAGACCTGCTGCCTGCGGTCACCGAACTGTCGAACGGCCTCGCGCTGCAGGCCGAGCGCCATGCCGGGGTACTCAAGACCGGGCGCACCCACCTGATGGATGCGACCCCGATCACCTTCGGCCAGGAGCTGTCGGCTTTCGTCGCCCAGCTCAACACCGCCGCCCACGCGATCCGCGCCACCCTGCCGGCAGTGTGCGAGCTCGCCCAGGGCGGCACCGCGGTCGGCACCGGGCTCAACGCCCCGCCCGGCTTCGCCGCCGCGATCGCCGCCGAGCTGGCCGCGCTCACCGGCCTGCCGCTGACAAGCGCGCCGAACAAGTTCGCCGCGCTCGCCGGCCACGAGGCGCTGGTCGCGCTCTCGGGCGCCCTGAAAACGCTTGCGGTGGCGCTGATGAAACTCGCCAACGACCTGCGCCTGCTCGGTTCCGGCCCGCGCGCGGGCTTTGCCGAAGTGAAGCTGCCGGCCAACGAGCCGGGCAGCTCGATCATGCCCGGCAAGGTCAACCCGACCCAGTGCGAGGCGCTGTCGATGCTTGCCTGCCAGGTGCTGGGCAACGACGCCACGATCGCCTTCGCCGCCAGCCAGGGGCAGCTCCAGTTGAACGTGTTCAAGCCGGTGATCGCGCACAACCTGCTGCAGTCGATCCGCCTGCTCACCGACGGTTGCCGCAGTTTCCAGCATCACTGCGTGGCCGGCCTCGAAGCGGACCCGGGGCGCATGGCCGAACATCTCGGGCGCAGCCTGATGCTGGTGACCGCGCTCAATCCGCACATCGGATACGACAAGGCGGCGCAGATCGCCAAGAAGGCGTGGGCGGAAGGCACCACGCTGCGCGCCGCGGCGCTCGCGCTCGGCTTCACCACGGCGGAAGAGTTCGACGCCTGGGTGCGCCCCGAGCACATGCTCGGCGGCTGAAAGCTGCATCCGGATGTATCCGGAGGCCGCCGCCCCACCGCCGCCCGGGCGGCAGGCCAGCACCCCGCAGCGCGGCCACGCTCGCCGGTGGGGCGGGGCGCGGCACGCAACATTTCGACACCGCACCGCAGAATCATTTGCCGGCCGGCGTACTCATACTTCCGTATGGAGCGGACACGCGGCACGCGCCGTCCTCCGCTCGGGCAACGATACGGAGGCTGTCATGAAGACCCGAACCCTGATTCCCGCCGCATTGATCGTTCTCGCCACCACCGGCTGCGCCACCTGGGACGGGATGTCCTCGCGTGAAAAAAGCGCGGCGATCGGCGCCGGCGTGGGCGGCGTGGCCGGTGCGGTCGTGACCGACGGCGGCATCCTCGGCACCGTGGGCGGCGCCGCGATCGGCGGTGTCATCGGCGACCAGGTCGGCAAGAAGAAGTAAGCCGGCGCCAGGCCTGGCGCAACCCGGTTTCCCCTGCGTTTCCTGTTCTCCTCTTTCGGGCACAGCGGCCACCCTGGCCGATGTGCCCTTTTCTCATTCGGCGTGGAGCCGGGCGAGAATCGCCTTAGTCATCCGCTGCGCCATCGGGATCGCGATATAGGCCGCCACCGCCGCCATCGGCCAGGCGATGGCGAACGCCTTCAGCCACAGTCCGATGAAGTCCGGACGCAGGCCGAGGTTGATCCAGGTGACGAGTGCGGTCATCAGGAAGGCCATGATGCCGGCCATGATCACCGGCTGGATGTGCTGAGGCTGGAGACGCATTGACGAGTTTTCCGGGGAGCGGGCAGTTCCGCATTATCTCCGATCGGGACGCTCGGACCAGGGCAGCGCCCGCGTTTTCATCACCCGGGACGAATACCGAATCACCCTGGCAAACGCCCCCCGCCTGCGGCCGCGGGCCGGCACGGTGGAAGCGCGCGCCCTCCCCGGCATCTGCCGACCACGCTCAGTGACCGACTAATTCCTTGATAGAATTGCGCTTGTCCCGCCTCGCCCGACTCCGGGCGGGCGGATTTTCTTTTTGCCGACGAAGCCTGATGACCACCACTCCCTATCCGCCCGAACTGCTGCGCGACGTCGAAAAGCGCCGCACCTTCGCCATCATCTCCCACCCCGACGCGGGCAAGACCACGCTCACCGAGAAGCTGCTGCTGTTCGGCGGCGCAATCCAGCTCGCGGGCACGGTGAAGGCGCGCAAATCCGCCCGCCACGCCACTTCCGACTGGATGGAAGTGGAAAAGCAGCGCGGCATCTCGGTGACCAGCTCGGTGATGCAGTTCGAGTACCAGGGGCACACCATCAACCTCCTCGACACCCCCGGCCACGAGGACTTCTCCGAGGACACCTACCGCGTGCTCACCGCGGTGGACGCCGCGGTGATGGTGATCGACGCCGCCAAGGGGGTGGAAGCGCAGACGATCAAGCTGCTCGAAGTCTGCCGCCTGCGCAACACGCCGATCATCACCTTCGTCAACAAGCTCGACCGCGAAGTGCGCGAGCCCTTCGAGCTCCTCGCCGAGATCGAGGACGTGCTCAAGATCGGCTGCGCCCCGGTGACCTGGCCGCTGGGGATGGGCAAGGCCTTCCGCGGCGTCTATCACCTGCTGCAGGATCAGGTGCTGACCTTCGTCCCGGGCGAGGAGCGGCGCAGCGACGCCGAAGTGCTGAAGGGCATCGGCAACGCCGCGCTGGATGAGCGCTTTCCGCTCGAAGTCGGCCAGCTGCGCGACGACGTCGAACTGCTCAACGACGCCTCGCCACCCTTCGACCTCGACGACTTCCTCGCCGGCCGCCAGAGCCCGGTGTTCTTCGGCTCGGGGATCAACAACTTCGGCGTGCAGGAGATCCTGCAGGCGCTGATCGACTGGGCACCGCCACCGCAGGCGCGCATCGCAGGGACGGGCACGACCGGCACGCGCATGGTGCAGCCTGCCGAACCGGCATTCACCGGTTTCGTGTTCAAGATCCAGGCCAACATGGACCCCAAGCACCGCGACCGCATCGCCTTCTTCCGCATCTGCTCGGGGCGCTACAGCTCGGGGATGAAGGTGCGCCACGTGCGCGCCGGGCGCGACATGAAGCTCGCCAACGCGCTGACCTTCATGGCCAACGAGCGCGTGATCATGGAGGACGGCGTCGCCGGCGACATCATCGGCATCCACAACCACGGCCAGCTGCAGATCGGCGACACCCTCACCGAAGGCGAGGCGCTCGGCTTCAAGGGCATCCCCTACTTCTCGCCGGAACTGTTCCGCGCCGCGCGCCTGCGCGACCCGCTCAAATCCAAGCAGTTGCAGAAAGGCCTGCAGGAGCTCGGCGAGGAGGGCGCGATCCAGGTCTTCGAGCTCGAAGGCGGCCAGCTCCTGCTCGGCGCCGTGGGCGTGCTGCAGTTCGAGATCGTCGCCCAGCGCCTCAAGGACGAGTACAAGGTCGATGCGATCTTCGAGTCCGCCGACATCCACACCGCGCGCTGGCTGACCTTCCCCGACGACACCACCCGGCGCAACTTCGAATACGAGCAGGCCCTGCGCCTGGGCAAGGACATCGACGGCAACCCGGTGTACCTCGCCACCAGCCGCTACAACCTGGAAGTGACGGCAGAGAAGTGGCCGAAGGTGAGCTTCCACGCCACGCGCGAGCACGGGCAGGTGCTGGGCTGAACCACAGCGGCAGGGGGCGGGCTCAGACGCCGCCCGTTCGATCCGCCGCCGTATCGCCGTCGGCGGCGGTCTCCACCCAGTAGGTCTGCTTGTGCCCGTGCGCCGCGAAGGCGCGCGCGGCCGCTTCCGCCTCGTCCCGGCGTGCGAACGCCGCCACCACGAAGCGGTTGCCGTTGTCGTCGAGCCGCCACAGCACCCAGCGCAAAGTCTCTTCCATGGCGTTCACCACCCTCCGGCCGTCCCCATGGCTGGTGATCGAAGCCTGCCGAAAGGAAAGACCCGAAGTCCGCCCGGCGGGCCGCTTCACTGCCCGCTGACGATGCCCTCGACCACTTTCTTGCCTTCGGAATAGAGCGCGACCTGGCCGTCCTCGAACTCCACGTTCATGCAGCCGGTGTTGCCCTTGAGCTTGCCGTCGAGCCATTCGCGGCAGTAGCGGGCCTGGTCGTCGACCCACCAGCGCGCCTTCGCGCCGGTGCTGTCGGTGAGCGTGCCGTCGCTGCCGAACTTCAGCGTGTACGCCGCTTCGGTGCGCAGATAGACGCCGATGAAAGTGGCGCCGGTGAGCAGCTTTTCGACCTCGGCCTTGTCGGTGATGAAGTTCTGCGCCAGGGCGCTGCCGGATGCGGCAGCGAAGGCGAGGGCGGCGAGGAGGGGGCGTGCGGTTTTCTGCATCGGTATCTTCCTGGTTACGGATCGTTTTCGGTTCGTATTTGTGCGAAAAGCCGGTGAGAGCGCTCAGCCGCGCACGCCCAGCTTGCCGACCAGGCCGCGCAGGGTTTCGTGCAGGTCGGCGGGCATCACCACCACCTTGGCGCTGCCGGACTCGCCCAGTTTTTCCAGCGCGGCGATGTATTTCTCGCCGAGCAGGTACATCATCGGGCCGGCCTCCTCGCCGATGCTGGCGGTGACGCGGCGGATCGACTCGGCCGAAGCTTCGGCCAGCATCACCTGCGCGCTGGCATCGCGCTTGGCCGATTCGAGGCGCGCCTCGGCCTCGAGGATCGCCGCCTGCTTGGCGCCTTCGGCCTTGGTCACCGCGGCCTTGCGCTCGCGCTCGGCGGCGGCCTGCAGCTCCATCGCCTTTTGCATCGACGGCGAGGGCTTGATGTCCTGGATCTCCACCGATTTCACCGTCAGCCCCCAGTCCACCGCCTCGTCGGCGATGCTCTCGCGCAGCCGGGCCTTGATCTTGTCGCGCGAGGACAAGGCCTCGTCGAGTTCCATCTCGCCGACGATCGAGCGCAAGGTCGTCATGATCAGGTTGCGGATCGCTTCGGAAAAGTCGGTCACCCCATACACCGCCTTGACCGGGTCGGTGACTTTGACGAAGGCGATCGCGTTGGTCAGGATCACCGCGTTGTCGCGGGTGATCACTTCCTGTTCCTGGACGTCGAGGATGATGTCCTTGGTCACCAGCTTGTAGGCGACGTTGTCGAGATAGGGGATCAGGATGTTGAGCCCCGGGCGCAGGGTGGCGTGGTACTTGCCGAGACGCTCGACCACCCATTCTTCGCCCTGCGCCACCAGGCGCACCCCCTTGGCGATGGTGATGACGACGAAAATCAGCACTGCAACGGCAATCGCCAGGCCTTCGGTCATGACCGCTCCCCCGCTTCGTGATTGTTCAGGCCTTCGCCACCTTGACGAAGCTGCCTTCGACGCTGACCACACGCACGCGCTCGCCGGCGGCGATCGCACTCTCGGCCACACAAACCCATTCCTCGGCGCCCAGCACCGGGCGCTGGAAGCGCACCCGGCCGCGCTCGAAGGGCGCCACCGCGCTCACCAGCAGCCCCACTTCACCGATCACCTCGCCACCCGCGGTGCCCACCAGGGTCTTGTGCTGCGAGCGCTTGAAGACCCGGAACCACAGCACCGTCATCGCCACCGAAGCGGCGACCCAGGTCGAAATCTGCGCCGTCAACGACAGGTCGGCCTGCACCAGCAGCACCAACCCGACCAGCATTGCGCCGAAACCGAACCAGAGGACGAAGAACGTCGGCACCACCAGTTCCAGCAGCACCAGCGCCAGGCCGGCGATCTCCCAGTGCCACCATTCGATGATCAGGGTGTTTTCCATGGCGGCACTGTAGCGCAGCTTTGTCCTGCCGTGGTTTCAAAAGGCATACGGCCTGCCGCCAGATGGGCCACGACCCGGTGGACAAGCTGTGACTCGGGGGAGGGCAAAATTGTGAACAAGTCGTGAAAACGCCCTGGACCCTTTTTCCATCAACAAACCATCCCGCCTTTCCCGCGCTTCTGTCCATCCTCTTGTACAGCGGACAAGATGTTGTTTATCAAAAACAAAAATGTGTTATCCACAGAAACGGGCAGTGCATTGTCTTTATAGTCTTTTAAAAGATTTAAAAACCCTATAACAAACCAGAACAGACGAAACGGCCTGTGGCATGTCCCCAGGCCGTTTCACTACCAGGCCAACGCTCAGAAAGGAGGATCGTCCGCAGTCGCCAGTGCAGGCGCGGGATCAGGCGTGGAAACGGAACTGGCTTCGCCACCGATCTCGCCGCCCAGAGCGTCCACCACGGCAGGCAACAGATGCGACAGTTCGCCGGTCATCAGGGCGAACTCGGCGTTGAACAGGGCTTCGGCGTCGTCCTTGTCGGCCTCGCCGAGCTGGTCGCGGACGATGTCGAGGAAATCCAGGCGCTTGATCTCGAGCTTTTCGGTGAGCACGAAGCTGATCCGGTCGTCGAACGTCAGCGCCAGCCGGGTCGGCAGCTTGCCGGCTTCGAGATGGCCCTTGACCTCGTCGCCTTCCAGCGGATGGCGCACGTAGCGCACCGCGGCCTTGTCCTCGGCGATCGAGCGCAGTTCGCAATCCTGGTCGATGGTGAAGCCGGCCGGTGCTTCGCCGCCGGCGAGCCAGTCGGCCATCGCCGACATCGGCGAGCGTTCGGTGCGCAGCAGGGCGAGCGGGAAGTGGTCGAGGCTGTGGCGCAGCTGCTCGATCAGATCCTCGGCCTTGCTCTGGCTGGCGGCATCGACCACCAGCCAGCCATTCACCGGGTCGATCCAGGCGAACAGGCGGCGACGGCGGGTGAACGCGCGCGGCAGCAGCTCCTGGGTGATCTGCTCGCGCAGCTCCTTCATCTGCTTGCGCCCGAGCTTGTAGCCCTGCTGCTCGGCGAGTTCCTCGGCGCGCTCGTCGGCTTCCTGCTTGACCACGGCAGACGGCAGCAAACGGTGCTCGAAGCCAAGCGTGACCAGCCACTGGCCGCCGACCGCATGGACCAGCGCTTCATTGCCCAGCGGCGACAGCCAGCCGCGGCTTTCCATGTCCTGGCTGGCGCAGGGATGGAAGGGCTTCTTCGCCAGCTGCGCCTCGAACTGCTCGAGGGTGATGCCCCAATTTGCGGGAAGGCGGTAAATCTGCAAGTTCTTGAACCACATCGGCGTGTCATTCCTGTTGGGCTGAGGGGAAGGGAAAGGAAAGCGAAACGGTGTGCGCCGGCACCGGGACCAGCCGTGCGCAGGGGGCACGCACGGCTGCGCTGCGCCCACTGCGGTGCAGGCGCGGCAGGGCGCGCGGACGGGCTTACTGCTGCAGGCCGCCGGATTCGGCGATCATGCGGATGACGCGCACGGTATCGACGTCGGACTGGTGATAGGCCGCACGCACGAACTCGGCATAGCGCCCATCCTCGCCGCCTTCGGGTAGCGTCGTGTGATAGCAAAAGCGCAGGAAAAGCGCGCCTTGCTCGGGTTCCTCGATGCTGATCGTCAGGCTGCCGCCGGCGTGTTCGGGCGTCGCTTCGGACTCGAAGCAGATCCATCGCAAGGCCTCGAAGGTGACCCGGTCGCGGATCACGGCGTGGCCGAAGTGCAGGTTGCGGACCATGGTGTTGTCGCTGCGTTCGACGATGCGGCAGTCTTCGAGACCGGGGAGGAAGGCCCGCGCATCCTCGGCCCGGCACAGCAGGCCAAACCAAAGCTCTTCGCGCGTCAGCAGGGTCTGCAGGGGATTGGCGAGGTCATTGACCTCGATCAGGTGCTCGAATTTCAAATCCATCTCCGGAATGCCCCGGGGCCACGGTGCCGTGCCATGCGCCGCTCTGCGCCGAAGGAAGCCGGCAAATCCGGGGCGGATGGCGCTTCCCCGACGACGGGCAGGGCCGCAGTTTACCCCGCGCCGGGCCAAAGCCGGGATAACATGCGCGCCATGCAACTCGAACGACTTCTCCATGCTCAGGGCTTCGGCAGCCGCAAGGAATGCCGCGCCCTGATCCGCAGCGGCTGCGTCAGCGTGGCCGGCACCGTGTGCGATACACCCCATGCCGAATTCGACCCCGGCGGCAGCGATGGTTCGCCCGGACTCGAATTCAGCGTCGATGACAAGGTCTGGCGTTTCCGCGCCCAAGCCTATATCGCGCTGCACAAGCCGGCAGGCTACGAATGCTCGCATAAGCCCACCTTCCACCCTTCGGTGTTCACCCTGCTGCCGGCGCAGCTGCTGGGACGCGGCGTGCAATGCATCGGCAGGCTGGACCAGGACACCACCGGGCTGCTGCTGCTGTCGGACGACGGTCAGTTCATCCACCAGTGGAGCTCGGGCAAGAAGCGCACCCCCAAGGTCTATGAGGTGGCGCTGAAGCATGCGGTGGACGAAGCCTTCGTCGCCACCCTGCTGGCCGGTGTCCAACTCCACGACGAACCGGCACCGATCGCCGCCGCCGCCTGTGTGCTCACCAGCCCGACGAGCTTGCGGCTGACGATCTGCGAAGGCAAGTACCATCAGGTCAAACGCATGATCGGGGCCGCCGGCAACCGCGTCGAAGCCCTCCACCGCAGCTGCGTCGGCGGCCTGGCGCTGGATCCCGAGCTCGCGCCCGGGCAATGGCGCTGGCTGGACGCAGCCGATTTGTGCCGGCTCACGGATTACGCGCGCGACGCTACCTGAAGCGCCGGTTCAGAACCGCATTTCGAGGTTGGCCCCGACCGCCCAGCGCTGCTCGCGTTCGGGGTCTTCATCGCCCTTGGGCCAGAAATGGCCGGCGATCAGTTCGCCGATCAGCCAGTCCCGATACACCGGTTGCTGCCATTTGACGCGCACGCCGTACTCCCTGAGCCTGTCCCGCATCCCGGTTTCGCCGGTTGCGATGAGCTCGCCCGAGAGCACGCGCTGATCGCCGAATTGCCTGAACAGGCCGAGGCTGCTCGACCAGGCGAAGCCGTCGGTTTCCTTGGTGATCGTGGCTGCGTTCTGCCAGTGCAACGCCAGCGCCGGAGTGAAGGCGTGCTCGTAGTTCAACGACGTGGTCGAGCCGAAGTGCTCCTTGACCGTCCAGAACACCGTTTCCCTGAACTCGATCCGGTCCTGTACCGACAGGGCCCACTGCTTGCGCAGGCGGGCCTGGGCATAGACCTTGTAGCCGCCGCGCACCCCCGCACGCAGGTCGATATTCCGGCGCAAGGCGTAGCCGAGCCCGATGAAGCCGCTCTGATCCTCTTTGCGCCGTTCTTCCAGTAGCTGCTGCTCGCGGGTGAAGGTTTCCGGCTGGTCGGTGACCAGTTCGCGCTCGTTCTGGCGGCCAAGGAAGATGTAGGCCTTCTCGCGCAGGTTGGGCAGATCGAAGCGGGCGCGCAGGCGCACGTTGGTGTCCCAGCCTTCGTCCTGGCGCCAGAGCAGGCGCAGCCCCAGCCGGCCGTGGGTCACTTCGCCGCCGTCTTCGAAGGGGCGGTCGCCGAACCAGTCATTCACCGTTTCCCCCAGCCACACCGTCAAGCCGCGCACTTTCGTCCGGGTCTGCTCGAGCACGCCGGTTTCCTGTGCGGCTTCATTTTCGCGGGGGGTCGTAGTCGCTGGGGGAGACAGGCCGAGCTGGGCGACTGCGGATCCGGTGGGAACGAGAAGCAGGAAAAGGCAAGGAATAGCGTGTCGTGGCGTCACGATGATGTCCCCAAAGCGCTGAGATTACCGACCGCCGCCGTCCGGCGCGATCCGGTACGCCAGCGCGGTCCTGCCTGTCGAAGAGCCTCTGCCGCGCATTCTACGCTTTCGGAATGAGCTCGGGTTTGCTGCGGTTGGTGTGGCTGCGCGCTTCGTTGGCTCATGTTTTGTTCTTCTGTTTTTCTATTAATTTAAATAACAAAGAAGTAAACAGTCGGCGAAAATCTGTGGATAAGTCGGCTGCGCCCTTTCCGCGACCACGTTTGAGCTATGGAACAAGAGGTTGGTAAGGCACTTCGTCCCGTGTGCGTGAAATGTCGATGCTTTTTTCCGGTTTGCGAATTTGCCCGCTTGTCCACATGCTCTCCAGCCTCTCTTCCCAGGATTGCTCACCGAAATGATGCCTTTGCCCGAAAATTCCCGGCCGCGCTGGGAAATCTTCTGCCGGGTTGTGGATAACTTTGGGGATATCGGTGTCTGCTGGCGGCTGGCCTGTGATCTGGCGCTGCGCCAGGAGAGGCCGGTCCGGCTCTGGGTTGATGACTGGTCGGTGCTCGGGCGCATCTGCCCGCCGGCGCGGGTGCTCGATCCGGAGCGTGGCGGCGTGGTCGCGGGTGTGGAGCTGCGCCACTGGGGCGAGCCTTTTCCCGTGCTCGTGCCCGGCGAAATCGTCATCGAGGCCTTCGCCTGCGAGCTGCCGGAGGCGCATCTGCAGGCGATGGCGCGCCAGGCCCGGCGGCCGGTGTGGATCAACCTCGAATACCTGTCGGCGGAGGACTGGGTGGCGGGCTGCCACGGCCTCGCTTCGCCCCATCCGCGCCTGCCCCTGGTGAAGCATTTTTTCTTTCCCGGCTTCGATACGGACAGCGGCGGACTGCTGCGCGAAGCCGGCCTGCTAGCGCGGCGCGATGCCTTCGTTGGCGATCCTGCGCGATGTTCGGCGTGGCGGGCAGGGCGCGGGCCGGTGGCGGCGGACAGCCTGTGGGTGTCGCTGTTCGCCTACGAGCAGCCCGGCCTGGCGGCGCTGATCGGCGCCTGGCAGGGCGGGAGCCGGGCGGTCGAGCTGCTGGTGCCGGAGTCGCGCGTGCTCGGCGACCTGGCGCGTGCGCTCGGTGTCGACGCGCTGCGGGCGGGCGATCGCCTGCAGCACGGCCGCCTGGGGGTGCAGGTGCTGCCATTTACCGACCAGGCCGGCTACGACCAGCTGCTGTGGGGGTGCGATCTGAATTTCGTCCGTGGCGAGGATTCCTTCGTGCGTGCGCAGTGGGCGGCGAAACCCTTCGTCTGGCAGATTTACCCGCAGTCCGGGGCGGCGCATCGCGACAAGCTCGATGCCTTCCTCGGCCGCTATCTGGCCGGCGTCGCGCCCGCGCCGGCCGCGGCCCTGGTCGCCCTGTGGCAGGCCTGGAACGGCTTCGGTGCCAGTGCTGCCGCGCTGGCGCAGGCCTGGCCGGCGTTTTCCGAGGCCTTGCCGGCGCTCGATGCGCATGCGCGCCACTGGTGCGGGCGCCTGGCGGCCGGCGAAGATCTCGTTACACGCTTGACAAGATTCTGTTCCCACATCGAGGCCGCCGCGAGGTAGAATCGCGCGCTTGAATTTTCAAGCACGTGCGGCCCGGGGGTCGCGCCGCTCATCTCAGGAAACAGCATGAAAACCGCTCAGGAACTCCGCTCGGGCAACGTCATCATGGTCGGCAGCGACCCGCTGGTGGTGCAGAAGGCCGAATACAACAAATCCGGCCGCAACTCCGCGGTCGTCAAGATGAAGCTCAAGAACCTGCTCACCGGCGCGCCGTCCGAGTCGGTGTACAAGGCCGACGACAAGTTCGAAGTCGTCGTCCTCGAGCGCAAGGAAGTCACCTACTCCTACTTCGCCGACCCGATGTACGTGTTCATGGACGCCGACTACGAGCAGTACGAAGTCGAAGCCGACAACATGACCGATGCGCTCAAGTACCTCGAAGACGGCCTGCAGTGCGAAGTGGTGTTCTACAACGGCAAGGCGATCTCGGTCGAACTGCCCAACAGCGTGGTGCGCGAAGTCGTCTATACCGAACCCGCGGTCAAGGGCGACACTTCGGGCAAGGTCTTGAAGCCGGCCAGGATCTCGACCGGTTTCGAGCTGCCGGTGCCGGCCTTCGTCGAAATCGGCGACAAGATCGAAATCGACACCCGCACCGACGAGTACAAGAACCGCGTCAAGTAAGCGCTGCCGTTCCGCCGCCAAAAGGGCCCGCGTGGCCCTTTTACTTTTGGGCGTGGCGAACCGCTCATGTCCGGCGCTGTCTTCCTGGGCACGATGCCATCGATGCCGATCAACCCTCCGAGCGTTCTGCCATGAAGCCCCTGATTCTCGCTCTTGCCGTTCCGGCCAGCATCCTCCTCGCCGCCTGCGCTCCCGACACCCCGGCGGAGAAGGCGGAACAGTCGGCGACGGAAGCGGCCGCGGCGGCGCGCGAGGCGCTCGACAAGGCCGGCGAGGCGGTGAAGAAGCTGGGTGAGGCGGGCACCGCAGCTGCCCAGGCGGTGCTCGAGTCTGCCGCGGACAGGGTGAAGGAAGGCGCGGAAGCGGCCGATCAGGCCGCGCGCGAGGACGCCGATGTCACCGCTGCGGTCTCCGATGCGGGCGCGCGCGACGCCAAGGAAGCCGCCGAAGCCGCCGCCCAGCGCATCGTCGAAGCGACCCGCGGCGCGGCGCAGAAGCTGAAGGAGGTGAGCCAGGAGGCGATCGAGAGCGTCCGCCAGCGTGGTGACCCTGCCGTGCCTGTCGAAGAGGCCGCCGCCAAACCTGTGACCGAGCCGGCCGCCGCCACTGCCAAGTGAGCCGGCCATGCCTCGAGCTGCCAGCCCGGACGTGATGCTGCGGCTGCTGATCCTGCTGTGGCTGGCGTTTCTGCCCGCGCTGCAGGCCGCCGCGGAGGAGCCGCCTGCAGCCGCCGACGCCCCGGTGCTTCAGGTGTTCGTGCGCGAGGGCTGCCCGCACTGTGCCGATGCCAAGGTTTTTCTCTCCCGGCTCGGCCAGACGCACCCCGACATCCGGATCGTCTATCGCGCGGTCGATCGCGACCCGGCGGCGCGTGACGAACTGGTCGAAATCAGCCGCGAGGCGGGCGTCTGGCCGCCGGGGGTGCCGACTTTCGTTTTCGACAAGCAGGTACGGGTCGGTTTCGATGATGGCGAACATGCCGGGCGTGAGCTTGTTGCATTGCTCGGAGCGCCAGTGAAACCGCGCGATGCGGTCGAATTCCCGATATTCGGAACGCTCCGCGCCGGCGAGCTCGGGCTGCCGGTGTTTACCCTTGCGCTCGGCCTGATCGACGGCTTCAATCCGTGCGCGATGTGGGTGCTGCTGTTCCTGCTGGCGCTGCTGGTACGGCTGCAGGACCGGCGGCGGATGGCGCTGGTGGCCGGCACCTTCGTCCTCGCGAGCGGCGCGGTCTACTACGCCTTCATGGCGGCGTGGCTCAACCTGTTCCTCTTCGTCGGCATGACCGAGGCGCTGCGCATCGGCCTTGCCATGCTGGCCTTGCTGGTCGGCGCGATCAACGTCAAGGACTTCTTCGCCTTCCGCCGCGGGGTGTCGCTGTCGATTCCCGAAGCGGCCAGGCCCGGTCTCTATGCGCGGGCAAGGGCGATCCTGAAGGCGGAATCGCTGTCCGCTTCGCTCGCTGCGGTGGCGGTGCTCGCGGTGGTGGTCAATTTCGTCGAGCTGTTGTGCACCGCCGGTCTGCCCGCGATCTATACCGCGGTGCTGGCCCGGCATGAACTGCCGCCGCTCGCGCACTACGGCTACCTCGGCCTCTACATCCTCGGCTACATCGCCGACGATGCGCTGATGGTCGGCACCGCGGTGCTGGCGCTGGGCAGCGGCAAGCTCGACGAACGCGGCGGGCGGCGGCTCAAGCTGCTGTCGGGTGCGGTGATGCTGGTACTCGGCCTGGTGATGCTGCTGCGCCCGCAGTGGCTGGTGTAGGCGGCCGACTTCGTTGCGGAAATGGCCCTGCGCCAGCCCCCGGCTTCAGGGGTTGCCCGCGTCGTTCCCTGCATCCATCTCGCGCGCGGCGCGCAGGTCCCGATACACCGCCGCACGCATGATCAGCATCGACACCACCGGCGCGGTCATCAGCACGAAGCCGCTGATCAGCAGTTCGTGGATCACGAGGCGTGACTGGGTCACGGTGAAGTACAGCATCGACGCCACCAGGATGCAGCCGGCGCCGAGCGCGATCGTGATCGCCGGGCCGTGGATGCGCTGGTAGAAGCTGTGCAGCCGCGCCAGGCCGAGCGTGCCGATGACGGTGATCAGGCCGCCCAGCACCAGCAGGAAAGCGACCGGGACTGCCGCCCACCAAGGCAGGGATTCGGCGCCGTTCACTGGTCGTCCCCCCGGTCGCTGCGCGGCCTCCTCCCCGAGGGAGGCGGACGCTTTCCTTCGGACGGCCGTGCGGATGCGCTCATTCGATCACCTCCCCGCGCATCAGGAACTTGGCGAGCGCGATCGTGGACACGAAGCCGAGCAAGGCGATGATCAGCGCCGCTTCGAAATAGATCTGGCTGCCGTGGCGGATGCCCAGCAGCAGCGCCAGCACCATCACGCACATCCACAGCGTGTCGAGCGCCAGCACGCGGTCCTGCGCGGACGGGCCGATCATCAGGCGCAGCGTGCACAGCAGCATCGCCAGCACCACGCAGGCGAGTGCGAAATAAATCGCCGCCGAGAGCAGCGTCGCCGTCGTCATGTCCGGTCTCCTCGGGTGTCGGGCGTCTCGAACACCTCGATGATGGGCTGTTCGTAACGCGTCTTGATGGTATCCACCCACCACGCCTCGTCGTGCAGGTCGAAGACGTGGAGCAGCAGTTCGTAGCGCTCGGGGAGGATCTCCACCCACACCGTGCCGGGGGTCGAATTGATCAGGCAGGACAGCAGCGCCAGGCCGTGGGGGCTCTTCAGCTCGAGCGGCACGCGGATGAACTGCGAGTTCACGTCGGCCGAGCGGCGCAGCAGGATGATCTGGGTGACGTTGAAGCAGGAGCGCACGATCTCGATCGCCGCCATCCACAGCAGCCGGGCCAGCGCCAGCGGGCGGCGGATGCGCGCATGGCCATGCGGCTGCAGCGGGCGCGCGAGCAGTGGCGCGACGATGCCGAGCACGGCGCCGAGCAGCCAGTGCGCCGGTTCCGCGCTCTGGTTGAGCAGCAGCCACATCAGCAGCAGCGTCAGCGACAGCAGCGGTGAAGGCAGCCAGCGTCTCATCGCCCCCCCTCGGCGGCGGGAAGCCGCTGCACGGCGGGCTCGCCGAGCACGCGCAGGGCGTAGTCGGCGCCGCGCAGCAGCCCCTCGGTGGTGCGCCCGAGGTATTCGAACACCGTGCCCGCCTGCACCGTCAGCAGCACGCACAGCATCACCAGCGCGCCCACCGGCACCGCCTCGGAAAACTGCAGGCGCGGCGGCGTGACCACGCCCGCGGCCCAGAAGGTGCGCACCCCCAGGCGCATCAGCGCGATGATCGCCGCCAGCCCGCCGACCACCATCAGCGCGATCAGCAGCCAGGTCATTGCCGGCACCTTGTCCGATGATGCGGCGAGCATCGCGTGGAAGAGGCTGAACTTGGCGACGAAGCCCGCCAGCGGCGGCATCCCGGCGATCACCAGGGCGCAGGCGGCGAAGCTCAGGCCGAGGAAGGCGAGGGTGCCGGGAATGCCGACCCCGACCGGATCCTCGGGCTTGTCCTCGATCGCGAAGGCCTCCATCGTGATCGCCAGCAGTGCCGCACCGGGCGGGCGGATGCGCTCGGTGAGCTCGATCAGCAGCATGAACGCCGCCATCGCCAGCGTCGAGCCGAGCAGGTAGTACAGCCCCGAAGCCAGCACCGCGCTGCCCGAATGGCCGATCACCGCGAGCAGCGTGCCCGAGGACACGATCGCACCGTAGCCCGCCATGCGCCCGCCGTCCTGGCTCGCGAGCATGCCGATCGCACCGAACAGCAGGGTCGCCATGCCGCCGACCGTCAGCGCGGCAAAACCGAAGCCGCCGAGCGCACCGGCCTGATCGCCGAACACCGCCAGCCACACCCGCAGCACCGCATATACGCCGACCTTGGTCATCAGCACCAGCATCGCCCCCACCGGTGCCGAGGCCGAGGCGTAGGTGGTGGGCAGCCAGAAGCCGAGCGGCCACATCGCGCCCTTGGTCAGGAAGGCGAGCGCCAGCGCCACCGCGCCGATCTGCAGCAGCCAGGCGTCCTGCGCCCCGAGCAGGGCCACCCGGGCGCCGAGGTCGGCGATGTTGAGCGTGCCGGTGGCGGCGTAGATCAGCGCCACCCCGATCAGGAACAGCAGCGAAGCCACCAGGTTCACCGCGATGTACTGCATGCCGGCCTGGATGCGACGCAGGTTGTAGCCGTGCAGCACGAGGCCGTAGGAGGCCGCCAGCATCACCTCGAAGAAGACGAAGAGGTTGAACAGGTCGTGGGTCAGGAAGGCGCCGTTGAGCCCCATCAGCAGGAACTGGAAGAACGGATGGAAGCTCACCCCGACGCGGTCCCAGCGCCGCGCCGAGAACACCAGCACGGCGAGCGCAATCGTCGCGGTGAGCACCAGCATCAGCGCCGAGAGGCGGTCGGCCACCAGCGCGATGCCGAACGGCGCCGCCCAGTTGGCGGCCAGATACACGCCGATGCCGCCCGGCCAGTGCCCGCCATCGGCCAGCACCAGCAGCGCGAGCGCGGCCACCCACAGCAGCACCCCGCTCGCCAGGCCGAGGGCGAACTTGAGCCCGTGGCGCTTCTGATTGATCGGGATCATCAGCGCCCCCACCACCAGCGGCAGCAGCACGGGGACGATGATGAGGTGGTTCACCCAGGGCAACACGCTCATTGCCGCGGCTCCTCGCCATCGACGTGGTCGCTGCCCGACAGGCCGCGTGCGCCGATCATCATCACCAGGTAGAGCGCGGTGGTGGCGAAGCCGATCACGATCGCGGTCAGCACCAGGCCCTGCGGCAGCGGGTCGGCGAACTGCGCCGGGTCGATGCCGGGGGCGGGCGTGATCGGGGGTTTGTCCACCCACAGCCGCCCCATCGCGAAAATGAACAGATTGACCGCGTAGGACATCAGCAGCAGCCCGGTGATGAACTGGAACGTGCGCGGGCGCAGGATCAGCCAGATCCCCGCGCCGAACACCACGCCGACGGCGATCGCAAACACCGCTTCCATCAAGTCCTCCCCCCGTCCGCCGCCACTTCCTCGCCGGGCTGGCGATGCGCGCGCAGCGACTGGTGGGCGAGCGCCACCAGCATCAGCATCGTGGTCCCGACCACCGCCGCGAACACGCCGAGGTCGAACACGAAGGCGCTCGGCAGGTGCAGCTCGCCCACCAGCGGCCAGTCCACATGGGCGGTGTGGGTGGTGAGGAAGGGATGGCCGAACCACCAGGCACCGAGGCCGGTGGCGCACGCCAGCAGCAGGCCGAAGCCGAGCCAGCGGTGCGGGCGCAGGTGCACGTGGCTCTCGACCCATACCGTGCCGGCGAGCATGTACTGGACGAGGATCGCCACCGCGAAGATCAGGCCGGCGACGAAGCCGCCACCGGGCAGGTTGTGGCCGCGCATGAAGAAATACACCGCGATCACCCCCATGAAGGGCAGCAGCAGGCGCAGATAGATGCCCGCCACCAGCAGGTAGCCGCCGTTGGCCTGCTCGGCGGGGCTCTGCCCGCTCGCCGGATCGGCCTCGAAGCGCTGCTGCGGTGGGATGCCCGCGCTCTCGGGCGCCGGGCGGAAGCGGCGCAGCAGGGCATAGACGGTGAGCGCGACGATCGCGAGCACGGTGATCTCGCCCAGGGTATCGAAACTGCGGAAGTCCACCAGCAGCACGTTCACCACATTGCTGCCCCCGCCGCCGCCGAGGGCGTTGAGGAGGAAGAAGTCGGCGATCGTGTCCGAGGCCGGGTGCACCAGCACCGCGTAGGTCAGCGCCGCCAGCGCGCCCCCGCCGCCGAGCGCGAGCGCGAGGTCGCGCGCACGGCGCGCCCACACCCGCCACAGCGGCTGGACCGGGCCGGCGATCGACTCGAGCCGCGGCGGCAGCCAGCGCAGGCCGAGCAGGATCAGCACCGTGGTCACCGTCTCCACCATCAGCTGGGTCAGCGCCAGATCGGGCGCCGACAGCCACAGGAAGGTCGCGGCGGTGACGATGCCGGTGCCGCCGACCAGCGTGAGCGCGGCGAGGCGGTGGTATTTCGCCATCCACGCCCCGGCCACCGCGCAGCCTGCGCCGATCGCCCAGACCCCGGCGAAGAGCGGGTCGAAGTCCTGCCGCGGGATCGCGGTCCACGCCGGCGGCGCGCCGGCGAGCAAGGGCGGGACGAGCAGCAGCAGCCCCATCATCAGCAGCAGCTGCGGCTGCAGCCGGCGCGTGCCGACGCGATGCAGCAGCCACTCCGCACCGCGGGTGAGTTGCAGCATGGTGGTCTCGTAAGCCTGGGCGCCGTTCAAGCGGTGGATCAGCGGCACGCGCTCGCGCTGCGCGAGGTCGAAGTGGCGGCGCAGCACCGCGTAGAGCAGCACCCCGCCGACGAGCGCGCCCACGCTCATCAGCAGCGGCAGGTTCACGCCGTGCCACACCGCCAGGTCGTAGGCCGGTGTCGCCTCGCCCAGGGTCGCCACCACCGCGAGGTGCAGCAGCGGCCCGATGCTGACCCCGGGGGCAATGCCGACGACGAGGCAGGCCAGCACCAGCAGTTCGACCGGAAAACGCATCCAGCGCGGCGGTTCGTGCGGCTCGCGCGGCAGGCCCTGGGCCGGCGCGCCGAAGAACACCGAGATGAAGCGCAGCGAGTAGGCGACGCTGAACATGCCCATCGCCACCGCGGCGTACGACATCCACCAGTTGTGATCGCCGCCGACGTGCAGCGTCTCGGCGAAGAACATCTCCTTGGACAGGAAGCCGTTCAGCAGCGGCACCCCCGCCATCGCCGCGCTGGCGACGATCGCCAGGGTCGCGGTCACCGGCAGCCGGTGGCGCAGGCCGCGCAGCAGGCGCAGGTCGCGGGTGCCCGATTCGTGGTCGATGATGCCCGCGGCCATGAACAGCGAGGCCTTGAAGGTGGCGTGGTTGAGGATGTGGAAGATCGCGGCGACGATCGCCAGCGGCGTGCCGATGCCGATCAGCACGGTGATCAGGCCGAGGTGGCTGATCGTCGAATACGCCAGCAGGCCCTTGAGGTCGTGCTGGAAGATGGCGACGAAGGCGCCGATCAGCAGGGTGCACACCCCCGCGCCGCCGATGATCCAGGTCCATTCCGGGGTGCCCGCGAGCGCCGGCCACAGGCGCACGAGGAGGAACACCCCGGCCTTCACCATCGTCGCCGAGTGCAGGTAGGACGACACCGGAGTGGGCGCCGCCATCGCGTGCGGCAGCCAGAAGTGGAAGGGAAACTGGGCGCTCTTGGTCAGCGCGCCGAGCGCGATCAGCACCAGCGCGGGCCGGTAGAGCTCGTGAGCGCGGATGGTGTCACCGGCGGCGAGCACCGTATCGAGGTCGTAGCTGCCGACGATGTGGCCGAGCACCAGCACCCCGGCGAGCAGGCACAGGCCGCCGCTCGCCGTCACCGTGAACGCCATGCGCGCGCCGCGGCGGGCGTCGGCGCGGTGGTGCCAGTAGCCGATCAGCAGGAAGGAAGTGAGGCTGGTGAGTTCCCAGAACACCACCAGCTGCACCAGGTTGCCCGACAGCACCACCCCCAGCATCGAGCCCATGAAGGCGAGCAGGAAGGCGAAGAAGCGCGGCACCGGATCTTCCGGCGACATGTAATAGCGCGCGTAGAGAACCACCAGCAGCCCGATCGCCAGCACCAGCATGGCGAACACCCACGCCAGGCCATCGACCCGTAGCACGAAGTGCAGCCCGTTCGCCGGCAGCCAGGCGAACTCCGCGCGCACGACCTCGCCGCCGACGATCTGCGGCAACAGCATGCCGACGATCGCCATCCCGCCCACCGCCACCGCGATCGCCAGCCAGGACTCGTGGTTGCGGGCGTCCTGCGGCATCAGGGCCGCGGCCAGACTGCCGAGGAAGGGAAGAAAAATGAGGGCGGCGAGCAGCATCGAAAAGGGATCGAACGGCAGGTCGGTTCGGGCGTGGTGGAGAGGTCGGGGGGTGCTGCGGCAGACCCCGGTGCGATGCGGAATTTATCACAGCAAGTTCAATACCAGATTTTCCGGATGTTTGGCCGCGTGCGGCTGGATGCGCGCGGTGGCTGATCGACGAGGCACGACGGTCAAACGAAGGTAGTGGTAGATTGTCGGCCGGTGCGGCCACTCAGGGTGACCTCCGCCTGATCGCCAACGGCAGCTACTGAGCACTCAGCCCGACCTCACACACTCGGCCACGACCCGCCGTTCGGCTCGCAGGCAGATCGGCCGCTCGGGTGGCCGCTCTGCCCAGAAACCGGCCGTCCGATCGACGCGATCAACTCAGACTCCACGCACGGAAGCACTTGGCTGAACTGTAGTCAAACCAGCAAGGTGCATCCGAACCAGGCGATCCATCCACCCGGCGCCAAGTGTCGAAACACCCTTTTGCCCACGCTCGTTTCCGAGTGTTGCCGAATTGCCGGATCGACCCGACTCCTGTATAAACCGGCCACAGATCGCGAAAGGTTCTCCGCCTTCCCGAACCCGACCCGACATGACCTTTCTTCTCGCCACCCCCATCTTCACGAAAAAGATCGCCCGCGCACTGGCGAGAGTGCTGATCGGGCTGCTGATGCTCTCGCATGCCCTGTTCGCGTTCTCAAGCGCAACATCCCTGTCGCACGCCCCCTTGCGTGCGACTACCCACTCGCATGCCGGAGCGACCACGGATCAATACGATCATGGCCATAGCCATGATGACTTTGAGGACGAGGGCGGCCCCCACCAACACGGTCACAACGCGGCTGATCACAGCCATGACAAGCCGAACGTGCCACCCACGCACGCGATAGGTGTTCCGCCGCTTTCGAATCAGTGGATCGCCGAAGAGCGTCGACCCGCCTATCCCGCGCCCTGCGCCACGCTCGAGCGCCCGCCAAAACGTCTCCTGATCGTTTGACCTGTCGAGTCCCGCGCGTGAAGCGCCGGACTCACCCAGCAAACTTCATTGGAAGACTCTCATGACGCATTCCTTCCCCAGCCGGGGGCGGGCAGCCGTGCTGCCACGCGCCCGGACGATGCTGCACGCTTTCACTGGCGTGCTGCTCTACTTGTTCCTGACCGCTTTTGCGCACGCCCATGGCGTGGCCGAGGGCGACAAGGGCTACATCCAGGAGATCTCGGGCACGCACCTGCTGCCCTTCACCTACCTTGGCGCCAAGCACATGGTCACCGGTTACGATCATCTGCTGTTCCTCGCCGGGGTGATCTTCTTCCTCTACAAGCTCAAGGACATCGCGCTCTACGTCAGCCTGTTCGCGATCGGGCACTCGGTCACCATGCTGTACGGCGTCTATGCCGGGGTGAACGTCAATGCCTACCTGATCGACGCGATCATCGGCCTATCGGTCGTCTACAAGGCGCTCGACAACCTGGGCGCCTTCCAGCGCTGGTTCGGCGTGCAGCCGAACACCAAGGCGGCGACCCTGGTCTTCGGTCTGTTCCACGGCTTCGGCCTCGCGGCCAAGATCCAGGAGTTCGAGATCGCTCGCGATGGCCTGCTGCCCAACCTGCTAGCGTTCAACGTCGGCGTGGAGATCGGCCAGTTGCTCGCGCTCGGCGCGATCCTGATCGCGATGGGCTTCTGGCGCCGTACGGCCGGCTTCTTCCAGCACGCCTATACCGCCAACGTCGCCATGATGTGCGCCGGGTTCATGCTGATCGGCTATCAGCTCACCGGCCTCTTCGTATCCTGAGACTCCTGGAGTTATCGACCATGTACAACACTGACCTCCCCAAGCGCGCCGACTTGCCGAGCACCGGCAATCTGCTGCGCTCGACCGCCCTGGCTGCCCTGATTGCTGGCGGACTGCTCGTCACCACCGTGCTGCCCGCCGAGTACGGCATCGACCCCACGGGCATCGGCCGCGCACTCGGTCTGACGCCGATGGGCGAAATCAAGATGTCGCTGGCGGCTGAGGCTCGCGCAGAAGAGCGCGTTGCTACGGAAACGGCGCCTTCACAGCCCGTAGCCGTCGCACCTGCGGCTCGTGCCGAAGCGGCGCCTGCGCCGGTCGCGGTGGCCGCTCCAACGCCCACAGCGGTCGCGCCCGAGCCCGCCGCCGGACGCAAGGACACGGTGACTGTGACGCTCAAGCCCGGCCAGGGCGCCGAAGTCAAACTGACGATGAACAAGGACAGCCGTGTCCGCTATGAGTGGGCGAGCGCCGGTGGCCCGGTGAACTTCGACACCCATGGCGACCCCTACGACGCGCCGAAAAACTTCTATCACGGCTACGGCAAGGGGCGTAACGAGCTCGGCAACCAGGGCGACCTGGTTGCCGCGTTCGATGGCAAGCACGGCTGGTTCTGGCGGAACCGCTCCGGCTTCGACGTCACGGTCACGCTCAAGATCCAAGGCGATTACACCAAAATCGAGCGCGTGCTGTAAGCGCAGCGCCCCCATCCCGCCGGGGTGGGGGCGCTTCCGATCATTCTGGCCACACCGGTCTGGCAAGGGCAATGAACAACATCTACGTGATCCATGCGTTGCTCGCGGCGGCCTTGTTCGGCGCGAGCACCCCGTTCGCCAAGCTGCTGGTCGGCGAGATGTCGCCGTGGTTGCTGGCCGGCTTGCTCTACCTTGGCAGCGGGCTCGGGCTGGCTGCGTCGCGTCTGATCCGCGATCGCAGCTGGACGCCCTCCGGCCTGGCCGAGGGGGAATGGCGGTGGCTGCTGGGGGCGATCTTCTTCGGCGGCGTGCTCGGCCCCCTCGCGCTGATGTTCGGTCTCACGCGCACAAGTGCCGCGACCGCGTCGCTGCTGCTCAACCTTGAAGCGGTACTGACCGCCGCAATTGCGTGGGTCGTGTTCAGGGAGAACACCGACCGCCGCATCGTGCTCGGCATGCTCGCGATCGTGGCCGGAGGTGTCGTGCTGTCCTGGTCGGGTGGTGAAGAGGGCGCGAACGATTGGATCGGTCCGCTAGCCATCGCCGCTGGCTGTCTGTGCTGGGCAATCGACAACAACCTGACGCGGCGCGTGTCGGCATCGGATGCGCTCTTCATCGCGGCCACGAAGGGTGCAGTGGCGGGCACGGTCAACGTCGGGCTGGCGTTTGCGCTCGGCGCGAGCCTGCCGGACGGCGCGGTCCTGCTCGGCACCATGGTCGTCGGGTTGTTCGGCTATGGCATCAGCCTGGTGCTCTTTGTGCTTGCGCTGCGCGGACTGGGCACGGCGCGTACCGGCGCCTACTTCTCGACCGCGCCCTTCATCGGTGCGGCCGTGTCGCTGGTCCTGCTCGGCGAGTCGACCTCGAGCGCATTCTGGATTGCGGCAGCCCTGATGGGCTGGGGGGTGTGGCTACACCTCACCGAGCACCACGAGCACACGCATGAGCCGATGGAGCATGGCCATCGGCACACCCATGACGAACACCACCAGCACGAACACGACTTCGCCTGGAACAGTGACGAGCCACATGAGCATTGGCACCGCCACAAGGGGCTGGCCCACAAGCACCCGCACTTTCCAGACATCCACCATCGGCACTCACATTGATTGAACGAAGCACCAATTTCGCGTCCCCAACATGTCATGCGAGGTGACGGCTTCACTCGGTTACTTGCCGTTCGCACCACGAAGTGCCCGACGGCTGGATTGGCTCGGTAGGGTGAGCTGGAGATTTCGGCAACCGGTAATTCCTCTCGCATATCGCCGGGCGGAATCGAGCGACATCATTGGCCGACAGCCTGCCGCCCACCCCACGCCCCGCAGCCCCCGCAGGAACCTTTCCCCCCTGGACATGGGTCCGAGCCCGATCCCCGCCTAAAATGGCGGCTTCCGCCTTCGCCTCGCTCCCCATGCCCGCCTCCGCACCCCGCTACATTCCGGTTGGTTCTTCCGTTTCGGTGGCCCCCGCCTCGGTCGCCGACGCCATCCGCATCCGCGGCGCGCGCCAGAACAACCTGCGCAACCTCTCGCTCGACCTGGCGCTGAACCGCCTCACCGTGGTCACCGGGGTGTCGGGCTCGGGCAAGTCCTCGCTGGTGTTCGACACCTTGTACGCCGAGGGCCAGCGGCGCTACGTCGAGACTTTCTCGCCCTACGCGCGCCAGTTCCTCGACCGCATGGACAAGCCGCAGGTGGATCGGATCGAGGGCGTGCCGCCGGCGATCGCGATCGACCAGACCAACCCGGTGCGCACCTCGCGCTCGACGGTGGGGACGATGACCGAGCTCGCCGACCACTTCAAGCTGCTCTACGCGCGCGCCGCGCAGCTGCACTGCTGCGGTTGTGGCAAGCCGGTGCGGCGCGATTCGGCCGACAGCATCGCCGCCGACCTGCGCGTGCGCGCGGCGGCGACGGGCGATCCGCGCCTGGTGGTGTGCTTTCCGCTGGCGGTGCCGGCGAACTTCAGCGCGGACGAGGTCGCCGGGCTGCTCGCCGCGCAGGGCTATACCCGGATCCAGGAACGGTGCGCCGGGGCCGGCGCCGAAGGGCAGGACGTGCTGCAGGTGGTGCAGGACCGCTTCCGCGCATCGAACGCCGAGGATGCGCGCCTGGCCGAAGCGCTGGAGGCGGCGCTGCAGCGCGGCCATGGTCGGCTGTCGGTGTATGTGTCAGGCGAAGGCGTGAACTCGGAGACAAGGAATGGGACGGGGACGCCGGGCGAGGCGGTGTGGCGCTATTCGTCCGGCCTGCACTGCGCAGACTGCGACCTTCATTATTCGGAGCCCACGCCCGGCCTGTTCTCGTTCAACTCACCGATCGGCGCCTGCGACACCTGCCGCGGCTTCGGCCGCGTGATCGGCGTCGATCACGGCCTGGTCGTACCCGACGAGTCAAAAACGCTGGCCGAAGGCGCGGTGAAGCCGTGGCAGACCGAGAGCTACCGCGAATGCCAGGACGACCTGGCGAAGATGGCGAAGAAGGCCGGGGTGGCGATGGACATCCCGGTGCGTGACCTGCCGCCGGAGCATCGCGCCTGGCTGTTCGAGGGCGACCCGAAGTGGAAGAGCTGGGACAGCTCGTGGCCGCGCTACTGGTACGGCGTGCGCCACTTCTTCGACTGGCTCGAGAGCAAGGCCTACAAGATGCACATCCGCGTGCTGCTGTCGCGCTACCGCAGCTACACGGAGTGCCCCGCCTGCCACGGCGCGCGGCTGAAGCCGGATGCGCTGCTGTGGCGGCTGCCGATTGCGGGGCAGGGTTTCGGCAGGAGCGGCTTTAGCCGTGAACCTGCGGAGGCTATCGACCATGGCGGGAAGGGTCGGGTGATCGCGGCTGAAGCCGCTCCTACGGGGCGGTCGACCGGTATTGCGATCCACGAACTGATGGCGCTGCCGGTCGATCGCATCCGCGCGGCGATCGAGGCCCTGGCGCTGCCCGGTGCGGCGGACGAGGCCACCGCGTTGGTGCTGGGCGAGATCCGCAGCCGGCTCGCCTACCTTGCCGACGTCGGCCTCGGCTACCTGACCCTGGACCGCCAGTCGCGCACGCTGTCGGGCGGCGAAGTGCAGCGCATCAACCTGACCACCGCGCTCGGCACTTCGCTGGTGAATACCCTGTTCGTGCTCGACGAACCTTCGATCGGGCTCCATCCGCGTGACATCGGCCGCATCCTCGGGGTGATGACGCGGTTGCGCGACGCCGGCAACACCCTGGTGGTGGTCGAGCACGACCCGCAGGTGATGGTGGCCGCCGATGAGTTGCTCGAGATCGGTCCCGGCCCCGGCGAGCGCGGCGGCAACATCGTCGCCCGCGGCACGCCGGCGGAGATCGCCGCCAACCCCGATTCGGTGACCGGCCCCTGGCTGGCGGGCAGGAAGCGCATCGACGTCGATCGCCCGCCGCGCCCGGTGGACGCCGACACGCCGCGCCTGAAGCTGGTCGGTGCGCGCCAGCACAACCTGCGCGACCTCAGCGTGGGCTTCCCGCTGCGGCGCCTGACCTGTCTCACCGGGGTGTCCGGCTCGGGCAAATCGACGCTGATCCAGGACGTGCTCCATCCGGCGCTCGCACGCCACTTCGGTGAGGCCGCCGGCGGTGCCGAGGCGGGAGCCTTCGACCGCCTCGCGGGTGTGGATAAGTTACGCGGTGTGGTGATGGTGGACCAGTCGCCGATCGGCAAGAGCTCGCGCTCCAACCCGGTCAGCTACGTTGGCGCCTGGGACCCGATCCGCGCCCTGTTCGCCGCCCTGCCGGAGGCGCAGCAGCGCGGCTATACCCCCGGCACCTTCAGCTTCAACGCCGGCCACGGCCGCTGTCCCACCTGCACCGGCTCCGGTTTCGAGCACGTCGAGATGCAGTTCCTGTCCGACGTCTGGCTGCGCTGCCCGGACTGTGACGGCAAGCGCTATCGGCCCGAAGTGCTTGAATTGCAATGGAACGGGCTGTCGGTGGCGGATGTGCTGGCGCTGACCGTGCACGAGGCGCTGGACGTGTTCGGCGCGCATCCCAAGGTCCTCGCCGCACTCGCGCCGCTGGCCGACGTCGGCCTCGACTACCTGCGCCTCGGCCAGCCGGTGCCGACGCTGTCGGGCGGCGAAGCGCAACGCCTCAAGCTCGCCGGCCACCTCGCCGAAGCCGCACAGCGCAAGCCTGTACGCAAAGCCAGTGCTGTGGATAAGTCTGGGGGCAAAGCTGGGGGCAAGCCGGAGCCGGGCCTGCTGTTCCTGTTCGACGAACCCACCACCGGCCTGCATTTCGAGGATGTCGCCACCCTCCTCGGCGCCTTCGACAAGCTGCTGCAGGCCGGCCACTCGCTGATCGTCATCGAGCACAACCTCGACGTGATCGCCGCTGCCGACTGGATCATCGACCTCGGCCCCGAGGGCGGCGAAGAGGGCGGTGCGATCGTCGTCGAAGGCCCGCCCGAGACGGTGCGCGCCCATGCCGCTTCGCATACCGGCGCCGCGCTGCGCGATTACGCCGAGGCGCTGAGGAAAATCGGGGCCAGGCCGACAGGGCGCGCGACGGGGGCTAGGGGCGACCCGCCGGGTCGCCCCTACGGCCATGCATTCGTCACGGGGCCGGAAAATTCCGGTCTGTCCCCTATTTCCCTCGGGACGGAAACCGGGGTCGCGGAACCGCGGGCGCAATATCGCCCGATCGCCGCTCCGGCGATTGAAATCCGCCACGCCCGCGAGCACAACCTGAAGAACGTCAGCCTGCAGATCCCGCGCGACCGCTTCACCGTGATCACCGGCCTGTCCGGTTCGGGTAAGTCCACGCTGGCCTTCGACATCGTCTTCGGCGAGGGCCAGCGCCGCTACCTGGAATCGCTCAACGCCTACGCCCGCCAGTTCGTCCAGCCCGCCAGCCGGCCCGACGTCGATGGCCTGTTCGGCATTCCGCCCACGGTGGCGATCGAGCAGCGCACCAGCCGCGGCGGCAGGAAGAGCACGGTGGCGACGCTGACCGAGATCCACCCCTTCCTGCGTCTGATGTACGTCAAGCTGGGCACCCAGTTCTGCCCCGACTGCGACGTGGCGGTGACGCCGCAGAGCTTCGAGGCCATCGTCGCCCAGCTTCAGCGTGAGCTGCGCGGCGCTTCGGTCGAGGTGCTGGCGCCGCTGGTGGTCAACCGCAAGGGCCTGTACACCGACCTCGCCAAGTGGGCGCGGGCCAAGGGCCATGCGCAACTGCGCGTCGATGGCGACTACCTGCCCACCGCCAGGTGGCCGCGCCTGGACCGCTACAAGGAGCACAACATCGAGCTGCCCGCCGGCAGGGTGGTGGTGCAGCCCGAGCACGAGGCCACGCTGCGCGAGCTCGTGCACCAGGCGCTGGAGATCGGCAAGGGCGTGATCAAGGTGCTCGAGACCGGCAAGCCCGGCGCGGCGCCGATCACCTTCTCCACCCTGCGCGCCTGCCCGAGCTGCGGCACCGGCTTTCCCGAGCCCGATCCGCGCCTGTTCTCGTACAACGCCAAGCACGGCTGGTGCCCCAAGTGCTACGGCACCGGGCTGAAGACCGCGGCGCGCATCGACGACCCGGATGCGCTCGACCTCGGCGATGCGGAAGAAGTCATCGTCAGCGACGAGCCCTGCCCCGCCTGCGCCGGCGCGCGCCTCAACCCGGTGGCGCGCGCGGTGCGCTTCCGCGAACTCGGCCTGCACCAGCTCGCCGCCTGGCCGGTGGACAAGGCGGCGGGCTTCTTCGCCGATCTGGCGCTCAACGCGCGCGAAACCGACATCGCCCGCGACCTGGTGAGCGAAATCCGCGGGCGGCTGGCCTTCCTCCAGCACGTTGGCCTCGGCTACCTCGCCCTCGACCGTGCCGCGCCCACGCTGTCGGGCGGTGAGGCGCAGCGCATCCGCCTCGCCGCCCAGCTCGGCTCCAACCTGCGCGGGGTGTGCTACATCCTCGACGAGCCCACCATCGGCCTCCATCCGCGCGACAACCGCCTGCTGCTCGACACCCTCGAAGCCCTGCGCGACCGCGGCAACACGCTGCTGGTGGTGGAGCACGACGAGGACACCATCCGCCGCGCCGACCACGTCATCGACCTCGGCCCCGGCGCCGGCGTGCGCGGCGGCCGCGTGGTCGCTGAGGGCACCATCGACGATCTGTTGAACGCGCCCGAATCGGCCACCGGCGAATGCTTCCGCCACCCGCTGCAGCATCCGCTGCGTCCGCGCCGCGCGGTGGCAGACGAGCATGCGGCGATCCGCATCGAGGGCGCCAACCTGCACAACCTGCGCGACCTTTCGGTGCGCATCCCGCTCGCGCGCCTCACCGTGGTCACCGGCGTCTCCGGCTCGGGCAAGTCCAGCCTCGCGCGCGACGTGATCCACACCAACCTGCGGGCGCGGCTGGGCGACCCCGAGGCCACCCGTGCCCGCCGCCGCGGCCAGGCCCAACCCAACGAGGTCGACCAGGCGCTGGTCGGCTGCAAGGCGATTCGCGGCTGGCAGCAGCTCGGCCGCGTGCTCGAAGTCGACCAGACCCCGATCGGCAAGACCCCGCGCTCCTGCCCGGCGACCTACGTCGGCTTCTGGGATGCGGTTCGCAAGCTCTTCGCCGACACTTTCGATGCCCGCACCCGCGGCTGGAACGCCTCGCGCTTCTCCTTCAATACCGGCGCCGGGCGCTGCCCGGTGTGCGACGGCGCCGGCCAGACCACGGTGGAGATGAGCTTCCTGCCCGACGTCAAGACGCCGTGCGAGGGCTGCGGCGGCGCGCGCTTCAACGCAGAGACCCTGTCGGTGCGGTGGAAGGACAGGACCGTGGCCGAGGTGCTGGCGATGGCGGTGGACGAGGCGGTGGGCTTCTTCTCCGCCCATCCGGCAATCGCCCACCCGCTGCAGCTGCTGCAGGACGTCGGCCTCGGCTACCTGAGCCTGGGCCAGCCCAGCCCGACGCTGTCGGGCGGCGAGGCGCAGCGCATCAAGCTGGTGACCGAACTGGCCAAGGTGCGCCGCCGCCCGGGCGATGCCGAGGACACCGGCGGCGTGCCGCTGCCCGCCGACAAGCACAGCCTGTACGTGCTCGACGAGCCCACCGTGGGCCTGCACATGGCCGACGTGGACAAGCTGATCCGTGTGCTCCACCGCCTGACGGATGCCGGCCACAGCGTGCTGGTGATCGAGCACGACCTCGACGTCATCGCCGAGGCCGACTGGTTGATCGACCTCGGCCCGGAAGGCGGCGACGGCGGCGGCCGGGTGGTGGCCGAAGGCCCGCCCGAGGTGGCGATGGCGACGCCGGCCTCACACACCGGGCGCCATCTGCGTGAGTTCCTGGTGCAGCGCAGGCCCGGATGATGCGGTGCAGCGGAACCATGGATTGATGTCTCGGTCATGGTTCGTTGCGGGAGCCCGCTCCCACGGTTTGCGGCGTCGGCCGCCCATCGAACGAGCATGGATGAAGGAACCAAAACGATGAATATGCGCAGGGTGCGGGTCTGGGATCTTCCCACCCGTCTGTTCCACTGGCTGCTGGCCGTGCTGGTCGTGGCGGCCTACGTCACCGCCCAGGTCGGCGCCAGCCTGATCGAATGGCATGGCCGGGTCGGCATCGCCATCACCGTGCTGCTCGCCTTCCGCCTGGTGTGGGGGGTGATCGGCTCGACCTACGCCCGCTTCGCCGACTTCGTGCCCGGTCCGGCGCACCTGTGGGCGCACCTGCGCGGGCACTGGAGCGGGCTGGGGCATAACCCGCTCGGCGCGCTGTCGGTGCTGGCCTTGCTCGGGGTGATGCTCTACCAGGCCGTCACCGGGCTGTTCTCCAACGACGAGATCGCCTTCTCCGCCCCGCTGCGCGCGCTGGTGAGCAGCGACACCAGCGACTGGCTGTCCGGGCTGCACCGGCAGAACTACTGGGCGATCATCGTGCTGGTCGTGGTGCACGTCTGCGCGGTGCTGTTCTACGCGCTGGTCAAGAAGGACAACCTGCTGCGGCCGATGATCACCGGCATGAAGGAGGTCGACGAAGCCGACGCCCAGCCCGCGCAGGGCGGCGGCATGTTCGCCTTCGTGATCGCGCTGGCGATCACCGCGGCGGTGCTCTACCTCGCCACCGGCAGCTTCATCGAACCGCCCCCGCCGCCGCCGCCCGCGGCCTGGTGAGGCCTTGCGGCCGGGGTGGGTGCATCACTCCATGCGGTACTTGTCGTGACAGGCCTTGCAGGTCGCGCCGGTATCGCTGAAGGCTTGCTGCACTGCGGCCTTGTCGCCGCCGGCGGCGACCTTGGCAAGGTTGGCGGCGGCGGCGTTGAAGTCGGTGGCGAGCTTGCCGACGTTTGGCATCTGCTGGAAGAACTCCGGCTTGACGCGGGTCTTTAGGCTGCCGATGTCCTTCTCGGTGCCCGGGCCGTAGAGCGCGCCCATGCCCGAGCCGGCAATGCCGGCGATGGCGTTGGCGGCAGCCTGGACCTGCTGGGCGTTGTATTCGCCTTCGAGATTGGCCTTGATCTTGCCCATGTTCCAGCTCATGAAGCTGTAGCCGGCCTGGCGGAACTTGATCTGGTCCTCGGGCTTGACCTGGGCCGAGGCGGCGCTGGCGAGCGACAGGGCGAGCACGCCGAAAACGGTGCGGAGAAAGGGTTTGTGCATGGTGACCTCGTGTCGTGGGAAGGGGATGGACGAAAGGGGGCCGGCGAAAGGGGATGAGCGAAGCGGACCGGCCTCGCGCAAGCCCGCTTCATTAGATTGCGATTATATTCTAAAGGGATCGATGCCGCCCCGCCACGCCGTGGCGCCGGGGCGGCGGTCGCTTAGTCGATGCGCACGGGCACGAAGATGCGCGCTTCACCGCGCTGTACCAGCACGGCGAAGCGATTGCCGGCGCGCTCGAGGAGGGTGCGCAGTTCGCCCACGGATGCGAGGACCTGGTTGTTCACCGCGAGGATGACGTCGCCGCGCTGGATACCGGCGCGCGCCGCGGCGCCATCCACCCCTTCGACGACGACGCCGCCGCGTAGCTTGAGCTCGCCGGCTTCCTGCGCGGTCAGCGCGCGCACGCTGAGGCCGAGCTTGGGACCCAGGCTCTCGACCTGGCTCGGCGCCGCAGGGGCGGCGCTGGCGACGGTGCTGTCGGTGCGCAGCTCGTCGAGAGTCGCGACCACGTCGCGGCTGCGGCCGTTGCGCCAGATTTCCATCCGCACCTCGGTGCCGGGGCGCTTGTCGCCGATCACTCGCGGCAGTTCGGAAGAGTCGGTGATGCGCCGGCCGTCGACGCCGAGCACCACGTCGCCCGCCTGCAGCCCGGCTTTCTCCGCTGCGCTGCCTGCATCCACGCTCGCCACCAGGGCGCCGCGCGCATCCGGCAGGCCGAAGGACTGGGCGAGATCCTTGCTCACCTCCTGGATGGCGATGCCCAGGCGGCCGCGCTGCACGCGGCCATGGGCGACGAGCTGGTCCTTGACGTTCATCGCGACGTCGATCGGGATCGCGAACGAGATCCCCATGAAGCCGCCCGAGCGCGAATAGATCTGCGAGTTGATGCCGATCACCTCGCCGCCGAGGTTGAACAGCGGCCCGCCCGAGTTGCCGGGGTTGATCGCGACGTCGGTCTGGATGAAGGGCACGTAGGTCTCGTCGGGCAGGCGGCGCGCCTTCGCCGAGATGATGCCGGCGGTGACGGTGTTGTCGAAGCCGAAGGGCGAGCCCATCGCCACCACCCACTCGCCGACGCGGGCGTTTTCGGCATTGCCGATCTTCACCACGGGCAGGTCCTTGGCGTCGATCTTGAGCAGGGCGACGTCGGTGCGGCGATCGATGCCGACCACGGTGGCCTTGAACTCGCGCTTGTCGATCAGGGTCACGGTGACTTCGGAGAGCGTGGCGTCGGTGTTTTCACCGGCGACGACGTGGGCGTTGGTCAGCACGTAACCGTCCTTGCTGACGATGAAGCCGGAGCCGATCCCCTGCCGCGGGCGCGGCCCCATTCCGGGCTGGCCGGGCATGCCCGGTACCGGTACGCCGAAGCGGCGCAGGAAATCGTAGAAGGGGTCGTTGGCGAAGGGGTGCTCGCCCATCGTGCCCTGTGCCTGGCGCTGGACCACGCTGATGTTCACCACCGCGGGGCCGACCTGTTCGACGAGGTCGCCGAAATCGGGCAGGCCGTAGCGGTTCGGTGCCACCATCGAGGACGCCGGTGCGGAGGCCTGGGCGAAGGCGGGCGACAGAAGGGTGCCCTGCGGGAGCGCGACCGCAAGGGCGGCGGCTAGGGTGCTGACGGCTAGGATTTTTCGCATAGCGGGATTCTTCGAAAGTAATGGGGAAGGAGTCGGCCTGCTGGCAATCGACCTGCTGTGGTGGACGCGGGTTCCGCCGTCCTGTTCCCGAGAAGACTCCGGCTTTCAGATCGGGGCCACCCGCGGCGGGTTCAAGCCGGCTCCCGATCCTCGCCGTGGGCGCATCCGGGTACGCAGGAGGCGGGGTGACGGGGTAACATCCGGGAACTGCCGGCCTATGGTTTCATAATCCTTCCTGCGTGTCGCCGCCATGACTCTTACCGATCTGCGTTATCTCGTCGCGCTCGCCCACGAGCGCCATTTCGGGCGCGCTGCCGAAAAGTGCCACGTCTCCCAGCCCACCTTGTCGGTGGCGATCAAGAAGGTCGAGGACGAGCTCGGCATCCAGCTGTTCGAGCGCAGCGCCACCGAAGTGAAGATCACCGAGACCGGGCGGCGGATCGTCGTCCAGGCGGAAAAGGTGCTGATGGAGGCGGGCCAGATCCAGGAGATCGCCGCCGCCGGCAAGGACCCCCTGGCCGGGCCGCTGCGGGTCGGGGTGATCTACACCATCGGCCCCTACCTGCTGCCGCGGCTGATTCCGCGCGTGCACCAGCTCGCGCCGAAAATGCCGCTGATCATCCAGGAAAACTACACCGCGAGGCTTGCCGAAGCGCTCAAGCGCGGCGAGCTCGACGTCATCGTCATCAGCCTGCCGTTCGACGAGAGCGGCGTGGTGGTGCAGCCGGTGTATGACGAACCCTTCCGCGTGCTGATGCCGGCGGAACACCCGTGGACGCGGGAAGCGCGCATCGACCCCGAGCATCTCGCCGAAGACCAGCTGCTGCTGCTCGGCGCCGGCAACTGCTTTCGCGAACAGGTACTCGAAGTGTGCCCGAGCTGCCGCAACATCGGCGGTCTGCAGCGCACCCTGGAAGGCAGCTCGCTGGAGACGATCCGTCACATGGTCGCCACCGGGCTCGGGGTCACCGTGCTGCCCAGCTCGGCGGCCGACGAGCTGACGGCGCAGAACCCGCTGGTCGCGGTGCGTCCTTTCGCCGAACCCGAGCCCTCGCGGCGGGTGGCGCTGGCCTGGCGGGTGACCTATCCGCGCAGCGGCGCGATCGACGTGCTGCGCACGGCGATCCTCGACAGCGCGCTGCCGGGGGCGAGGCCGGTCGGTCGTGCGCCGGGGCTCGAAGCGCTGGTCGGCGCCTGAGTCATAGTCTCCATAGATCGAAGATATTTTTTCGATCGATTGGATCGATCGATCCGATTGGTTTAGCATCGAAACATGAGCCAGGCGCTGTACCGATGCGCCTTCCGACATACCTCACGATCCCACCACCGCGCACGGAGAACGACATGAAAATCGATATCGGCATCAACGAACAGGACCGCATCCAGATCGCCGACGGGCTGTCCCATCTGCTCGCCGACAGCTACACGCTGTACCTGATGACGCACAACTTCCACTGGAACGTCACCGGGCCGATGTTCAATACCCTGCACCTGATGTTCGAGCAACAGTACACCGAGCTCGCACTGGCGGTGGATCTGATCGCCGAGCGCATCCGCGCCCTCGGCTGCCCGGCACCGGGCACCTACCAGGCCTTCCAGAAGCTCACCAGCCTGGCCGAACCCGAAGGCGTGCCCAACGCGCAGGACATGATCCGCCAACTCGTCCGCGGCCAGGAAGCGGTGATCAGGACCGCACGCAGCATCGCCCCGGTCGCGGACAAAGCGGCCGACGAGCCGACCCTCGACCTGCTGACCCAGCGCATGCAGGTGCACGAGAAGAACGCCTGGATGCTGCGCAGCCTGCTCGAAGGCTGAGGCGGGAATCCTCCATTGCGAAGTACGAAACGGGCCGCAAGGCCCGTTTCGCATTCACGGCTGCGCCCGCCACGGTGCGGCGGCCGACCGCCACCCGGCCCCACCTGCCCGGACCCGGCGCTCACCCGCCGGCATAGCGCAGGCGGGAAGCGGGCCGCGGCGGGCGGGCGATGTGTTCCAGCGGCAGGACGTGGGTCTGCTTGATCTTGTGCAGGGCGATGTCGGTCTTGATGTTGGCGACGCCGGGCAGGCGCAGCAGGCGCTTCATCATCAGCTCGGAAAAGGCGGCCAGATCGGGGGCGACGATGCGCAGCACGTAGTCGGCGCTGCCGCTCACCGAAAAGCATTCGAGCACTTCGGGAAGCGCGGCGACGCCGCTTTCGAAGGCGTCGGGGCGCTGTGCGCCGTGGCGTTCGAGGGTGACGTGGGCGAAGGCGGTGACGCCGAGGCCGAGCGCAGCCGGATCGAGCAGCGCCGCATAGCCGGCGATGAGGCCGGCGTCCTGCAGGCGCTGCAGCCGGCGGCTGACCTGTGAGGCCGACAGGTGCACGCGCTCGCCGAGCACGGCGTTGGTGGCGTCACCGCTGCGCTGCAGCGCGTCGAGGAGGGCGAGGTCGTGGCGGTCGACCGTGATGGCGTTCATCATCCAGAACCTTAATGCACGAAACGTGCATATCATCGCACTTCAAGGTGCTAAAAAGCGCACATCGTGCAGGGTATGCGCAGCATAATTTTCCGACCATTCCGGAGGAGACAAGCATGAACCTGACCGAATCCCTGCTCCATGCGCTGAAGGCGCATGGCGCCCGCCAGATCTTCGGCATTCCCGGCGACTTCGCCCTGCCTTACTTCCGCATCATCGAGGAGTCGCGGATCCTGCCGCTGTACACCCTGTCGCACGAGCCTGCGGTCGGTTTCGCCGCCGACGCCGCGGCCCGCGTCGGCGGCGGGCTGGGGGTGGCAGCGGTCACCTACGGTGCCGGTGCGCTCAACATGGTCAATGCGGTGGCCGCCGCCTACGCCGAAAAATCCCCGCTGGTGGTGCTCTCCGGCGGCCCGGGCAAAGGCGAGTCGCGTTCCGGCCTGCTCCTCCACCACCAGGCCAAGACGCTCGATTCGCAATTCCAGATCTTCCGCGAGATCACCTGCGACCAGGTGCGCCTGGACGACGCCGCGCGCGCCCCGGCCGACATCGCCCGCGTGCTCGCCAGCGCCCTGCGCAACTCGCAGCCGGTGTACATCGAGATTCCGCGCGACATGGTCGCGGTGCCGTGCGCGCCGGTGGTCGCCGAAGCGCCGCCGGTGGTCGATGCCGAGGCCCTCGCTGCCTGCGTCGACGAGATCCTCGCGCGCATCGGCCGCGCCCGCGCGCCGGTGCTGATGGCGGGCATCGAAGTGCGCCGCTTCGGCCTCGAGGACAAGGTCGCCGAACTGTCGCGCCGCCTCGGCCTGCCGGTGGTCACCAGCTTCATGAGCCGCGGCCTGCTCGCCGAGCAGGACGCGCCGCTGATGGGCACCTACATGGGCCGCGCCGGCCTGCCCGAAGTCACCCGCCTGGTGGAGGATTCCGACGGCCTGTTCCTGCTCGGGGTGATCGTCTGCGACACCAACTTCGCGGTGTCGGAAAAGCACATCGACCTGCGCAAGACGATCCACGCCTTCGATGGGCGGGTGACGATCAGCTATCATACCTATCCGGCGATTCCCCTCGGCGCCCTCGTCGACGGCCTGCTCGCCCGCGTGCCGGCCCGCAGCGCCGCGGTCGGCGGCGAGCGTCAGGTGTTTCCGCGCGGCCTGGTCGCCGACGACGCCCCGGTGTCGCCGTCCGACATCGCCACCGCGGTCAACGACCTGATGGCCACGCACGGCAAGCTGCCGATCGCGGCCGACGTCGGCGACTGCCTGTTTACCGCGATGGACATCGAGAACACCGCCCTGGTCGCACCCGGCTACTACGCCACGATGGGCTACGGCGTGCCCGCCGGCTTCGGCGTGCAGGTCGCGACCGGCCAGCGTCCGCTGATCCTGGTCGGCGACGGCGCCTTCCAGATGACCGGCATGGAGCTGGGCAACTGCCGGCGCTACGGCTGGGACCCGATCGTGCTGCTGTTCAACAACGCGAGCTGGGAGATGCTGCGCACCTTCCAGCCCGAATCGGGCTTCAACGACCTCGGCGACTGGGGCTTCGCGCAGATGGCGACCGGCCTCGGCGGCGACGGCGTGCGCGTCCATACCCGTGCCCAGCTGAAGGCGGCGCTCGACACCGCGCTCGCCACCCGCGGCCGCTTCCAGCTGATCGAGGTGATGATTCCGCGCGGGGTGCTGTCGGAGACGCTGTCGCGCTTCGTCAACAGCGTCAAGCGCCTGACCGTGGCCAAGCCGGACTGAAGCGCTCCGCCCGGCGGGCGGCGCGCCGTTCCGGAAAGGCGGGGGGCGGCGGGGGCGGTTTCAGCCCGCCTTGGGCGCCGCGGTGCGCTTGCGCGCGGCCGGCTTGGCGGCCGCAGGGGGTTCGCCGGCGGCGTCGGCATCGTTGCCGGCTTTCGCCGCTGCGCTCTTGGCGCCGGCTTTCGGTGCCTTGGCCTCGAACTCGAAGCCGACCTTGCCGTCCTTGCCGCGCACCAGGTAGGCGGAGAACTTGCGCCGGGTGCGCGCCGAGACGAAGCCCTTGAGCAGCTCGGTCTTGCCTTCGGTCAGCAGCCTCGCCATCTGCTCGCGCTCGATCGGCTGCTGCAGGATGACCTTGCCGGAGCGGAAATCGCAGCTCTTGCCCGGCCCCACGGATTTTTCGCAGACATAGGCCATGCCGTGCTCGAACACCCGGGCGGCGCACTTCGGGCAGGCGCCGACCGGCTGCTGGGCGGAGAAGTCCACCGCCTCGGCTTCCTCGCCTTCCTTCGGCTGGCCGAAGTCGAAGGTGGGCTGCTGGTCGTCGTTCAACACGATGTCGGCGTTGAACAGTCGTCCCATCTTGTTGCGAAAGCCCAGCAGCGGGCCGACCTTGCCCGTGCGCAGCAGGGTCTCGATCTCGTCGTACTCGAACTGGCGCCCGGCGACGATCTTCCACGTACTCCAGTCGCAGCTCTGGCAGGCGAACTTCTTGTAGTTTTCCTTCACCACCCCGCCGCACTTCGGGCACGGGGTCTGCAGGGTGACGAACTCGCCCGGCACGGTGTCGGACTCGTAACGCTTGGCGCGCTCGACGACCTCGCGCGTCATCTCGGCGATCTCGTTCATGAAGGCTTCGCGGCTGAGCTTGCCGTGCTCCATCTGCGCGAGCTTGTATTCCCAGCCGCCAGTGAGCTCGGGCGAGGTCAGCGCGGTCACGTCCAGGCCCTTCAACAGGGTGATCAGCGAGAACGCCTTCGCGCTCGGGATCAGCTCACGACCGTCACGGTGGATGTACTGCTCGCTGATCAGGCCCTCGATGATCTGCGCGCGCGTGGCCGGGGTGCCGAGGCCGCGCTCGGCCATCGCCGCGCGCAGTTCCTCGTCGTCGACCATCTTGCCCGCGCCTTCCATCGCCGACAGCAGGGTGGCTTCGTTGAAGCGCGCCGGCGGCTTGGTCTGCAGCGACTTGACCACGATGTCCTCGGTGGACACGGTCTCGCCCTGCTTCACCGCGACCAGCTGCGGGCCGCCGCCGTCTTTCGCATCCTTCTCGTCGCTGGCCGCTTCCTTGCCATACACCGCAAGCCAGCCCGGATTGACCAGCACCTTGCCCTCGGTCTTGAAGGCTTCGCCCTCGACGCGGGTGATGCGGGTGGTGATCTGGTACTCGGCCGCGGGGTAGAACACCGCGAGGAAGCGCTTGGTGACGAGGTCGTAGATCTTGTGTTCGGCCTCCGACAGGCTTTTCGGCAGCGCCCCGGTGGGGATGATGGCGAAGTGGTCGGAGATCTTGGCGTTGTTGAAGATGCGCTTGTTCGGCTTCACCCAGCCCTGCCTGGCGATTTCGTTGGCGAAGGGCGCGTACTGGTCGGGCAGGGTGCGCAGCACCTCGCCCACGGTGGCGAGGTAGTCCTCGGGCAGGGCGCGCGCGTCGGTACGCGGGTAGGTCAGCACCTTGTGCTTCTCGTACAGCGCCTGCGCGAGCTGCAGCGTAACGCGGGCGGAGAAGCCGAAGCGGCCGTTGGCCTCGCGCTGCAGGCTGGTGAGGTCGAACAGTAGTGGCGACAGCTGGGTGGAGGGCTTGGCCTCCTCGCTGACCACGCCCGCCTTGCCTTCGCATCTGGCGCGGATGGCCTCGGCCTGCGCCTTGTCCCACAGGCGGAAGGCGGTGGCGTGCTCGTCGCCCTCGGGGCGCTTGAATTTCTCGTCGAACCAGCGCCCCGGGTATTCGCCGGCGGCGCAGCCGAAGCGCGCCTCCAGCTCCCAGTAGTCGCGCGACTTGAACTTGCGGATGCGGTCCTCGCGCTCCACCACCATCGCCAAGGTCGGGGTCTGCACGCGGCCCACGGTGGTGAGGTGAAAGCCCCCGGTTCTGGAGTTGAACGCGGTCATCGCCCGGGTGCCGTTGATGCCGATCAGCCAGTCCGATTCGGCGCGGCAGATCGCGGCGTTGCGCAGGCCCTCGACGTCCTGCGCGGCGCGCAGGTGGGCGAAGCCGTCGCGGATCGCCTGCGCCGTCATCGACTGCAGCCACAGGCGCTGCATCGGCTTCTTGGTGCCGGCATGCTGGGCGATGAAGTTGAAGATCAGCTCGCCCTCGCGGCCCGCGTCGCAGGCGTTGATGAGGCCGGTGACGTCCTTTCTCTTGATCAGCCGGGTCAGCAGTTTCAAGCGGTCCTCGGTCTTCTCGATCGGCCTGACCGCGAAGTGGGGCGGAATCACCGGCAGATGGGCGAAGGTCCATTTGCCGCGCTTGACTTCGAACTCCTCGGGCACGGCGAGCTCGAGAAGGTGGCCGACGGCCGACGACAGCACATAGCCGTCGGACTCGTAGTAGTCCTTCTCCTTGGTGAAGCCGCCCAGCGCACGGGCGATGTCCTGCGCGACGGAAGGCTTTTCCGCGATGATCAGTTGCTTGCTCATGCTTTGGCAGAAGGGGGGGCTGGGCGCCGGCAGGCGCGGGGGTTCAGGGAGCGGCCGATGATAAGGACAGCGTGCTTGCGCGTGCAAGCCGGTTGGGTGATGCGCTCAATGCACGACCGGTTCGTAGTCCCAGTCGTCTTCTTCGGTCAGCAGTTCGTCCACCATCAGGGTGTCGATCGGTTCTTCCTGCTGCCACAGCACCATCAGCACGATCACCTTCAGGCGGTTCAGGGTGATGGTGAAGTCGTGCAAGGCCATCGCCCGTTCGATGATCAGCTCGCGGTGGGCCGCACCGAGCACGCCGGCGCTTTCCAGCAGGCTGAGAAAGCCGCGGCAGGGGGCGTCGAGATGGGTCTGCTCGGCGTCGGTGTAGATGCGCACCGAGCCGGCACTGGGGGTGCATCCCGGATGGATTTCGCGTGCCACCCGGCGCAGGCCGGCGAGCCACTCGAGCGCTTCCGAGATTTCTTCCTGCTCGAAGCCGGCGGCCGACAGCTTGCGCGCCAGCAGCTCGGATTCGGGGCAGGCGTCGGCGTGAATGTAGCTTTCGAACAGGTATACAAGAATGTCGAACAAAACGGCCTCTTCTGGATTCGGCGCTGCGGGACACGTACGGCAAACACGCCTGCGGGCGGCTTCGGCGGCGATTCAGGCGATGTTTCAGGACTGGCAGCGCACCGCTTCAGGTGCGGTGCAGGCGGCCGCCGGGCAGGCGGGCGAGGTGTCCGTCCAGCTCCAACGGCAGCAGGATGGCGTAGAGGGCATCGACCGTCAAGCCGCAGCGCTGGGCGAGGGTGTCGATGTCCACCGGGTCGTGGCCGATGATCTGGAGCACGCGCGCGGCCTCGGCGTCGAGGACGAGCGCGGCCTGCGCCGGGGCGGCGGAGGGCGGCTCCGGGGTGCCGGCGCCGGGTGCGCGGGCCCCGCGGTGGCGGCTGGGCGCAGGCGCGGACGGGGTTTTCCAGCCGAGCCGGCCGCGCAGCTCCTCGACCACGTCCTCGGCGGTTTCGACCAGCTTGGCGCCGTCGCGGATCAGGCGGTGGCAGCCGCGCGCCAGCGGCGAGTGGATCGAACCGGGGATGGCGAACACTTCGCGCCCGCTTTCGGTTGCCAGGCGGGCGGTGATCAGCGAGCCGCTGTTGACCGCCGCCTCCACCACCAGCACGCCCTGGGCGAGTCCGGCGATCAGGCGGTTGCGGCGCGGGAAGTTGTGCGGCAGGGGTGGGGTGCCAAGCGGCAGCTCGCTGACGACCACGCCGGCGGCGGCGATCTCGCGCGCCAGCGCGGCATTCTGTGCCGGATAGATGCGGTCGATGCCGGTGCCGATCACCGCCACCGTGCCGCCGCCTTCGGCGCCGGCGGCGAGCGCACCGCGGTGGGCGGCGGCGTCGATCCCCAGCGCCAGGCCGCTGACGATGGTCAAGCCCTGCGCGGCCAGGGCGCGGGCGAAGGCTTCGGCGTTGGCGTTGCCCTGCGCGCTCGCCGAACGGGCACCGACGAGGGCGATCGCCGGGCGCTGCAACAGCTCCGGTCGTCCCTTCAGGTACAACAGCGGCGGTGGATCGGCGATGTCGAGCAGGCTGCGCGGATAGGCGTCGTCGGCCAGGGTCAGGAGGTGGTTGCCGCTTTCGGCGGCCCAGGCCAGGCCTTGTTCGATGCGCTCTGGCGGTGGCGGGGCGAGCACGGCCGCCGCCGCCTCGCGGCCGACGACCGCGGCAAGCGCGCCGCGGCCGGCGGTGAAGATGTGCTGCGGCAGGCCGAAGGCGGCGAGCAGGCTGCGCTGGTGGGCGGCGCCCAGGCCGGGCACCGCGCTCAGGCGCAGCCAGTGGGCGAGATCGTCCGTGTCGGGTGCCACAGTGCGGTGCCGGGGGCGCTCAGGGTCTGCGCACGGCGTCGGCGAGGGTGACGTAGCCGTCGGCGTCCATCACCAAAGCGTAGGAGACGCGCTCGAAGACGCGGAACACGAACACCGTGCCGTAGCGCTTTTCCGGCAGGGTGAAGCTTTCCTTGCCGTCCTCGCCGTTGAATTCGGCGCTGCCGCGGTTGCGGAACAGCGCCAGCACATGGCCGCGCTCGATGCCGTCGCGCTCGCCGAGGTTGAGGGCGACGACGTTGAGGCGGCCGGTTTCGCTGACGCCGCGATGGATCGAGATGATCCGGCCTTCGAGTGCCTGCGCCGGCGCGTGTGGGGCGTAGGAGAACACGGCCGGGCGCTCGCTCGGCAGCATCAGGTCGCCGACGCCGATTTCCTCGACCGCGGAGACGATTTCGAGCGTTGCCGGAGTGCCGCGTCCGGTGACGCGGGCGGTGCCGAGGTAAGCCGCTTCCCAGGCGATGGTCTCGCGTGTCAGCGGGTCTTCGAGGGGCCGCGCGGGGCGGTAGATGTGCCAGACTTCGGTGCTGTCGTCGACGTCCTTGGCGAAGATGGTGTCGCCCGAACCGGTCAGCACCCGGCTGGTCTCGGTGGCGACGATCGTCGCCGAGCCTTCCAGGCGCGGTCCATCGACCACCAGCGGGCGGCTGAGGAAAGGCTCGATGATCTGTAACGGAATGCTCGGCACCGCGGTGTCGAGGGCTTCGCTGTAGACCTGCGGTTGCAGCCGGACCTCGCGGGTGCCGCCGATGCGGCGGCCGATCGACAGCCAGGGGCCGCTGCGGTCGAGCAGGATCACCTGCCCGGGGTAGATCAGGTGGGGGTTGCGGATCTGGTCGTGGTTCAGGCGCCAGACTTCGGGCCAGCGCCAGGGCTGCTGCAGGAAGCGGGCGGAGATGTCCCACAAGGTGTCGCCCCGCGCGACGGTGTAGCTGTCGGGGGCGTTGTCGGCCAGGCGTGCACCGGACTGGGCGTGGGCGGCCGCGCTGAACAGGGCCGCAATGCCGAGCAGCAGAGGGAATATAATTCGGGTCATCGATCGCTTCCGGTAGATGGGGGGCGCCGAAATCGTTCCGGAACGCTGCCGGAACCTCAGGGTCGAAGCGGCAGCGCGGCGCAGGCCGGGTCGCGCAGGTGCCGCGGCATCCCATCCCACCCCCATTACATGCGCATGCATGTGAAATCGCTGGAAATTCTGCACGCAAAGGTTTAACCCGGCAAGGCATTCATGGCTCTCCTACCTATTCTCCGCTACCCCGATCCCCGCCTGCACACCGTCGCCAAGCCGGTGGCGCAGGTCGACGACGACATCCGCCGACTCGTCGAGGACATGGCTGAAACCATGTACGAAGCACCCGGCGTCGGTCTCGCCGCCACCCAGGTGAACGTTCACCGGCGCGTCGTCGTGATCGACGTGTCCGAAGACAAGAGCAGCCTGATGGCGCTGATCAACCCCGAGATCCTCGAGCGCGCGGGCGAGCAGGTGTGCGAGGAAGGCTGCCTGTCGGTGCCCGGCGTCTACGAAAAGGTCAAGCGCGCCGAGCGGGTCAGGGTCCGCGCCCTGGACGCGAAGGGCGAGACGGTCGAGTTCGAGGCCGAGGGCCTGCTCGCGGTCTGCGTCCAGCACGAGATCGACCACCTCGACGGCAAGGTCTTCATCGAATACCTGTCCCAGCTCAAGCTCGGCCGCATCAAGAGCAAGCTGGCCAAGCAGGCCCGCATCACCGCATGACGGCCGCGCCCGCTTCCAGTGGCGGCACGTTGCGCGTCGCCTTCGCCGGCACGCCCGAGTTCGCCGCGTGCGCGCTCGACGCCATCCTGCAGGCCGGCTACGAGGTTCCGCTGGTGCTGACCCAGCCCGACCGCCCGTCCGGGCGCGGCATGAAGCTCACCCCGAGCGCGGTCAAGCAGCTCGCCCTCGCCCGCGGCATCGCCGTCGACCAGCCGGAGAAGCTGCGCACCGCAGAGCAGCGCGCCGCGCTCGCCGCCTGTGCGCCCGACGTGCTGGTGGTGGCGGCCTACGGCCTGCTCCTGCCGCCGGCGGTGCTGGCGCTGCCGCGCCTGGGCTGCATCAACATCCACGCCTCGCTGCTGCCGCGCTGGCGCGGCGCGGCGCCGATCCACCGCGCAATCGAAGCCGGCGACGCCGAGACCGGGGTCACCATCATGCAGATGGATGAAGGGCTCGACACCGGGGCGATGCTGCTGGTGCGCAGGACGCCGATCCTGCTCGCCGACACCACCGCCCGCCTGCACGACCGCCTTGCCGCACTTGGCGGCGAAGCCATCGTCGATGCGCTCGGCGCGCTCGCTGCCGGCACCCTGCGGGCCACGCCGCAGCCGGACGAAGGCGTCACCTACGCGGCCAAGATCGGCCGTGCCGAAGCGACGATCGACTGGACGCGGCCGGCGGCGGCGATCGAGCGTGCGGTGCGCGCCTTCGACCCCTTTCCCGGCGCCGTTTCCGTGCTGCGCGACAGCGCGATCAAGTGCTGGGCGGCGCAGCCCGTCGACGGCCGCGGCGCACCCGGCACCGTGCTCGCGGTGGACGATGGCGGCATCACCGTGGCCTGCGGCGAAGGCGCGCTCCGCCTCCTCAGCCTGCAGCGCGCGGGCAGCAAACGCCTGCCCGCGGGGGAATTCCTGCGCGGCTTCGCGGTCTGTGTCGGCGAACGCTTCGCCACCGCTTCCCCGGCGTGAACCGGCGCGGGCGGCCGGCTCTTGATTCCGCCTCGCCCGCCTCCATTTTCATCGTCAATCAATCTCGTGCAGGAAGGATTCCGCAATGTTCGGTAACTGGATCAAGACTTCGATACTGATGGCCGGCATCGTCGCCCTGTTCGGCGCGATGGGCGCGGCCATCGGCGGCCAGCAAGGCATGCTGATCGCGCTCGTGGTCGGCGGCGCGATGAATTTCTGGGCCTACTGGTTCTCTGACAAGGCGGTGCTGAAGATGTACCACGCCCGCCCGGTCGATGCCGCCTCCTCGCCCTACCTCTACAACATGGTGCGCGAACTCGCTCAGCGCGCCGGGCTGCCGATGCCCAAGGTGTACATCATCGACGAAGCCCAGCCCAACGCCTTCGCCACCGGACGCAACCCGGAAAACGCCGCTGTCGCCGCCACCACCGGCATCATCCGCATGCTCTCCGAGCGCGAGCTGCGCGGGGTGATGGCGCACGAGCTGGCCCACGTCAAGAACCGCGACATCCTGATCTCGACGATCTCGGCGACGGTCGCCGGCGCGATCTCGATGCTCGCCAACTTCGGCATGTTCTTCGGCGGGCGCGACGGTGAGGACCGCCCCAATCCGGTGGTGTCGATCGCGATGATGATCCTCGCCCCGCTCGCCGGCATGATCATCCAGATGGCGATCAGCCGCACCCGCGAGTTCGGCGCCGACCGCGGCGGCGCGGAGATCTCCGGCGACCCCGAAGCGCTCGCCGCGGCGCTGGCCAAGATCGACGCCTACGCCCGGGGCATTCCGATGCACACTGCCGAACAGCACCCCGAGACCGCGCAGATGATGATCATGAACCCGCTCTCCGGCGGCGGCCTGCGTGGCCTGTTCTCGACCCACCCGTCCACCCAGGAGCGCATCGCCCGCCTGCGCGCGATGCGCTGAAGCGGCGGTATCCGCGTTCCCCCGCCGCTGCCCGGCCGGCGGCGGGGTGATCGCCGCGCCCACGGCACGCATGCCCGATTTTTCACCTTCCCGCCCTGGCCGGATCGTGTACGCTTTGCCTTTCGCCGACCCGCAACGGACAAGCGCGGCGGCCTTCTTCAATCACCCGGAGGACAGACTCATGACTACAGTGACCCTTGGCGGCAACCCGATCGACGTGGCGGGCCGTTTTCCCCAGGCCGGCGATACCGCGCCCGCCTTCAAGCTGACCGGCGCCGACCTCGCCGACGTCGGCCTCGACGCCTTCGCCGGCAAGCGCAAGGTGCTCAACATCGTCCCCAGCCTCGACACCCCGGTGTGCGCGACCTCGACGCGCAAGTTCAACGAGGAAGCCGGCAAGCTCGCCGACACCGTGGTCCTGGTCGTTTCCGCCGACCTGCCTTTCGCCGCGAAGCGCTTCTGCGAGACCGAAGGCCTCAACAACGTGCACACCCTGTCGACCTTCCGCAACCCGGGCTTTGCCCAGGCCTACGGCGTGGCGATCACTTCCGGCCCGCTCGCCGGCGTCACCGCGCGCGCGGTAGTCGTGATCGATGCCAACGACAAGGTCGTGCATGCCCAGCTCGTGCCCGAGATCAAGGAAGAACCCGACTACGCCGCGGCGCTCGCCGCGCTGAAGTAAGCCGGGTACCCCCGGCGCGTTGCCCGCCCGCTGCTGCGGCGCGGGCTTGCGCAGCGAAGCCGAAAAATACCGCCTGCACGCTGCTCAGTGCTGCAGCGCCCGGGCGACGAACTGGCGCGCCACCCGCGGCCGCGGCACGCGCTCGTCGAACCACTGACGCACGTCGGCCTCCAGGCCGATGCCGTGCATGTAGTTGTAGAGCGCCTTGTTGAGTGCCTTGCCGAGGCGGTCGTGGTCGACGCCGGTGGGGTCGATGAAGCCGACGTCGTTCTTCGCGAACGTCCCCTTCGGCAGCGGCACCAGGGTGACGCCGAATTCCTCCGGATTCTTGCCCACCGGCGAATGCACGGTGCACGCGAAGCGGTGGAAGAAGCCGGACTGGATGCAGCCGGCGGCGAACAGCTGGCGCACGTATTCGAGCGCATCGACGGTGTCGGGCACGGTCTGGGTCGGGAAGCCGTACATCAGATAGGCGTGGACCAGCACGCCGGCTTCGCTGAAGGCGTGGGTGACGCGCGCCACCTGTTCCACCGACACGCCCTTTTTCATCAGCTTCAGCAGGCGGTCGGAGGCCACTTCCAGCCCGCCCGAGACCGCGATGCAGCCGCTGTCGGCGAGCAGGCGGCACAGTTCCGGCGTGAACGATTTCTCGAAGCGGATGTTGCCCCACCACGAGATCGCCACCCCGCGCCGCAGCAGCTCCTCGGCGAGCGCGCGCAGGGCTTTCGGCGGTGCGGCCTCGTCGACGAAGTGAAAGCCGCTCTGCCCGGTCTCGGCGATGATCGCCTCGATGCGATCGACCAGCGCGCTGGCGGCGGCACCGTCGTAGCGGCCGATGTAGTCGAGACTGATGTCGCAGAAGCTGCACTTCTTCCAGTAGCAGCCGTGGGCGACGGTGAGCTTGTTCCAGCGCCCGTCCGACCACAGCCGGTGCATCGGGTTGAGCATGTCGAGCACCGACAGGTAGCCGTCCAGCGGCAGGCCGTCCCAGGTCGGGGTGCCGACCTCGGCGAAGGGCACATCGGGCTCGGCACAGTTGATGTAGCGCACCGCGCCGTCGGCCTCGCGTACGAACGTGCGCACCAGGCGCTCGCGCTCGCGTTTGCCCTGCAGGTGTTTGAGCAGGGCCAGCAGCGGGCGCTCGCCGTCGTCCAGGGTGACATAGTCGAAGTCGTCGAACACCCGCGGCTCGGCCAGTTCGCGCAGCTCGGTGTTGACGAAGCCGCCGCCGAGCACGGTGACGACCTCCGGGTGGCGCGCCTTGATCGCCCGGGCGATGCGAAAGGCGCCATACACCGAACCGGGAAAGGGGGTGGACACCAGCACCACCTGCGGTGCGTGGCGGGAAACGGCTTCGAGGGCGAGCTCGCTCAGATACGCATCGACTAGCGTCGGCGGCGCGGCCAGCGCGGCGGCGAGCGGTTCGAAGCTGGGCTGGCTCATCGCCAGCGATTCGGCGTAGCGCACGAACTCGAAGCGCGCATCGACCGCCTCGCGCAGCAGGTCGGCAAGTTCGTTGAGGTACAGCGTGGCGAGGTGGCGGGCGCGGTCGGCGAGACCGAGCGCGCCGAAGGCCCAGGCCAGCGGATCGCCGCCGTCGGGATCGTCGGGGTCGACGTAGGCGTCGAGCGCATCGAAGCGCGGTCCTTCGGGCAGGAAGCTGCGGCTGGCGATGCGGTGGGCGAGGGTCGGGTCGCGCCCCTGGAGAAAGGCGATGGTCGGGCCGATGGTGTAGCGGTAACGGGCGAAGTGCTCGAGAAAACCCTGCACCAGCGGCGTGCGCCGGTTTTTCGGCAGGGCCCCGGCGCGGGCGCGGATCGCATCCAGCCCGGTGGGCGACAGCAGGCGCAGCACCAGCGCCAGGGCGAGGTCTTCCTGCACTGCGTCGATGGCGCGCGAACGCAGGAAGCCGGTGAGGTAGGCGGTGGACGGGTAGGGCGTGTTGAGCTGGGTCATCGGCGGGATGACGGAGAGCACGCGCAGGCTGGGAGGTGTCATCGGAGGGGGGCGTATTTCCGTTCGTTGCAAGGGCTGAACTGCGCATGAGGGCTGGCCCGCGGTGAAATTTTCCCCTTTTTTGATGTTCGCGGGTTCTCCGTGCAGCGCCCTTGTCGGTTGATCGGGACCTTGTTCTTGAACTCGGGAGGCCGCCGGCCGTCGAGCGTGAAATCCGACTGAGCGCCAGGCAGGCTTTGCCTTTGCCGGCCGACAACGGCCCGCAGGCTCGAGATCGACTCCGGGGTGGAACCGTGCGCGCGGGTTCTGTGGCCGGGTTCGGGGGCGTGGGGGCGGAAAGGACGAAGCGCGCTCAGCGCCGGCCCGGCGGGATGTCGCGCAAGGGTTCGGGCAGCTTCAGCGTGCCCGAGTCGGAGAAGCGCATGCCGCCCAGCAGTCCGCCGGCGAGGCGGCCGCGCAGGGTGTAGGGCACTTCGGTGGCGGGCTTGCCTTCGAGTGCGCCCAGCGCCTGGCGGAGCACGGCGGCGGCGGACACCGACACCGGGATCTCGAGCAGCGCTTCGCCGAAGCGCGGCACGCTGCCCTGGCGGTCGCTGACTCCGGTGGCGAAGGGCTTGCCGTTGAGGTCCAGCTCCAGCGCGAGGCCGTCGAAGTCGATCGCGCGCTCGTTCGGGTTCTGTACCCGCAGCCTCACCGTGAAGCGGATTTCCATGCCCTGGCCGGGCAGCGGCTCGATGCCGACGACGTTGATCCGCACCGGCTCGCGCGGCCCCAGGCTGGCGCAACCGGCGAGGGCGAGCGCGAGCAGCACGAGGAGGGCGGCGGTGGCGTGACGGAGCGGAACGGGGAAGGCTGGGCGGAACATCGTGGGCACCTTCGTCGGCAGGGCGGGGGCGGGGGACATTCTACCCCCGGCCCCGCGCCGCGTCCGGCGCAGCGGGCGGGTGGCGGGCGCGCGCGATCGCGTCGCCGATTTTCATCGCGCTGACGAAGGGGCTGAGCCTGGCGGGCTCCGCGGGCACGAGCAGGGTGAGCTCGTCGCGCATCCGCGTTGCGGCGACGTAGAAGCGGTTGCTTTCCTCGCTGCGGTCGCAGCCGGCGAGCGGAAACGCGCCCTCTTCGAGCAGGGGCAGGATCACGGCATCGAACTCCTGGCCCTTGGCCGCTTCGACGGTGCAGAGCAGCACGGTCTTGCGCCGGCGCAGCTCGGCGACCCGTTCCTCGGCCTGGCGCAGCCACTGGGCGAACTCGCGCAAGGGGCGGCCGCTGCGGCGGGCGGCGTCGATGAAGCCGGCGATCGAGCGGCTCACCGCCGCCGCGCTCGCCGGGTCGATGAAGATGCGCTGGGCGACGCGCTCGAGCTCGAGCGCGGCGACCGCCCGTTCCAGCGCCACGTCTGCGGTTTCATCGGCCGGCGCGGCGCGCAGAATCTCGAGCGCGCCGGCCAGGCGCACGCGGGCCGATTGCTGCGCCGGGGTTTCGGCGACGGCCTGCGCCGCGGCGCGTTGCCGGCTGAGCAGGACGTCGGCCTCGTCGTGCCGGCCTTCGCGGCGCAGCCGGGCGAGGAGGGCGAGGAGACGATGCGCGGCCTGCGTCTCCTCGTCGTCGGAGAGTCCGGCGGCGGCGCGGTCGGCGAGCGTCTGCGGCTGCAGCAGCCGGCCCTGGAGGAAGGCGTCGAACAGTTCGGGCTGGGCGGCGGCGGTCTTCAGGTCCTCGATCCGGCTCGTCGCCCAGGCCAGTTCCTGCCACAGCTCCAGCGCCTGGAGGACCTGCAGGCGCCGCTCCGCTCCCGGAATCGATTCGTAGTCTTCGAGGGCGAACGCGATCACCCCCCGCAGCATGAGGATTTCGGGGCGCAGGAAATAGCTCTCCAGGCCTTCGACGCGGACGCCGATGCCGGCTTCGAGGAGGGCGTTTTCGATCGCGATCGACTGGTCGGGGGAACGCAGGATGATCGCGCAGCGGTCGAGCCGGCGGCTGCGCCGCTGCCAGTCGAGGACCCGGGCGACGGTGCGCCGGGCGGCATCGCCGGCGTCGGCATAGGCCTCGACCTCGATCCGGGCGGCATGGTCGCGGCCGGACACGACCTCCTTCGCCTTGAGGGCGGCGGTGGCGAGCGCCATCGCCGCGCCGTGGCGGAAGGTCATCGTCAGCGGCAGGCGCCGGACGCTGTGCCAGCCGGCGCCGAAACGGCTGCGGATGAAGTTCGTGCCGGCGCCGGCCCAGCGGTGGATGACCTGGTCGAAGTCGCCGGCGCCGGTGAAGAAGGCACTGCCCTGGGCGAGCAGGTGCTCGAGGCAGGCGTAGCTTGCCGGGTTCATGTCCTGCAGTTCATCGACGATCACCATGCGGTATTTGGGCAGCGTGGGGGGTGGGTCGCTGCCGGTCAGCAGGCAGGCGAGGTCGTAGGTGGCGTCGAACACGGTGCGCCAGCGGCACGCTTCGCCGTCGCCGGCGCGCTCCTTTTCGAGCTGGCGGTAGAGGGCGAACACGCCTTCCGCGATGTCGAGCGCGTCGGCCCGCATCGCCACGGTTTCGTCCTCTTCCAGCGCCGGCCTGACGAGTTGGGTCTTGAGCCGGCGGGCGATCTGGAGGAAGTCGGCGATCTGCGCGTTGTGTTCCGGCAGCCATAGCTCGCGCGGCGCCTGGCGCAGGGCGTTGAGCCGGTGCAGCTCGGCGACGGCGGCGCGGACATGGGGGGCGAGGGCCTCGAAGCTGGCCAGGAAAGGGGTGTCGCCGCCCTCCAGCGCACGCAGCGTGTCGCGGGCGAAGTCATCGAAGGTGGTGCACCGCACGCGCCGGGCGAGCCCGGGGTCGAGGCCGACCTCGACCAGACGCTGCTGCAGCACGCGCGCCGCCTCGGCGGAAAAGCTCAGGACGATGATGTGCTCGGGCGCGACCCGGCGCGTGATCGACTCGGCGATGCGCAGTGCCAGCGTCGTGGTCTTGGCTGCCCCCGCGTTCGCCATCGCGATCACGTGGCGGGCGCGGTTGGTCTGGATCGCAACCTGCTCGGCGGTCGGGGTGAACGCCGCCGGCTGGAAGCGCGGTACGGCATGCGCGGTTGCGGGCGGGGTCTTGTCGGTCATGTCGGAGTGGGGGTCGGTGTCGGATGGCGGTACGGATCTTACCCGTCTTGTGCTCCCGGGCAGGGCGGCCGGGGCGGTCCGCGGCTTTATCTGGGATCATGGCGGGACGAGAGAGCGGATTTCGAGATGAGCCAAGCTTCGCATCGCACTGCCACCGCCGCCGCGCCCGCCGGAATGAAGCCGGGTGCGGGGCGCGTTTCCGCGCTGCGCGGGCTGCTCCCCTTCCTGCGCCCCTACCGCGCCCGGCTCGCGCTCGCCTTCGCGCTGCTGTGCCTGGGCTCGGGCACCATCCTGGTGGTGCCGCTGGCGTTTCGCGACCTGATCGACTCCGGCTTCGGCACGGGCGTGGCGCAGGGGCGCGCGCTGCTCGGCACGGCCGGCCTGGACGGCCAGTTCCTCGTCCTGTTCGGGCTCGCCACCTTCTGGGCCGCGGCGGTGGCGGCGCGCTACTACGCGGTGTCGTGGGTCGGCGAGCGGGTCACCGCCGACCTGCGCTGCGCGGTCTACGCGCGGGTGCTGGGGCAGTCGCCGCAGTTCTTCGAGACGCTGCAGACCGGCGAAGTGCTGTCGCGGCTGACCGGCGATACCACGCTGATCCAGACCGTGGTCGGCAGCTCGGTGTCGATGGGGCTGCGCAGCCTGTTCCAGTTCGGCGGCGGGATGGTGATGCTGGCGGTGACCAGCGCACACCTGTTCGGCCTGATCTTCGGCCTGATGGCGGTGCTCGCCCTGCCGATTGCCGCCATCGGCCGGCGGGTGAGGACGCTGTCGCGCGAATCGCAGGACCGCATCGCCGACGCCTCGGCGCTGGCGGGCGAGATTCTCAACGCGATGCCCACGGTGCAGGCCTTCACCCAGGAACAGTACGAAGCGCAGCGCTTCGCCGCGCGCACCGAGACCGGCTTTCGCACTGCGGTGCGGCGCACCCGGGTGCGGGCGTTGCTGGCGGCGCTGATCATCGGCGCGGTGATGGGCACGATCATCTTCGTGCTGTGGATCGGCGCGCGCCAGGTGCAGGCCGGCACTCTCAGCCTCGGCGAGCTCGGCGCCTTCGTCCTGTATGCGGCGCTGGTGGCGGGCGGGGCGGGCACGCTGGCCGAAGTGTGGGGCGACGTGATGCGCGCCGGCGGCGCCACCGAGCGCCTGCTCGAACTGCTGCAGGCCGAGTCGGCGATCCGCGAGACGAGCGCGCCGCAGCCGCCGCGGCGGGCGGCGCAGGTGGGCATCGTCTTCGACCATGTCGGCCTTGCCTATCCGGCACGCCCCGGCGTGCGCGTGCTCGACGACCTCTGCCTGGAGATCGTGCCCGGTGAGCGGGTGGCGCTGGTGGGGCCGTCGGGCGCGGGCAAGACCAGCCTGTTCCAGCTCCTGCTGCGCTACTACGAGGTCTCGGCGGGCGCCATCCGCATCGACGGCCAGGACATCCGCCAGCTCGCGCTGCGCGAGCTGCGCCGCGGCATCGCCCTCGTGCCGCAGGAGCCGGTGATCTTTTCCGCCAGTGCGCTGGAAAACATCCGCTACGGGCGGCCGGCGGCGAGCGACGAAGACGTGCTCGCCGCCGCGCGCGCGGCCGCCGTCGACGAGTTCATCACCCGCCTCCCCGAAGGCTATGCCACCTTCCTCGGCGAGCGCGGGACCCGCCTGTCGGGCGGCCAGCGTCAGCGTATCGCGATCGCCCGCGCGATCCTCAAGCGCGCCCGCCTGCTGCTCCTCGACGAAGCCACCAGCGCGCTCGATGCCGAATCCGAACGCCTCGTGCAGCAGGGACTGGCGGCGGCGATGGAGGGCCGCACCACCCTGATCATCGCTCACCGCCTGGCCACCGTGCAGCAGGTGGACCGCATCGTCGTGATCGACCACGGGCGCATCGTCGAGACCGGCACCGCGGCCGACCTGCGCCGTCAGGGCGGCCTCTACGCGCGCCTCGCGGCGCTGCAGCTGGCATCATGAGCGGGCGCGGGGCGCGCTGCGACCGGCGCTGCCGGCGCGGGTCATTTATCATCGGCGGCGCCGCCTTGCCGCCCGCTGTTCCGCCGACTTCATCCGAGACGTTCCGATGCCCCGCTTCCTCCACACCGCCGACTGGCAGATCGGCAAGCTGTTCGGCCAGTTCGAGCCCGACGAAGCCGCGCTCCTTGCCGAGGAGCGCTTTGCCGCGGTCGAGCGCCTTGCCCGCCTCGCCCAGCAGCATGCGGTCGATGCGGTGCTGGTGGCGGGCGACGTGTTCGACGCCCAGACCGTCGCCGATCGCAGCGTCCACCGCCTGTTCAACGCGATGGCCGGCTTTGCCGGGCCGTGGCTGCTGCTGCCCGGCAACCACGATGCTGCGCTCGCCGAGTCGGTGTGGACGCGCGCCGCGCGCCTGCACGCGATCCCGCCCAACGTCCGCGTCTGCCTGGAGGCGCGGCCGGTGCTGGTCGAAGCGGCCGGGATGGCGGTGCTGCCGGCGCCGCTGACCCAGCGCAATACCTTCAATGACCTCACCGAGTGGTTCGCCGGCGCCGACACTCCGCCCGCGTTGGTGCGCATCGGTTTCGCCCACGGCAGCGTGCAGGGCATCCTCGCCGAGGACATCGACGCCGCCAACCCGATCGCCGCCGGCCGTGCCGCATCGGCCCGGCTCGACTACCTCGCGCTCGGCGACTGGCACGGCACGCGCCGGATCGATGCCCGCTGCTGGTACGCCGGCACCCCGGAAACCGACCGCTTCCGCGCCAACGATTCGGGCCGGGCGCTCCTCGTCGAGCTTGCCGCGCCCGGCGCGCTGCCCGCGGTCAGCGTGCTCGCCAGCGGGCGCTATCGGTGGCACGCGCTCAGCGCCGAGCTGCAGGTGGCGAGCGACGTCGACCGCCTGCTCGCGGAGCTTGCCCGCTTCGGCGCGGACGACGTGGTCCAGCTCGAGGTCGGCGGCCGCAGCGACCTCGCCGGCCACCGCCGCCTGAGCGATGCGCTCGGCCAGGCCCGGGGGCGCACGCGCAGCCTGGTCGCCGAGCTCGGCGCGCTGCAGCTCGAACCGACCGTCGCCGACCTCGAGGGCCTCGCCGCCGACGGCTATCTGGGCGAAGTCATCGCCCGCTTGCAGGCCGCCCAGCACGGCGCCGAGCCGGCGGCGGCGCAGACCGCGCGCGATGCCCTGGTGCTGCTCGCCGGCCTCCTCGAGCGCCGCGCCCCGGGCGCGGCCGCTGCCGCCGCTGCGCCCGGAGGGGACCGATGAAGCTCACCCGCATCCGCGTCGACCAGTTCCGCCAGTTCCGCCGCGCGCTCGAAATCGACGGCCTCGATGCCGGCCTGAACCTGTTCACCGGCCCCAACGAGGCGGGCAAGAGCACCCTGGTCGCCGCCATCCGCGCCGCCTTCTTCGAGCGCCACCGCTCCGCCAGCGTGGACGATCTGCGCCCCTGGGGCGATCCCGCCGCCGCGCCCACGGTGGCGCTCGACTTCGAGCTGGACGGCCAGCCCTGCCGGCTGGTGAAGACTTTCCTGGCGAAAAAGCGCTGCACGCTGCAGATCGGGGGTGAGACGCTCGACGGCGAGGAGGCCGAAAACCGCCTCGCTGCGCTACTCGGCTTCCAGCACGCCGGGCGCGGTGCGAGCAAGGCCGAGCACTGGGGCATTCCGGGGCTGCTGTGGATCGAGCAGGGCGGCGCGCAGGCGCTGCGTGAAGCGGTCGGCCACGCCGGCGATCATCTGCGCGGCGCGCTCGAAGGCGCGCTCGGCGAAGTCGCCGCCAGCGGCGGCGACGCCCTGCTTGCCACCGTCGAGGCGCAGCGCGCCGAACTGCTCACCGAAGCCGGCGGCCGTCCGCGCGGCGCCTACAAGGAGGCGCTCGAAGCCGAGGTCGCCCTGGCCGGCGAGCTGGGCGCGCTCGATGAGGCGATCGCCCGCTACCGCCAGCGCGTCGATGCGCTCGCCGCGCTGCGCGCCGAACATGCCGCCGACGAGGCGGAGCAGCCCTGGCGTGCGTTCCGCGCCCATCAGCAGGCGGCCGCCGAGCGCCTGGCGGCCGTCCGCGAGCGCGAGGCGACGCTCGCCGCGGCGCGCACGCGCGCCGCCCAGGTCGATGCCCAGCTCGCCCTGCTGCGCAGCCAGGTGGACGGCTTCGCGCGCGAGGACGAGGCCGCCGCCGCCCGCGCCGCCGCGCTCGAGGCCGCGCGCGCGGCGCTCGACAGCGTCCGCGCGCCGCTCGAACAGTGGACGGCACGGCGCGTCCAGGCCGCGCAGGCGCTGGAGACGGCGCGTGCCGCCCTGCGCGCGGCGCGCCAGGCCGAAGCCCGCGACAGCCTCGCGCGCGAGGCCGCCGCCAGCCGCACCCGCCACGCCGCCGGCGCGGCCCAGCTCGCGCGCGCCGAAGCCGCCCACGCCCAGGTGCTGGCGCTGCAGCATGCGGTGGCGGCGAACGAACTGCGTCCGGCCGATCTCGAGACCCTGCGCACCCAGGACCGCGCGCTCGCCGACCTGCGCCTGCAGCAGGCGGCGGCGGCCACCCGGCTCGTCTATGTGCTGGAGCCGGGGTGCAGCCTCGAACTCGACGGCGACACCCTGAGCGGTGCCGGCGAACGCCGGCTGCTCGCCGCCGCCAGCCTCGTCCTGCCCGGCCTCGGCCGCCTGCAGATCGCTCCCGGCGGCGCCGACCTTGCCGCGCTTGCCGCCCGTGGCGCCGACCTCGAAGCCCGCCAGCAGGCCTTGCTCGTTCGTCTCGGGCTGGGTTCGATGGACGCCGCCGAGCGCCGCCAGCTCGAGCACGCGCGCCTCGGCGGCGAGCTCGCCACCGCCCAGGCCACCCTCGATGCGCTCGCTCCGGGCGGCATCGATGCGCTGCGCGCGGAACATGTCCGCCTGCAGGCGCGGGCCGCCGAGGCCGCGCAGGCGCTCGCCCGCCTCACCGCTCCCGCCGCGGCGGAGGTCGCCGTGCCCGCCGCTGCCGTTTCCGTCGCCGATGCCGAGGCGGCCGAGGCGGCCGCCGCCCACGCGCTCGCCGCGATCCAGGAGGGGCTGCACCGCGCCCAGCTCGCCGCCGCCAATGGCGAAACCGCGCTCGCCGCCGCCGCGCGCGAGCTGGCCGCCGCGCGCGCCCAGCTTGCGGCCCCGGAACGTGCCCGCCGTATCGCCGCAGCGAGCGCCGCCCTCACCGATGCGCGCGCCGAGCAGCTCACCCTGGCCGCCCGCAGCGAAGCGCTCGCGGCTGAAATCGCCGCGGCCCGCCCCGACATCCTGGAACAGGACGTCGACCGCTTCCGCAGCAGCGCCGAGCAGCTCGAAAAGCGCCATGCCGAGCGCCGCGACCAGCTCGTGCGCCTCGAAATCGAGCTCCAGAGCGAGGGCGCCCAGGGGCTGGAGGCGCGCCGTGCCGAATGCGCCCGCGACCACGCCCGGGCCGCCCGCCGCGCCGCCGAGCTGCGCCGCCGGGCGCAGGCGCTCGATCTGCTGCGCAGCCTGCTGCGCGATCAGCGCCGCGCCCTCACCCGCCGCCTGCAGGCGCCGCTGCAAAAGCACCTCAACCGCTACCTGCAGCTGCTGTTCCCGCACGCCTGCGTCGAGATCGACGACAACCTCGTTCCCGGCCCGCTCACCCGCCCGCTCGCCGGCGCCGGCGGGGGCCTCGAAACCGGCGACTTCGAGGCCCTGAGCTTCGGCGCGCGCGAGCAGATGGGCGTCCTCAGCCGTCTCGCCTATGCCGACCTGCTCGCCGAAGCGGGCCGGCCGACGCTGGTGATCCTCGACGATGCGCTGGTGCATAGCGACGCCGAGCGTCTGGCGCAGATGAAGCGGGTGCTGTTCGATGCCGCCACCCGCCACCAGATCCTGCTGTTTACCTGCCATCCGGCTGCCTGGCGCGATCTGGGCGTGGGGGCGAGGTCGCTGGCGGCGCTGCGCGGGCTGAACGCCGTCGTCTAATATGCAGGAGGGGCACCCGCCGCGCGTGCCCAAAGCACGGCGGCGGGCGTGTTGCCGGTGCCCGGTCCGCAGGAGAACGCGGCGGCGGCGGCCGTGTCCCATCGTGCATAGAGATCGAGGATTGCAACCGACTCCGGGGGGATTCACCGTGAAACCCTTGCCCCGCCGCTTTTCCCCCATCCGCGTGCTGTTGCCGGTCGTGCTGCTCGGTGCGCTCGCCGGCGCGGTCGCGTTCGGCCTGCAGGATGAAAAGGCGCCCGTCCGGGTGGTCGCGATCGCCGATGAAACCGCGGGTGAATTCGACCCGGTATCGATCCCCGAGCGCTACCCTGTCGCGCTCGGCAGCGTCGGCTCGGCGCGGGTAGCGGGCGCGCCCCCGCTGCAGTATCCGTTCCTGTGCGAGAGCACGCGCTCCGGCCTGGGCCAGCCGCGGGTCGACAACCGGCGCGGCCACGGCGTCGCGGTGTACGCCGAGCGCGCGGACGGCGAACGCACCGAGCGCATCGTCGGCTTCAGCCGCGACTGCGGGGTCGCGACCCGGGTCGATTACTACTACAAGCCGGTCGGCGCGGCGCACTTCCTGCCCTGGACGCCGGCGGTGCGCGACGTCGAGCTGATCGCGCACGGCGCCCGCCGCGTGCCCTTCATCGTCCGCGTCGAGCGCGGCACGCTGAACCGCTTCCTCTACGCCATCGCGGTCCTCGCCGACCCCGGCGAAGATCCCGCGGCGCCGGACGGGCGCTACTGGAACCGGCGCCTGGTCTATCTGTTCGGCGGCGGCGTCGGCATCGGCCGACGGCAGGGGCGGCTGTCGCTGAGCAAGGTGCTCGACCGCAACCTGGAGATCCTCGCCCAGGGCTACGCGCTGGCGACGTCGACCGGCAATCACACCAGCAACCACTACAACATCGGCCTCGCCGGGGATACCGCGCTGCGGGTGAAGCGCCAGTTCGTCGCGCGCTACGGCGCGCCGCTGCATACGATCGGCCTCGGCGGCTCGGGCGGCGGGCTGCAGCAATACCTGTTCGCCCAGAACCTGCCCGGCCTGATCGATGGCGCGATCGCGCAGTACGCCTACCCGGACATGGTGACGCAGACGATCCATGTGCTCGACTGCGAGCTGCTGGAGTACTACTTCGACGTTGCCGCCGCCGACCCGGCGTACTGGCGCGATCATGGTCGCCGGCGCGAGGTCGGCGGACTCAACACGCTCGAGGGCGCCGCCAACCGCTATGCCGCGCTCTATCCGCCCAACTTCCTGCTCCAGGGGCGCTGGCCGCGGCTGCCGACGGGAGCCAGCGAGTGCGTCCAGGGGTGGCGCGGGCTGACCCCGCTGGTGCTCAATCCGCGCTTCACCCCGCTCGCCCGCCACTATGCCGATGAGGTGGTGGCGGCGGTGAACTGGACCTACTGGGACGATCTGGTGTCGATCTACGGCCGCGATGCCAGCGGCCACGCGCGCCGCACCTGGGACAACGTCGGCGTCCAGTACGGGCTGCAGGCCTTGCGCAGCGGGGCCATTTCGGTGGACGCGTTTCTCGACCTGAATGCGCGCATCGGCGGCTGGAAGCCCGCTGCGCAGATGGCGCCGGAACGGCTGTGGCGGCCTTTCGACGAGGTGCTGCCGCTGTGGCTGTCGATGTGGGGCGCGCACAACATGGAGCGGGCCGCGGGCCGCGGCCATCGCCGCGGCGTATCGCAGCGGGCAGGTGTTCATGGGGTATCTGGACATTCCGGTGATCGATGTCCGCCATGACCGCGAGGCGCAGCTCAACATGCATCACCTCAGCGCCTCGTTCGCGACCCGGCTGCGGATCGAGCGTGCGCTGGGCGACAGCGCGCGGCAGCTGATCTGGGTTGCCGAACTGGGCTTCGACCCCACCCTGGAGGCCCTGCGGGTGATGGACGAATGGATCGGGGCGGTGCGCGAGCAGCCGTGGCGCGGGGTCGCCGGCAACCGCCCGGCGCGTGCCGACGATGCGTGTTTCGATGCCGGCGGGCGGACCCTCGCCCGCGGCCCGGAGGTCTGGGACGGCGACTGGAACGGCGCCGCGCCGGGGGCGTGCACGCGCGCCATGCGCAGCTTCGGCACTTCGCGCAGCGCCGCCGGAGGACCGCTCGCCGGCGATCTGTTCCAGTGCCGCCTGCAAAGCGTGGAGGCCGCGATCGCGGCCGGCGTGTACCGCCCGGTGGATCTCCGCCCCCATGCCGCTCGCCTGAGGGAGATTTTTCCGCAAGGGGTCTGCGATTACCGCCGGGGGGATGCGGGGCGGCCGGCGGATGCGGTTCCCGCGCGCTGGCGGCGCAGCGGCGACGAGTGACCGCCCCGGCGTCCGGCTCAGTGTCCGGGAGCGGAGCCGTCGCCGGCGCGATTGTGTTCGATGAGGCGATCGAGGAGGGCGCTCAAGGTCGCCCTTTCCTCGTCGTCGAGGCAGGCGAGGATCTGCGCGTTGCGGCGATGGACGTACGCCATCGTCCGCGCCCAGACTTCCTGCCCGGCGGGGGTGAGGGTGAGGACCACGCCCCGCCCGTCCGCGGTGCTGTCGTCCTTGCGCACCAGGCCCTGGTCGACCAGGGCCTGGGCGGCGCGGCTGGCCTGGCTCTTGTTGAGGTGGGAGCGGCTGGCGAGCTCCTTGATCGACAACGGGGCGAAGCTGCCAATGGCGGCGAGGCTGCGCCCGTCGCTCAACGACACGCCGATCTCGTCCGCGTAGCCGGGCGCGCTGGCGCGCTCGATTTCCTTGCGCAGGAGGTTGAAGCGGTAGGTGAAGGTGCGATCGAGCGGCGGCACCGGGGCGTGCCGCGGGCGGTTGGAGTGGGGCATGGGGGCAACGGCGTGGAGGAAAGCGGGGATTTTATCGGTGTTCGGCGCGCGGCCGGCCCGTGCGACCCGGGGGCGCCCGGGGTCCCGGAGCGCTCCCGGCCCGGGCGGACGAGGCGTCAGAGCTCGTTCAACGCGGCCTGCAGGTGCTGCTGGAAGAGGCCGGCGTCGCCCAGCGCGTTGGCGTTGAGGAGGGCGAGCTTGACCAGGAAGAGCTCGGCCTGGTCCGGCCCGGCCTGGTCGATGGCGGTGGCGAGGGCGTCGTACACGGTTTCGAGCCCGGCGATGTCCAGCGTCTTGGTGGGGGTCATGGCGGGTTCTCCTTACTGCGGCAGGGCGGTGGCGAGGGCGGCGTGCAGGCGGGTGGCATCGAGCGTCAGCCAGCGTGCGCAGACGTGCTGGTCGGGGCGCAGCAGATAGGCGCCGCCGCCGGCGCGGATGCCGTAGCGGCGGCGGAAGTGGCCGTCGGTGTCGGCGAGGGTCAGGTCGGCGCCGGCGACCGGCGCGGGCGCGCCGACGGCGATCACCTTCAGCGGTACGCCGCGCGCACGGGTGGCCGCGACCACCTCCTGCAGCGGCGCCGGAATGGCCTCTGCCGCAGTGAAATAGAGCAGGTCGAAGCCGCCGCCGAGGTGGTCGAGGAGGAAGTCGTCGGTCGCCAGGCGGATGTTCTGCGGCGGCGCGCCGTGGGCGGGGCCGGCGGTAAACAGGGCGTTGTCGTCGCCGGCGCTGTTGAGCATCGAACGGGTGTACTCGTGCGGGCGCGAGGTGCGCCAGTGGTACAGCGGGCGCACGAAGGCTTCGCTCAGCGACAGCGACAGCACCGCGTCGCGCAGCAGGCGGAAGCCGCGCGACGGCGGGGTCATGAAGCGCGTGCTCTTGCCGGCTTCGTCGATGATCTCGCGGGCGGCGCCGACGCGCTCGGCGCTGTAATTGGCCAGCAGCTTCGTGCCGGCCAGGCCCCGAATGACGAAGGCGAGCTGCCAGCCCAGCGATTGCGCGTCCTGGAAGGCGGTGTTGGCGCCGCGCACGCCGAAGATCGGCAGCAGGTGGGCGGCGTCGCCGGTGAAGATCACGTTGCCATGGACGTAGTCGGGCAGGGTCAGCGCGCGCGCGGAGTACACCGAGCTCCAGTCCAGTTCCCATTCGGCGCCGGGGTGGCCGATCATCGCCAGCTGGGCGTCGATGCGCGCTTTCAGCGATTCGGGGCGCAGCGCCTCCTCGGGGGTCTCGCCGGGCGGCAGCTGGTAGTCGACGCGCCAGATGCCGTGCGGCTCGCGATGCATCAGGATGGTGTTGCCCGGGTTCCACTCGGGGTCGAAGAAGGCCAGCCGCTCGGTCGGCAGTGGCAGGTCGATGCGGATGTCGGCGATGACGAACAGGCCCTCGTAGGAGGCCCCTTCCATCTGCAGGCCGAGCGCGGTGCGGATGCCCGAGCGGCCGCCGTCGGCGGCGACCACCCAGTCGGCGTCGAGCGTGTAGGGCTCGGCCGGAGTGTCGATCCCGACCCGGGCGCAGCCTTCCATCTGATCCACGCGGGTGACCTTGTTGCCCCAGCGCACCTCGATCAGCGGGTTGGCCGCGCAGGCCTCGAGCAGGTATTCCTCCAGGTACTGCTGCTGGAGGTTGAGCATCGGCAAGAAGCGGTCGTCGGGGTCGTGCGGCGCTTCCATGCGGAACACGCGCTGGCCGCGGTAATAGGAGTTGCCGAAGCGCCACGGCAGGCCGTTTTCGGTCATCCGCGCGGCGACCCCGAGCTGCTGCAGGATTTCCATCGAGCGGCGCGTGAACACGATCGCGCGGCTGCCTTGCGAGACCTGCAGCTCGGCGCTCGCCACCACGCTGGGCACGCCGTGGCGGGCGAGTTCGAGGGCGGTGACCATGCCCGCCGGGCCGGCGCCGACGATCAGCACTTTGCTGCGCTGCTGGGGCGGATGGGCGGATGGCAGCCAGGGTTCGTGTACCCGGTAGTCGTAGTAGATCGAGGGGCGCGGTTCGGTGGTCGGGGTATGCATTGCGGGCTCTCCTTGGGGGCGGGGTGGGGCAATCTTCTTTTTGGTTGCGCATGCAACTATAAGGATGAAAAGTTGCGCGCGCAACCAGATATTCCGCCCGCCCGCCATGACCCGGATCAAAAGTGGTGCACGTTTCCGTCCCCTCACCACCCTTTCCGGCACGCGCGCGGCGCCGGCCGGCGCTTCCCGCGTGCGCTGCGGGGCCGGGCGTCGGGTCAGGCTGCGCGCACCAGGCCGCGTTCGAGTTCGGTGATGCGTCGCGCGCCGGCGAGGATCATCGTGCGTTCGAGCTCGGTGGCGATCAGCTCGAGCACCGCGGTGGCACCGGCTTCGCCATCGACCGCCAGTCCGTAGAGCAGCGGGCGGCCGAGAAACACGCCGCGGGCGCCGAGGGCGAGCGCCTTGGCGACGTCGAGCCCGCTGCGAAAACCGCTGTCGACGAACACCGGCAGGCGGTCCTCGACCGCATCGAGCACCGCTTCCAGCGCGTCGATGGTGGCGATCGCGCCGTCGAGCTGGCGGCCGCCGTGGTTGGAGACGATCAGCCCGTCGACGCCGCGCGCGCACGCCTGGCGCGCATCGTCGGGGTGGAGCACGCCTTTGAGCAGCAGCGGTCCGTCCCACAGCCGGCGCAGCCAGTCGAGGCTTTCCCAGCTCAGGCTGCGGTCCATCTCGCGGCTGAGGAGGGCGGCTTGCAGCTGCAGGGTGTCGCTGCCTTCCTCTTCGGCGAGGTTGACGAAGCCCGGCATGCCGTGGGCGATGAAGCGCAGCAGCCAGCGCGGCCGCGTCGCCAGGTTGGCGAGGGTCGCGGGCGAGGGGCGGAACGGCATCTTGAAGCCGTTGCGCACGTCGCGTTCGCGATAGCCGCTGACCGGCACATCGACGGTGAGCACCAGCGCGCGGTAGCCGGCGCGCCGTGCCCGGCGCACCATCTGCTCGGCGATGGCGCGTTCGCCCATGACGTAGAGCTGGAACCAGTTGAGTGCGGACGACGGCTGGACGACGGCCTCGAGGCGCGCATTCGACGCCGTCGACAGCACGAACGGGACGCCCGCGGCGGCGGCGGCGCGCGCCAGCAGGACGTCGCCCTGCGGCCGGGTGAGGCCGTTGAAGCCCATCGGCGCGATCGCGAACGGCCGCTGCCAGGTTTCGCCGAACACTTCGATCCGGGTGTCGAGTCCGCGGGTGTCGCGCAGCACCCGCGGCCGCATCGCCAGGCGGTCGAGCCCGCCGCGGTTGCGCTGCAGGCAGTCGCCGCGCTCGGCGGCGCCATCGACGTAATCGAACACGAAGCGCGGCAGGACCGTGCGCGCGGCGCGCCGGTAGTCTTCAACGTTGAGTTTCATCGGGGCCCCGGATCCATGGATGAGGCCGCCATTGTATCGGCGGCGGCCGGCGGGGCCGGCGGTGACATCGCGCCTGCGCATCGCGCTGCCGGGCTATCCGGCCTGCCAGGCCCGTGCCAGCAAGATTGGTGCCGCCGCCGGGTCGGCGAGCAGGCCGAAGACCGGGTCGCCCGTGCCGCCGGCGGCGTCGGCGAAGCGGCTGGCGATGAAGCTGTCGGCCACCGTCGCCGGGGCGTCGCGGCGCAGCAGCGCGGCCTGGGCCAGCAGCACGAGGCCGGCGGTGAGGGCGCGGGCCTGCCATTGGTGGGCGGCCGACGTGTGCAAGGCGGGGAGGAGGGCGTGCAGGGCGCGGACGAGGCGGGGTTCGCCGGCACAGCCGTCGGCGAGGTCGTCGACCAAGCGCGTGGCGGCCTCGGGTTCGCGGTCGAGGGCGCGCAGCACGTCGAGGCACATCACGTTGCCCGCGCCCTCCCAGATCGAGTTGACCGGCGCTTCGCGCAGCAGGCGGGGCATCGGGCCGTCCTCGATATAGCCGTTGCCGCCGCAGATTTCCATGCATTCGGCGGTGAACGCGATCGCGCGCTTGCACACCCAGAACTTCGCCGCCGGAGTCAGGATGCGGCGCCGGGCGCGGGCGAGGGCCGCGGCGTCGCCGTCGCCGTCGGTGCTTCCCCCGGCGGTGCCGGCGGCCGCTTCGTCCCCGCCGGCATCGACCGCGGCGGCGAGGTGGAGGGCGAGGGCGAGCGCGGCCTCGCTCTCGAGGGCAAGATCGGCGAGCACGTTGCGCATCAGCGCGTGCTCGAGCAGCGGGCGGCCGAAGGCGCGGCGGTGGCGGGCGTGGTGGAGCGCTTCGGTGAGCGCGCGGCGCATCAGCGCGGCGCTGCCGAGCACGCAGTCGAGCCGGGTGTGGGCCGCCATCGCAAGCAGGGCGGGAAGGCCGCGCCCGGGTTCGCCCACCAGCACGCCGAAGGCGTCGCCGAACTCGACCTCGCCGGAGGCGTTGGCGCGGTTGCCGAGCTTGTCCTTCAGGCGCTCGATGCGGATCGCGTTGCGCGTGCCGTCGGGCCGCCAGCGCGGCACGAAGAAGCACGACAGGGCGTCGTCGGCGCTGCGTGCGAGGACCAGATGGGCGTCGGCCGCGGGGGCGGAATAGAACCACTTGTGCCCGACCAGGGCGTACTCTGCGCCGCGTCCGCCGGCGCCGATCGCGCGTGCGCGGGTGGTGGTCGCGCGCAGGTCGGAACCGCCCTGCTTTTCGGTCAGCCCCATGCCCACGCTGAGGGTGCGCTTGGCCGCCAGCGGCAGGTCGCGGGCGTCGTAGTCGCGCGCGGCGAAGCGCTTGGCCAGGGTATGCCATAGCGCCGGCTCGCGGCGCAGCAGCGGCAGCGCGGCGAAGGTCATCGTCACCGGGCACAGGCTGCCGGCCTCGACCTGGCCGTGGAGGTAGAAGGCGGCGGCGCGCGCGACGTGGGCGCCGGGCTGCGGGTCGAGCCAGGCCGCGCTGTGCACGCCCGAAGCGTAGAGGAGCGCGCTGAGGCGGTGCCAGGCGGGGTCGAAATCGACCCGGTCCACCCGCCGGCCGCAGGTGTCGTGGGTGGCGAGCACGGGTGGGTGGCGGTTGGCCTGCTCGCCGAGGGCGAGGATTCCGGTGCCGCCCAGTTGTGTGCCGAGGGCGTCGAGGGCGCCGGCCCGGGCGCTGCCGCCTTCGCGGGCGAGGGCGTCGTGCAGCGCCGCATCACAGGCGAACAGGTTGTAGTCGACCAGAGGGGGAACCTGGTTGAACACCTCGTGGGTTTCCCGCATGCGTCCTCCGGTGCCGTCCGGGCCGGCGATGAAGAAGGGGGGTTCTTCGCAGTGTAGGAAGCCGATGCGGCGGTTGCCATGTGTGCCGTGTCCGCGCGGCCGGGAAGAAGTGTCGGGCCGGGTGCAACCCGGGCCGGAGGCGGCGTTCAGGGCAGGTCGCGCATGCGCAGGTAGCGCGGGAAGCGCGGCAGGCCGGCGGGGGTGAGTTCGCGGTAGCGGTAGGTGACCAGGGTGCCGGGCGGCGGCGGGCTGCGCCGGAGCGCGTCGCTGAGCCCGCTGCCGAGGCGGAAGCGGCGGCCGTCGGGGGTTTCCACCAGCAGGGAGCCGGTCATTCCGTGCAGCCGGCCCTTGCCCGGCAGGTGGGCGAGGACGCGCGCTTCGGCGTCGTGCCAGGGAGTGAGCTTGAGCAGCGCGCTGCTGCGCCCCGGTATCCAGCGTGCGCTGGCGCGGTGCAGCATCAGGCCTTCGCCGCCGCCGCGAACGACTTCCTCGAAGCGGCGCTGCAGCGCGCGCCGGTCGGCGACCCGGGTCTGCGGCACGGCCTGCAGCCAGGGCACGGCAGCGCGCTCGGCGAGTTCGCGCAGCTGCTGCACGCGGGTGCTGAAATCGCCCTCTGCGCCGGGCAGCTCGAACACCATGTAGCGGACTTCGCGCCATCCCGGATCGTCGGGCGCGTTGCGTCGGATCAGGCCGGAGAGGCGGTCGAAACTGCGCCGTCCCATCCACAGCTCGCCGTCCAGCACCACCGCCGGCAGCGCGGCGACGAACCAGCCCGGGGCGGCGACCGGTTGCCCGCTGCGCAGGCGCAGGCGGCTGCCGTTCCAGTGCGCGCGCACGCCGTCGAGTTTTTCGCTGACCCAGTAGTCGGCCGGATCGATGCCGTCGTGGTAGCGCTCGGCGAGCATCGCCGGCGGTGCAGGAAAGTCGCCTCCGGTGCTGCCGCAGGCGGCGCCGGCGCCCGCCAGCAGCAGGCCCAGGAGGAAGCGCAGGATCGATCGATTGAGCATCTGCTTATACATATCACATAAAAATGACAATGATATAAGCGTTGCCGCGGCGGCGCCAGGATGGGCCGCGGAGGAATGTGCAGGGAGGACGGGCGTGCAGGGAGGACGGGCGGTCGGAAGCGGAGCGCCCCCGGGCGCGGCGGCCCCCGCCGGAATGCTGCCGGCGGGGGCCGCTGGCCGGTCACGCGGCGAGGGTGTGGCGGTCCTTGCCCGCCTCGCCCGCGCCGACGCCGAGGCGGTTGGCCGCGCTGACGAGGGCGCGGATCGAGGCGGTGACGATGTTGGCGTCGACGCCAACGCCGTAGGCCTCACCGCGACCTTCGGCATCGAGTTCGACGAAGGCGCAGGCGCGTGCCTCACCGGCGTCGTGGCTGGGGGCGAGCGAGCGCTCCTCGTAGCTGCGCACGGTGACGTGGAGGCCGGCACCGTGCAGCGCGTGCACCGCGGCGTCGATCGGGCCGTTGCCTTCGCCGACCAGGAGGTGGCGGGTGGCGCCGACCTCGACGACGAGGCGGATGCCCTGCGCCGCGCCGTGCTCGAAGAGGTGGTGCTCGAGGTAGCGCACCGGTGCGACGGTGTCGAGGTAGGTGCGTCGGAACAGCGCCCAGATCGCCGCCGCGCTCATTTCGGTGCCGCTGGTGTCGGTGACTTTCTGCACTTCGCGCGAGAACTCCACCTGCAGCCGGCGCGGCATCACGATGCCGTATTCGGTCTCGAGCAGGTAGGCGATGCCGCCCTTGCCCGACTGGCTGTTGACGCGGATCACCGAGTCGTAGCTGCGGCCGAGGTCGGCGGGGTCGATCGGCAGGTAGGGGACGTTCCACCGGCCCGTTTCGCCACGGCGTCCGCCACCGAGCGCCTGCCGGGCGGCGAAGCCCTTCTTGATCGCGTCCTGGTGGGAGCCGGAGAAGGCGGTGAACACCAGATCCCCGACATAGGGGTGGCGCGGGTGGATGGGGAGCTGGTTGCAGTATTCGACCGTGCGCGCGACCGCGTTGATGTCGGAGAAATCGAGCCCGGGCGCCACGCCCTGGGTGTACAGGTTGAGCGCGAGGGTGACGATGTCGACGTTGCCGGTGCGCTCGCCGTTGCCGAACAGGCAGCCTTCGATGCGGTCGGCACCGGCCATCAGGCCGAGTTCGGCGGCGGCGACGCCGGTGCCGCGGTCGTTGTGCGGATGGAGCGAGAGCACCACGCTGTCGCGGCGGGCGAGGTGGCGGTGCATCCACTCGACCTGGTCGGCGTAGACGTTGGGGGTGGCGACTTCGACCGTCGCCGGCAGGTTGAGGATGACCTTGTCGGCCGGCGTCGCGCCCCATGCCGCGGTCACCGCATCGCACACCTCGCGGGCGAACTCGAGCTCGGTGGCGGAAAAGGTCTCCGGGCTGTACTGGAGCACGATCGTGGTCTCCGGCATGGTCGCGGCGATGTCCTTGATCAGGCGCACCGCTGAGACCGCGAGCGCGACCACTTCGGCCTTCTCCATGGCGAATACCATTTCGCGAAAGGCCGGCGAGGTGGCGTTGTAGACGTGGATGATCGCCCGGCGCGCGCCGCGCACCGCCTCCAGCGTGCGCCGGATCAGCTCCGGGCGTGCCGGCGTCAGCACTTCGATGGCGACGTCGTCGGGAATGTGGCCGCCTTCGATCAGCGTACGGACGAAGTCGAAGTCGGTCTGCGACGCGGACGGGAAGCCGACCTCGATCTCCTTGAAGCCGATGCCGCACACGGTGCGGAACATGCGCATCTTGCGCTCGGCGTTCATCGGTTCGAACAGGGCCTGGTTGCCGTCGCGCAGGTCGGTGCTCATCCACACCGGGGCGCGCTCGATGGTTTTGCCCGGCCACTGGCGGTCGGCGAGGGCGATGGTCGGGAAAGGGCGGTACTTGGCGGCGGGGTCGGGCAGCATCATGGCGCGGTCCTCGTGGGCGGGGCGTGGTTCGATGGAGGAAAGTCTACGCCGGGGGGCGCGGCAGACGATTGCGTTGTTGCACTGCAATTTGCCCATTGCGAGAACGATATTTCAGATATCGTTCATTTCGTGCAATGATCTGCCGATCTCATCCATGAATTGCGCCGATCATGCAACTCGACCGCTATGACCGCCAGCTCCTCGATGTCCTGCAGCAGGACGGGCGGATCAGCAACCAGGACCTCGCCGACCGCATCGCGCTGTCGCCCTCGTCCTGCCTGCGCCGCCTGCGTGCGCTGGAGGAGGCCGGCCTGATCCTCGGCTACCGTGCCCTGCTCGATGCGAAAAAACTCGGCCTGGCGCTGATGGCGCTGATCCACATCTCGATGGACCGCCACACCCCCGAGCGCTTCAGCCGCTTCGAAGCGGAGGTCGGCGCCATTGCCGAAGTGCTCGAATGCCTGCTGATCACCGGCCAGGACGCCGACTACCAGCTCAAGGTGGTGGTCGCCGACATGGACGCCTACCAGGAACTGCTGCTCAATCGCATCACCCGCATCCCCGGCGTCACCGGCGTGCATTCGAGCTTCGTGCTGCGCCGGGTGATCGACAAGACGGCGCTGCCGGTGGGCGGGGGGTGACGCCTTTCAGCGCCCGGCGTTGGGGAAGAACAGCTGCTCGCCGTCGATCTGGTAGCTTGCGATCGTGGCCTGGCCTTCGTCCGAGACCACCCAGTCCACGAACTTGCGCGCTGCGGCGGCCTTGACGTGCGGATGGCGCGCGGGATTCACCACCATCACGCCGTACTGGTTGAAGAGGCGGGTGTCGCCTTCGACCAGCACCGCGAGGCCGGCGCGGTTCTTGAAGCTGAGCCAGGTGCCGCGGTCGGCGAGCACGTAGGCGCCGGCCGAGGCCGCCATGTTCAGCGCCGGGCCCATGCCGCAGCCGCATTCCTTGTAGCCGGTGCCTTTGTCGCTTACGTCGGCGGCCTTCCAGTAGCGCAATTCGGCGGCGTGGGTGCCGCTCTTGTCGCCGCGCGAGACGAACGCGGCATGGGCCGTGGCGAGCTTTTGCAGCGCGCCGGTGATGTCCTTGCCGCGGGTCGCGGCGGGGTCGTCGGCGGGGCCGACGAGGACGAAGTCGTTGTACATCACCTTGCGGTGGTCGACGCCATGGCCTTCGGCGACGAACTTCTTCTCCGCCGCCTCGTCGTGCACGAACACCACGTCGGCATCGCCGCGGCGGCCGATGTCGAGCGCCTGGCCGGTGCCGAGCGCCACCACCTTGACCTCGATCCCGCTGGCCTGGGTGAAGCGCGGCAGCAGGTGGCCGAACAGGCCGGACTGCTCGGTCGAGGTGGTCGAGGCGACGACGATGGCGGGGGCGGACTGGGCGAGCGCGGCGAAGGACAGCAGGCTTAGGACCGCGCCGGCGGCGAGGCTCTTGAGGTGCTGGCGGGTGCGGCGGATGGATTGCATGGGGGGCTCCTGCACGGGGGCGGATGGATGAGGGCGTTCGGCGGCATGCGCCGGGGCCAATCCCGAAAACGGGACGGATTGCAGGAATTTATGGATCGAGCTGGATTCGATCAATATGAACGGATGTGCATAGGAGTCGGCACGTGCGCACCGGGTCGATTGGAGAAGCGGCCCGAGGGCTTTGGCGGTCTGCGGCCGAAACCGTAGAATCGGGTCCGCCTTTCCCGCGTTTGCAACCCGCACGGCCCGCCGTGCCCACCCGACGGACAAGCATGAAAAGCCGTGTCATCGATCGCTGGATCAGCGACTACCTGTCCCAGTGCCGCGTCAGCGCCAATTCGCTGATCATTACCGTCTACGGGGACCTGATCGCAGCGCATGGGGGGGGCGTCTGGCTCAGCGACTTCATCCGCCTGGTCGAGCCGCTCGGCCTCAACGAGCGGGTGGTCAGGACCAGCGTGTACCGGCTGGTGCAGGACGACTGGCTGGTGTCCGAACAGATCGGGCGGCGCAGCTACTACCACCTTACGCCGTCCGGCCTGCGCCGCGCCGAGCATGCTTCCCGGCGGATCTACGACGTCCACGACGAGCAATGGGACGGCCGGTGGCAGGTCGTGATCCTGCCCGCGGCCCTGCCCACGCGCTTGCGCGACACCTTGCGCCGGGAACTGTCGTGGGCGGGATACGGTGCGGTGGCGGCGGGCGTGCTCGTGCGCCCGTCGTCCGATTCGGCGACCCTGCTGGAAATCCTCGACGGCACCGGTACGCGCGACAAGGTGGTGCCGCTCGACGCCCACAGCCTCGATGCGCTGACCAGCCTGCCGCTCGTGGAACTGGCGCAGGAGTGCTGGGACCTGGAGGCGATCGGCGCCACCTACGACGCGTTCCTTGCCCGCTTCCGCCCCCTGCTGCGCACCCTGAGCGCCGCGCGCAGCCTCGATCCCGAGCAATGCTTCCTGGTGCAGACGCTGCTGATGCACGAGTTCCGCCGTGTGCTGCTGCATGATCCGCAACTGCCCGCGCAGATGACGCCGCGCAAGTGGAGCGGGGCGACCGCCCGCGAGCTGTGCCGCGCCCTGTATCGCCTCACCTACCGCCTCGCCCAGCAGCACCTGCTGGCGCTGTGCGGGACGCCGAGCGGGCCGCTGCCGCCCGCCGCGGCCAGGTTCTACCGGCGCTTCGGCGGGCTCGGCGACGAACCTGCCGCAATACCCGCGCCGTGATCCGGTGCGCGGTGGGGGCTGTACGGTAGCGCGGGGCAGGCCTGTCAGTGCCCGCTCCAGCCCGGCTTCACTGCTGCGCCGGCCGGGCCGCGGCCGCGTACCGGCAGGTGTTTGAGTGCGATTCCCTGGGTGAACGCGGCGCGCCGGACCAGGGTGTACTTGAACAACCAGCCGCCGCCGACCGCCATCAGCCCGGCGAAGGCGAGCGCGGCGGCGGCGCCCGGCATGCCTGCCCCTGCCGCCGCGGCGAAGGCGGCCGGCACGAGGTGGCCGAACAGCACGAAGCGGCGCTCGATTGTGCTCAGCGCCTGGAGGCTGCCGAGCGGGGCGCCGTCGGCGTTGAGGCCGGCGAGATAACGCTTCCACCGCCACAGGCGGGCGAGCAGGGCGAGGATCAGGACGAGCGCGGCCAGCGGCAGCAGGCGCGCCGGCAGGACTGGCGTGGCGAGGGCGAGCAGGCCGGCGCCTTCGGCGAGACCGGTCGCCACCACCACGGCCGCGCAGCGTGGATGGCGCCAGGCCGGGATGCCTTTGTCGGCAGCCAGGATGCGTGCCTGGCTGTAGAGAAAGGCCAGCCCGCACAGCCCGGCGAGCACCGGCAGCACCGGATGGAGGCCGGCGACGGCGAGCGCGCCGGAAATGAAGAGCAGCGGCGCCACCGAAGCTTCGCGCGTCATCCACGAGGTGCGCAGGTGACGGAAGACGTTGAGCGCGCGCCATGGGCGGCCGATTTCGAGCCATACGCAGAACAGTCCGGTGCCCACCAGCAGCAGGCCGGCACCGATCAGATGGCGCACTTCGGCGCCGGCGAGGTGGGCGAGCGCGGCCAGGAACAGCAGGCCGCCGCCCGCCCCCCCGCAGACGAAGTTGCCCGCGGCGCGCCAGTCCCAGTTTTGCTGCCGGCGGGGCGCCAGGTGGCCGGCCGGTCTTTGCTGAACGTGTTTCATGCCTGATCCCAGATGTAATACACGCTGGGCCCGGTGCCGAGCTCCTCGTGCATGCGGAAATGCTGTGTTTCGGCGAGCAGCCGGCTGACCGCGCTGTCGGGGTCGTCGAGGTCGCCGAAGGCCATCGCCCCGGAGATGCACGAGTTGACGCAGGCCGGAGTGACCTCCGGGTCACGGCCCGGAATGCGTCCGCTGCGCGCGGCCTCGTCGATGCGGTCCTTGCAGAAGGTGCATTTGGTTGCCACCGAGATGCGCGCCGGATCGAAGCGCACCGCTTCCGAGGCGATCGGCTGGTCGCCGTAGGCGAAGCGCGCTTCGTGCACGATCGAGCGCGCCTCGTAGGGGCAGGCCATGATGCAGTTCGCGCAACCGATGCAAACGTCGTAGTCGATGGTGACCAGGCCGTCGCCGCGCTTCTGCGTGGCCTGGGTCGGGCACACTTCCTCGCACGGCGGGTTCTCGCAGTGCATGCAGGCCATCGGCAGGAAGCTGCGCCGCACGTCGGGGAACTTCCCGGTTTCGAGGTCGAGCACGCGTCGCCATTGCACCCCGGGCGGGGTGGCGTTGGCGTTCTTGCACGCGGCGGTGCAGGTCTGGCAGCCGACGCAGCGGCGCAGGTCGATGGTCATCACATAGCGGCTCATTGCGCTTGCCTCCCGGAGATGCGGTGAATCGCGACGCGGACGATATCGGCACCCGAGCCGGTGGCGTCGGTGAGCTCCATCGACATCGGTGCGATCGTGTTCAGGCTGGGCATGCCGAAGTCCTTGGCGAAGGGGGTGGCCCAGTGGTCGAACTGGCCGACGATCACCAGCGTGTCGGGGCGGATGCCCTCGGCGAGCACCGCCTTGCCGTAGGTGGCGCCGATGTGCGAGCGGATCTCGACACGGTCGCCGTCGGCGATGCCGTAGCCACGTGCGGTGTCGGCGTTGATGATCACGCCGGTGTGGCCGCGCACGTTCTGCGCGACTTCGCGCATCAGCGCGATGCTGACGTTGCCGCCGGTGTGGTACTGCATGCTCTTGGTCGCCAGCAGCCACAGCGGGAAGTCCTCCGCCTTCGCCCCGCTGCGCACCAGGGCCTGCTCCCAGCGCCCGGGCACGTCGTGCCATTCGGGCAGCGCGGTGTATTCGGAGAGCTGTTCGTCCCACCAGTGCATCCGGTTCTCGTGCAGGCGGTTGCCGAGCTCGCGGCCGATGCGCAGCAGGCGCTCCTGATAGGGCAGCTCGTAGCGCAGTCCCTTTTCCGCCAGGGTTGGGGTCAGATACCAGGCTTTCTGCGACATCGGCACGGTGTAGAAGCCGTGCTCCTTGAACCAGGCCAGGTCGAGCGTTTCGCGTCCGCCGGAAAGCTCGGCCGAGGCGGCGCGGCAGACGGCGTCCCAGATCGTGTCGACATCGTGTTCGCGCGCAGGGTCGAGGCTGAAATCGTAACCCCCGCCTTTGAGCGCCGACACTCCGCCGGCGCCGCGGTTGAGCGCTTTGTTGTAGGCCTCGAGCAGCCCGGTGCGGCGCGCCAGTTCGGTGCTGATCCAGGTGAAGTCGCGCGTCTCGCCCTGCGGCTCGACCGCCGGCTGGCGCAGCACGACGCCGCGCGCGGTCCAGAACTGTTCGACGAACTTGGTGCCGCCGACCCGGATCATCTGCAGCGATTCGAGGTCGGTGGCCTCGGGCAGCAGCAGGTCGGCGAAGAAGTTGGTCTCGTCGATCGTGTACGCGAACGACACCGTGAACGGGAAGGTGGCGATGGTGTCCACCAGGGTCTGGGTGTCCCAGAACGAGATTGCCGGATTGGAGCGGTAGATGAACCACATCTCGGGCATCGTCGGCATCGGCAGATTCCAGTCCTGCGGCACTTCGCGCTGGAACATCCACGCCAGCTGGGTCGGCCCCAGCGCCTGGCTCCAGGCCGAGTTGCCGACGATCGGCACCAGGGTGCGGTGGGCGTTGCGCCCGGTGGGCTGGGCGACCCAGTGTTCCTTGTCGGTGGGGTTGAACTTCTGCGCCATGAAGCCGTCCTCGCCGGCGACGACGCTGAGGTGGCGGTCGTCGTGCGGGCGGTTCAGGCGCACGGTGGTGCCGAGCGTGCCGCCGGGGACTTCGAGCGCCCCCACCAGGGTGGCGAGCACGGTGCGTGCCCAGCAGCACTCGAATGCGCCCCAGCCATTGTTGACCGATTTGCCCAGGGTCACCGCCACCGGGCGCAGCGGCAGGGTCGCGCCGTCGATCTCGATGGTGCCGCCGATACCGGCGTTGTCGAGGAACTCGCCGGCGATGCGGCGGATCGTGTCCGCCGGGATGTCGCAGATCTGCGCCGCCCACTCCGGGCTGTATTTGCCCATGTGTTCGACGAGCTTGACGAAGGCCGGGACGCCGTCGACTTCGACGAGGGGGCGGCGCGCGTCGTCGGCGTCGACGCTGATCGCCGCGGCGACGCGGAAGCGGCCTTCCAGCGCCGGCACCGCGCCCGGCGTGTCGAAGGGCACGGCGCGCGCGCGCGTGCTGTCCCAGATCAGCGGCTTGGCACTGTCCGGGTCGCGCAGGTAGAGCCCGTCCGGTCCCACCAGGTAGGGCGAGGAGGTGCGATCGCGCAGGAAGGGCAGGTCGAGCCGGGCGAGGCCGTGTTCGCACACCATCACATGGATCAGGGCGAACATGAAGGCGGGGTCGGTCTTGGGGCGGATCGGCACCCATTCGGCCGAACAGGCGCCGGTGATCGAGAGGTGGGGTTCGACCTGTACGCGCTTGTAGCCGCGCACCCGCGCCTGGGCGTGGCGGGTGACCGCGCACGGACCGCCGGAAGCTTCGACGTTGCTGCCGATCGAGATCACGTAGCGGGTCAGCGGGGTGTCGGCGGCGACGGTGAATGCACGATGCCAGAACTCGCCGTACAGGTGCTCGGAATGCACGCACTTGACTCCCTGCCCGGAGCCGAAGCTGAAGTCGATCGGCCCCCAGGCGGCGAGGAAGGCGGGGAGGGTGCCCATGTACATCGCCGGCGTGCCGCCGTGGCCGAAGCTGGCCGCGACCCGCGGCAGGCCGGACTCGTCGATCAGGCCCTTGGCGCGGATCGCGTTGAGCTTGTCGGCCATGATGCCGAGCGCCTCGTCCCACGAGATCGGCACGAAGCCCGGATCCTCGTTGCGCCCCTTCTGCGGATTGGTGCGCTTCATCGGCTGCAGGATGCGGTGCGGGTTGTAGGTTTTCTGCACCAGGCCATGCGCTTTGACGCACACCCGTCCGCGCGCCGGATGGACGTCGGCGGCGGCGAAGTTGGGCTCGACCTCGGTGGCGACGCCGTCGACCACTTTCACGGTCATGAAGTCGGGGCCGGCCACGCAGTTGTAGCAGTAGGTGGGAACGTTCCGCACCGTCCGGGTTGTTTCGCTGGTCATCACAGGGGCCTCGTTTCAGTGGATCCGTTGCGGGTGGGAATAGACGCTGTGGCGGGCATCGCGGGCGAAACCGACGAGGGTCACCCCGGCGGCCTGGGCCACGCGCACCGCCATTCCGGTGGGCGCCGAGCGCGCGGCGATCACCGGAATGCCGACCGCGGCCGCCTTCTGCACGATCTCGTAGCTGGCGCGGCTGGTCATCAGCACGAAGCCGTCGCCGAAACCGCCACCCTGGGCGGCGATGGCGCCGATCAGCTTGTCGAGCGCGTTGTGGCGGCCGACGTCCTCGCGCACCAGCGCGACGCTGCCGTCGAGCCGGCACCAGGCCGCGCCATGGACCGCGCCGGTGAGGTGGAACAGGGGCTGCAGGGCGTGCAGCTCGGATTGCGCGCGCAGCAGCGCGCCGGAGGCCACGGCGGCGGCGGCGGTGCTCTGGTTCGGGCAAGGGCGCTGGAGCAACTGCTCGAGGCTTTCGATGCCGCACAGGCCGCAGCCGGTGCGTCCGGCCAGCGCGCGGCGTCGGCTGCGCAGGTGCGCAAAACGCTCGCCGGCCAGGTGCATGCGGATTTCACAGCCGCTGCCGTGCTCGATGACGTCGATGTCGTAGAGCTCGCCCGGGCGCCCGACGATGCCTTCGCTGAGGCTGAAGCCGAGGGCGAAATCGTCCAGGTCCTGTGGCGTGGCCAGCATCACCGCCTGCGAGAAGCCGTTGTAGACCAGGGCGACCGGGGTCTCCTCGGCGACGGTGTCTTCGGCGTGCACCGTGTCGCCGCCGCTCCAGCGCTCGACGCCGTAGCGGCCATGTGTTTCGGTCACCGGATAGGAACTCGTATGCATAGCAAACTCCGTTTTTGAAACGTCTTCTGCAACTCGATGTGCGCTTTCGATACGCGGTTTTTTCATGATACAAATTAAAAAATGAAAATCAATATTTATGTATCAAGTTAAAAAAATCTCTTTTAATTCAGTTAATTGAATTCACAGTTTTTACTGGCTTTGGGCTGCAACGGTCTTTTCCGGTATGAAGTGGGATGCATAGGAAAACGCCTCCGCAGAGGCGCCCGGGGGCGCCGCTTCAGCCCTGATCGATTTTCGTCGTGCACCAACGGATCGACCGGAATGGGGTACTCTCCGCCCAGTCCTGCGGAGGCTGCAGGGCGGTGATGAGCCGGAAACATGCACAGAGTCAGACTGAATTACGTTCTCGGCGGCAGCGCCGGCACCGCGCCGATCCGCAACCCCCTGCTCGATCTGCTGCAGGCGGTGCGCGAGCAGGGTTCGATCTCGGCCGCGGCGCGCACGCTGGGGCTGTCCTACCGCCACGTCTGGGGCGAGCTCAAGCGCTGGGAAGGCGAACTCGGCCAGCCGCTGATCTTGTGGGAGAAGGGCCAGGCGGCGCGCTTGAGCGAGTTCGGCGCCAAGCTGCTGTGGGCCGAGCGCCAGGCTCAGGCGCGGCTGCTGCCGCAGATCGAGGCCCTGCGCGCCGACCTCGAACGCGCCTTCGCGGTGGCCTTCGACGATTCCGCGCACGTGCTGACCTTCTACGCCAGCCATGACGAGGGGCTCGCCGCACTGCGCGAGCACGCGCGCGGCGAGCGTCTGCACCTGGACATCCGCTTCACCGGCAGCGTCGATGCGATCCGCGCGCTCAACGAAGGGCGGTGCACGATGGCGGGCTTCCACACCCGGCTGGCGCCTGCACCCGACTCGCTGTCGCGGCGCACCTACAAGCCGCTGCTGCGCCCCGGCCAGCACAAGCTGATCGGCTTCGCGCGGCGCACCCAGGGGCTGATCGTGGCGCCGGGCAACCCGCTCGGCCTGCATTCGCTCGCCGATCTGGCCGCGCGCGAGGTGCGCTTCATCAACCGGGTGCGGGGGAGCGGCACCCGGGTGCTGCTCGACGAGCTGCTTGCCGAAGCCGGGATCGATCCTGCGGCGCTGCCGGGCTACGACCGCGAGGAACCGTCGCATGCCGCGATCGCCCAAGCGGTGGCGAGCGGCGACGCCGATGCCGGCCTCGGCATCGAGGCCAGCGCGCGTGCGCGCGGCCTGGGCTTCATCCCCCTGGCTGAGGAGAACTACTATCTCGCCTGCCTCAAGAGCAGCCTCGAGCAGCCCGCCACCCGCGCCCTGCTCGCCCTGCTCGCGACTCCCGCCTGGCAGCGCCGCCTCGCCGCCCTGCCCGGCTATGCGCCGATGTCGAGTGGTGCGGTGCTGTCGATGAGCCGGGTGCTGCCGTGGTGGCGGTTCGCGCGGCGGGGGGCGGCATGAGGCTTGTTCGATGGCCATTTGACGGCGAGCCGGCGCCGAGGGCCTGTGATGAGCCGGGCCGGCGAGGGGGGCGGGCGGGAACGCCTCCCCCGTGCAGCCGGCCGACCGTAGCGAAGGGATGACGATGGACCTGGATTTCACTGCCGAAGAACGGGCGTTCCGCGCCGAAGTGCGCAGCTTCCTGCGCGATCACCTACCCGCCGCCGTGCGCCACAAAGTGCTCAACGGCATCTGCCTCGAGCGCGAAGACTATCTCGCCTGGCAGCGCGTGCTCCATGCGCGCGGCTGGGGCGGGCCGTCGTGGCCGGTCGCGTTCGGCGGCACCGGCTGGGGCCCGGTGCGGCAGTACCTGTTCGACGACGCCTGCGCCGAAGCCGGCGCGCCGCGGCTGGTGCCGTTCGGGCTGAAAATGGTGGCGCCGGTGTTGATGGCGTTCGGCAGCGCGGCGCAGCAGCAGCGCTTCCTGCCGCCGATCCTGGCCGGCGAGGCGTGGTGGTGCCAGGGCTATTCCGAACCGGGTGCCGGCTCCGACCTCGCCGCGCTGCGGACGCGGGCGGTGCGCGACGGCGAGCATTACGTGGTCAATGGGCAGAAGACCTGGACCACTTTTGCCCACTACGCCGACTGGATGTTCTGCCTGGTGCGCACCGACCCCGCGGCCAAGCCCCAGCGTGGGATCTCCTTCCTGCTCATCGACATGAGCTCGCCCGGCATCCGCGTGCGCCCGATCCGCACCCTCGACGGCGCCCACGAGGTCAACGAAGTGTGGCTGGAAGGCGTCCGCGTGCCGGTGGCCAACCTTGTCGGCGAGGAAAACCGCGGCTGGACCTACGCCAAGTTCCTCCTCGGCCACGAGCGCAGCAACATCGCCGGGATCGGCATCGCCCGCCGTGAACTGGCGCGGCTGAAGCGCATCGCCCGCAGCGAGACCGGCGACGGCCGTCCGCTGCTCGAGGCGCCGCTGTTCGCCGCTCGCGTCGCGCGCGTCGAAATCGAACTGATGGCGCTCGAGATCACCAACCTGCGCGTGCTCTCGGCCGAGGCCGAGCAGCGCGCGCCGGGAGTGGAAGCGTCGATCCTGAAGATCCGCGGCAGCGAGATCCAGCAGGAGATCTTCGCCCTGATGACCGAGGCCCTCGGCCTCCAGGCGCTGCCCTACGACCGCGAGGCGATGGCAGCCGGCTACGCGGGCGACTGCCCGCTGCCGGTCCATGCGCGCACCCCGACCTCGCAGTACCTGAACATGCGCAAACTGTCGATCTACGGCGGCTCGAACGAGATCCAGCGCAACATCATCGCCCGCAGCATGCTGGGCCTGTAAGGAGTGAGGCGATGGACTTTTCCTTCACCGACGAACAGTTGCTGCTGCGCGACACCGCGGCGCGCTTCATTGCCCGCGAGTACGGCTTCGACACCCGGCGCGCGATCCTGGGCGGCGCTGGCGGCGAGCGCGGCGCACGGGAGGCCGGCCTCTGGCGCACGCTGGCCGAGCTGGGGCTGCTGGCGTTGCGGGTGCCGGAGGAAGACGGCGGCGTGGGTGGCGACGCGGTCGACACCTTGCTGGTGATGTCCGCCTTCGGCAAGGGCCTGTTCGCCGAGCCCTATCTGGCGAGCGCGGTGCTGGCAACGGAGGCGATCGTCCGCCTCGGCTCCCCCGCCCAGCGCCGCCGCTGGCTGCGGCCGATGGCGGCGGGCACGCTGATCGCCGCCTTCGCCCACGATGAGCGCGGCACCCGCGGCGATGCCCTGGCGCTGGCGACGCGCGCGACCCGGGTCGGCGCCGGCTACCTGCTCGAGGGCCGCAAGACGGCGGTCGAGCACGGCGCGCGCGCCGATCTGCTGCTGGTGTCGGCGCGCACCGACGGCGGCGGGGTGGCGCTGTTCGCTCTCGGGCGCGATGTGCCCGGCCTGCGCCTGGCGGCGTACCCGACGGTCGATGGGGGTGGGGCGGCGGATCTGTTCCTCGAACAGGTCTACCTGCCCGCGTCGGCCCGTCTTGGTGCGGACGGCGAAGCGGGCGGTGGCGAGGGGAAGGACGAAGGGAGGGGCGAGGGCGATGCCGCCGAAGCCCTGCTCGCGGTGCTCGACAGCGGGCTGGCGGCGGTGTGCGGGGAGGCGGTCGGGGTGCTCGAGCGCAGCCTCGAGGCGACCGTCGAATACACCCGCGCGCGCACCCAGTTCGGCGCGCCGATTGCCACCTTCCAGGTCCTGCAGCACCGCATCGCGGATATGCTGATCCACCTCGAGCAGGCGCGTTCGATGGCCTACCTCGCCGCTGCGCGCGCGGGTGCCGGGACGGCGGCGGAGCGGGCGCGGGCGATGTCGGCGGCCAAGGTGGTGGTGGGCGAGGCCTGCCGCTTCGTCGGCGAGCAGGCGGTCCAGCTCCACGGCGGAATGGGGATGACCGAGGAGCTCGACATCGCCCACGGCTTCCGCCGCCTGTTCGCGATCGAGAAGCGCTTCGGCTCGACCCAGGACCACCTCGCGCGCTTTGCCCGCCTGCTCGCGGCCTGAGCAAGGCCGCCGGCGGGCGCGGGGAGGGAATCGGAAAAGGGGGTTCGGGAAAGGGGGATGCGGGCGAACGGGGGGACGCTCAGGCCGGCGCCAGGCGGCGCGTCACCTTCGCCTCGCGGATCGGCAGGTTGACCAGCGCGGCCATGCCCGCGAGCGCGATGTCGGCGTACCACATCCAGCTGAAATCGCCGAACTCGACGAGCGCGAGGCCGCCGAGCCAGGCGCCGAGGAAGCCGCCGATCTGGTGCGACAGCAGGGTGAGGCCGAACAGGGTGCCGAGGTAGCGCACGCCGAACAGCTTGCCGACGATCGCCGCGGTCGGCGGCACGGTCGCCAGCCAGGTGAAGCCGAGGCCGGCGGCGAACAGGTAGAAGGTCCATTCGGTGCGCGGCATCATCAGGTAGGCGGCGACCAGCAGCGCGCGTGAAGCGTACATCGCGGCGAGGATGTGCTTGCTGCGATAGCGCGACACGCAGGCCCCGGCGTAGAGGCTGCCGGCGATGTTGGCCAGGCCGATGATCGCCAGCGACCAGCTCGCCACCGTGGGCGGCAGGCCGCACAGCTCGACTTCGCCCGGCAGGTGGGTGACGAGGAAGGCGATGTGAAAGCCGCAGGTGAAAAAGCCCAGGTGCAGCAGGCGGTAGCTGCGGTCCTTGAGCGCGTCGCCGATTGCCCGCAGCACGCCGTGGTCGGCCTCGGCGTGCACCACCGGGGGAGCGCCGGCGCGCGTCAGGCGGCCGATCAGCGGCAGCGCGGCCAGCGTCATCAGCGCCATCGCCCACATCGCCCCCATCCAGCCCACGCTCTGGATCAGCTTCTGCAGGATCGGGGCGAACAGGAACTGGCCGAAGGAGCCGCCGGCGTTGATCACGCCCGAGGCGGTGCCGCGCGCTTCGAGCGGAATGCGCTGGGCGGCGGCGCCGATCAGCACCGAGAAGCTGGCCGCGCCGGAACCCATCGCCGTCAGCAGCCCGATCGTCAGCACGAGGCCGAAGGTGGAGTCCATGAACGGGGTGATCGCACTGCCGAGCGCGAGCAGCAGCAGCGCGCCGACCAGCACCGGGCGGGCGCCGTAGCGGTCGGCGACGGCGCCCGCCACCGGCTGGATCGCCCCCCAGACGAACTGGGCCACCGCCATCGCCAGGCTGATGGTGGCGATCCCGAGCCCGGTGGCGGTGTTGAGCGGGCCGACGAAGAGACCCATCGACTGGCGCGCGCCCATCGTCACCAGCAGGATGCCGGCCGCGGCGAGGGTGGTCAGGAGGACGTCACGGGAGTCGAGCGAACGGAACATGGGGAGGCATCCGGAGCCGCGGTCGGCATTGAAGTTTCGGCCCGCACTATAGTGGCCGGGCGCGTCGCCGGATAGCCCCGGCGGGTCCCGCTTGCAGGCCAGGGCAGCGAGCCGCGCCGCGCGTGCGGGCGTCGCCGGTACGCAAGCGCCGGGCGGAACCGCCGTGCCGCTCCCGCCCGCGGCCGGCACGGGCGCCGATATGGCCCCGGCGGCCGTCCATAGGACTCTTCACGGAGTCCTCGATAGAAAGATAAACCAATGTTTCAGCATGATTATTTCGTGAAACACGGGGCTCGCGGACTAGGCTTCGGGCGCGCTTCGGCGTAGAATCGCGCCCCTTCTCCACCAGGTTTCCGGCGCGGCGCGCATGATGCTCTACCCCACCCGTTTCGACGTCATCGTGGTCGGCGGCGGTCACGCCGGGACCGAGGCCGCGCTCGCCGCGGCGCGCATGGGGGCGGCCACGCTGCTGCTCACCCACAACCTCGAGACCCTCGGCGCGATGAGCTGCAACCCCTCGATCGGCGGCATCGGCAAGGGCCACCTGGTGAAGGAGGTCGATGCGCTGGGCGGCGCGATGGCCGCCGCCACCGACGAGGGCGGAATCCAGTTCCGCATCCTCAACGCCTCCAAGGGGCCGGCGGTGCGCGCCACCCGCGCCCAGGCCGACCGCGTGCTGTACAAGGCGGCGATCCGGACGCGGCTGGAGAACCAGCCCAAGCTGTGGCTGTTCCAGCAGGCGGTGGACGACCTCACCGTGGTCGGCGACCGCGTCACCGGGGTGGTGACCCAGATCGGCCTGCGTTTCGAGGCGCCGACGGTGGTGCTGACCGCGGGAACCTTCCTCAACGGCCTGATCCACGTCGGCCTCGAACACTACCCGGCGGGGCGCGCCGGCGATCCGCCGGCGAGTTCGCTCGGCGCGCGCCTGAAGGAACTCGCGCTGCCGCAGGGGCGGCTGAAGACCGGCACCCCGCCGCGCCTCGATGCGCGCACGATCGACTTTTCGGTGATGACGGTGCAGCCGGGCGACGACCCGGTGCCGGTGTTCAGCTTCCTCGGTCACCCCGGCCAGCACCCGCGCCAGCTGCCGTGCTGGATGACCCAGACCAACGCCCGCACCCACGACATCATCCGCGCCAACCTCGACCGCTCGCCGATGTACTCGGGCGTGATCGAGGGGGTGGGGCCGCGCTACTGCCCGTCGATCGAGGACAAGATCCACCGCTTCGCCGACCGCGATAGCCACAACATCTTCCTCGAGCCGGAAGGCCTGACGACCCACGAGATCTACCCCAACGGGATTTCCACCTCGCTCCCCTTCGACGTCCAGCTCGCGCTTGTGCGCTCGATGCGCGGGCTGGAGAACGCCCACATCCTGCGCCCCGGCTACGCCATCGAGTACGACTATTTCGACCCGCGCAACCTCAAGTCCAGCCTGGAGACGAAGTCGATCGCCGGGCTGTTCTTCGCCGGCCAGATCAACGGCACCACCGGCTACGAGGAAGCGGCCGCGCAGGGCCTGCTCGCCGGCGCCAACGCCGCGCTCCAGGCGCAGGAGCGCGCGCCGTGGTGCCCGCGCCGCGACGAGGCCTACCTCGGCGTGCTGGTGGACGACCTCGTCACCCGCGGCGTGGCCGAGCCCTACCGCATGTTCACCTCGCGCGCCGAGTACCGCCTGAGCCTGCGCGAGGACAACGCCGACCTGCGCCTGACCGAGAAGGGGCGCGAACTGGGCCTGGTGGACGATGTGCGCTGGGCGGCGTTCTGCGCCAAGCGCGAGGCGATCGAGCGCGGCACCGCCGCGCTGAAGGCCGCCTGGGCGCGGCCGGAGGCGATTCCTTCCGAGGACCAGCAGCGTGTGCTGGGCAAGGCGCTCGAGCGCGAGCAGCGCTACTTCGAGCTGCTGCGCCGGCCGCAGACCACCTACGCTGCGCTGATTAGCCTGCCCGGTGCGCCGGATGCGCCCGCGACCGACCCGCAGGTGATCGAGCAGATCGAGATCGCCGCCAAGTACCAGGGCTACATCGACCGCCAGCAGGACGAGGTCGCCAGGCAGGCCGGGGCCGAGGCCACCCGCCTGCCGGCCGACCTCGACTATGCCCAGGTGCGCGGGCTGTCGAAGGAAGTGCAGCAAAAGCTCGACCAGCACAAGCCGGAGACCATCGGCCAGGCGAGCCGAATCCAGGGGGTGACGCCGGCGGCGATCTCGCTGCTGCTGGTGTGGCTCAAGCGCCGCGAGCTGGCGGCGCGCGCCGGCGCGGCAGAAAAAGCGCCCCCGGCGCGGAGGCCGGCGGCATGAGCGGACGTCTCGCCCCCTGCGCCGCCCAGCTCGCCGAGGGCATCGCCGGACTCGGCCTCGTGCTCGCGCAGGAGACCGTCGACCGCCTGCTCGCTTTCGGCGAGCTGCTGCTGAAGTGGAACAGGGTCTACAACCTCACCGCGATCCGTAGTCCGCAGGAGCTCGTCACCCACCACCTGCTCGACGCGCTCGCGGTGCTGCCGCACCTGGCGGCGGTGAATCGGCTCGCCGACATCGGCTCCGGCGGCGGCCTGCCCGGCGTGGTGCTGGCGATCGTGCGCCCCGGCCTGATCGTGACCTCGATCGAGGCCGTGGGCAAGAAGGCGAGCTTCCAGCAGCAGGCGAAGATCGAGCTCGGTCTGGGCAACTTCGGCGTGCTGCACCGGCGCGTCGAGCAGGTGCGGGGCGATGCGCTGCCCGGCGGCGCGGCCGACGGGGTGATCTCGCGCGCGTTCTCCAGCCTGGGCGATTTCGTCGCCCTCTCCGGCCACCTCGTCGCCGAGGGCGGCGCGCTGTACGCGATGAAGGGGCTGCGCCCGGACGCCGAGATCGCCGCCCTGCCCGCGGGGTGGACGGTGAGCGCGATCCAGCCGCTGGAAGTGCCCGGCCTCGGTGCCGAGCGTCATCTGCTGGTCATCCGCCGCGCGCCATGATGGGGGGCGGAAGCGATCGCCCCACGGCGCCCCGCGCAGGCCGCGCCATCGACATCCGCTGCGGCCTTCGCGGCCGCCGTCCAACCCTTGCCAACGGAATAGCCTGAATCGATCATGGCCAAGATCTTCTGTGTCGCCAACCAGAAAGGCGGAGTGGGCAAAACCACCACCTGCGTCAACCTCGCCGCCGCGCTGCACCGTGCCGGCCAGCGCACCCTGCTGATCGACCTCGATCCGCAGGGCAACGCGACGATGGGCAGCGGGATCGACAAGCGCGGCCTGAAGGATTCGGTCTACCCGCTGCTGGTCGGCCTAGTCGATCTCGCCGGCGCGCGGGTGAGCTCGCCTTCGGGGGGCTACGACGTGCTCCCGGCCAACCGCGACCTTGCCGGCGCCGAAGTCGAGCTGGTCAACCTCGAGCAGCGTGAAAAACGCCTGCGCAACGCCCTCGCCGCCTTCCACGACGAGTACGACTTCGTCCTCATCGACTGCCCGCCGTCGCTGTCGATGCTGACCCTCAACGGCCTGTGCTGTGCCCATGGCGTCATCATTCCGATGCAGTGCGAGTATTACGCGCTGGAGGGGCTGTCCGATCTGGTCAACACGATCAAGAAGGTGCACGCCAACCTCAACCGCGAGCTCAAGATCATCGGCCTGCTGCGGGTGATGTTCGACCCCCGGGTGACCCTGCAGCAGCAGGTCTCGGCCCAGCTCGAAAGCCACTTCGGCGACAAGGTGTTCCGCGCCATCGTGCCGCGCAACGTGCGCCTGGCCGAAGCGCCCAGCCACGGCATGCCCGGGGTGGTGTTCGACAAGGCGTCGAAGGGGGCGCAGGCCTACATGGCTTTCGCCCACGAGATGATCGAGCGCGCGAAAACCTTCTGAAGCCGGACAAGATCATGAACAAACCCAGACTCAAGGGCCTCGGCCGCGGACTCGATGCGCTGCTCGCGGCCAACCACGAAGACGAGGCCGAAAAGGGCGCGCTGCAGTCCTTGCCGGCGATCGCCCTGCAGCCCGGGCGCTACCAGCCGCGCACCCGGATGGACCCGGGCTCGCTGGAGGAGCTGGCGGCCTCGATCAAGCTCCAGGGCGTGATGCAGCCGATCCTGGTGCGCCCGGTGGACGACGATGCCTACGAGATCATCGCCGGCGAACGGCGCTGGCGCGCGGCGCGGATCGCCGGCCTCGCCGAGGTGCCCTGCCTGGTGCGCGAGATCCCGGACGAGGCGGCGCTGGCGATGTCGCTGATCGAGAACATCCAGCGCGAGGACCTCAACCCGCTCGAGGAGGCCGGCGGCATCCAGCGCCTGATCGACGAGTTCGCGATGACCCACCAGCAGGCCGCCGACGCCGTCGGCCGCTCGCGCCCGGCGGCGTCCAACCTGCTGCGTCTGCTCAACCTCGCGCGCCCGGTGCAGGAGCTGCTGATGGCCGGCGACATCGACATGGGGCACGCGCGCGCGCTGCTGCCGCTCGACGGTGCCAGCCAGATCCAGCTCGCCAACCAGGTCGCCGCGCGCCAGCTGTCGGTGCGCGATACCGAGCGCCTGGTGCAGCAGGTCCTCAATCCGCGCCAGAAAAAGCCTGCCCCCCCGCCCGACCGCGACCTGCTGCGACTCGAGGAGGAGATCGCCGACGCGATCGGCGCCATGGTGAAGATCAAGGCCAACAAGAAGGGCGCGGGCGAAGTGACGATCCGCTTCGCCAGCCTCGACCAGCTCGACGGCCTGCTCGGCCGCCTGCGCTGAGGTGGGCGGCCGCGCTTTCGCCTCAGCGCCGGCCGCGCAGCCAGGCGGCGAAGCGCTGCACGAACTCCGGCACCTGGCTGAAGAGGTAGGCGGCGAGCGCGAGGTTGAGCAGCGCGGTGACGAGAAAGAGCTGGGGAACGCTGGCGCCGGCGGCGAGCAGCCCGGCGCCCATCGCCGCCGCGATCACCATGAAGAAGGCGTTGAGGATGTTGTTGCCGGCGATCACGCGCGAGCGGTGGGCGGGTTCGCTGCGGCGCTGGATCAGGGCATACAGCGGCACGATGTAGAAGCCGCCGAACATGCCGATTGCGACCAGGTCGGCGAGCGCCCGCCAGCTTTCGCCGCGGGCGAGCACTTCGCCGATCGTCAGCGCCGCCGCCGCTGCGCCCGGCGCCGGGCTGCTCCACCACAGGTCGAAGGCGAACAGTGACAGGCCGATCGAGCCGAACGGCACCAGTCCGAGCTCGATGCGCCCGCGCGACAGGCGCTCGCACAGCAGGGAGCCGATGCCGATGCCGATCGAGAACAGCGCGAGGAGCAGGACCACCGCATGCTCGTCGCCGCCGAGCGTGTCCTTGGCATAGGCGGGAAACTGCGACAGGAATACCGCGCCGTAGAACCAGAACCACGACACCCCGACGATCGACAGGAAAACGGTGCGATTGCCGCGGGTGAAGCGGAAGTTGCGCCAGGTCTCGGTGAGCGGATTCCAGTTGATCCGCAGCCCGGGCGCGGCCGGCGCGGCTGCAGGGATATGGCGGCTGGCGGCATAGCCGAGCACGGCGAGCGTGATGACGACGGCCGATACCCAGGCCATGCCTTGCGGCAGGGCGATCAGCACGCCCCCGGTCAGGGTGCCGGCGAGGATGGCGACGAAGGTGCCCGACTCGACCAGGGCGTTGCCGCCGACGAGTTCGTCCTCGCGCAGGTGCTGCGGCAGGATCGCGTACTTGACCGGGCCGAACAGGGCGGACTGGGCGCCCATCAAAAACAGGCAGAGCAGCATCGGCGTGAGCGATTCGAGGGCGAAGGCGGCGGTGGCGAGCGCCATCACCGCGATTTCGAGCAGCTTGGTGAGGCGGATCAGCCGGCTCTTCTCGAACTTGTCGGCGATCTGGCCGGCGGTGGCGGAGAACAGGAAGAAGGGCAGGATGAACAGGCCTGCGCACAGATTCACCAGCACCCCCGGCGCCAGCGTGGTGTAGCGGGCGGCATGGAAGGTGAGCAGCACCACGAGCGCGTTCTTGTAGACGTTGTCGTTGAACGCGCCGAGGAACTGGGTGAGGAAAAACGGCAGGAAGCGGCGCTGTCTCAGCAGCGCGAACTGGTGGCTCAATGCGGCCCTCCGGTGGACGTCGTGGTGCGGCGGAGCCCGGGGGAGGCACGCGGCGGGGCCCGGCCGTGTCTGCTGCGGTGACGGCGTGCATGGTGGTGGCCGGGCTCGGCGGCTGTCAATATCAACGGTGATCTGCGTCTTATATATGAGATAAGACTTTTATGCCCCTGCTCCCGCCCGGGTTTGACTTTGCTACGGTTAACCCCTAGTATTGACGGGATTTTTGGGCGGTCGCGGTGCTTTGCGCCCGCTGGCGAGGAAAGGATGCACAAGGCAGTTCTGCTGCAGCTCGGCGCAACCCTTCTGGCAACGGCCATTGCGGCCGTTTTTTTCGGGTTGCGCGGCGCGCTGTCTGCCGCATCCGGCGGGCTGGCCTGCGTGCTGCCGAGCTGGTTCTTCGCCTGGCGGCTGCGGGCAATCACGCGGCGCAAAGGTACCGCCTCCGTGGCGGCTTTTGTCGCCGGTGAGCTCATCAAGCTCGCCTCGATCGTGGGATTACTTGGGCTGGTATTGGTGCTGTATCCGGACGTCCACTGGGGCGCGCTCCTGATCGGGCTGATACTGGCGCTGAAAGCGAATTTATTTGCATTTTTGGTAAAGACCTGACCATGGCTGGAAACGCTCCCACTGCATCCGAGTACGTCGTTCACCACCTGACGCACCTCAACAACACCGGTCACGCGCAAGAAAACATCGTGGACTGGAGTGTGATCAACATCGATTCGATGTTCTATTCGGTCGCCCTCGGTCTGTTGACCGTCTTCCTCCTGTGGCTCGCCGCACGCCGCGCCACCTCGGGCGTGCCCGGGCGTTTCCAGGGCTTCATCGAGATGCTCGTGGAAATGGTCGCCGACCAGGCCAAGGGCATCGTCCATAGTGCCGAGTCGCGCAAGTTCGTCGCTCCGCTGGCGCTGACCGTCTTCGTCTGGATCTTCCTGATGAACGCGATGGACCTGCTGCCGGTCGATCTGCTGCCGCGCATCTGGGAAGGGGTCTATGCCGCCGGTGGCGGCGATCCGGCGCACGCCTACATGCGCGTCGTCGCCACCGCCGACCTGTCCGCCGCGCTGGGCTTGTCGATCGGCGTGCTGCTCCTCTGCCTCTATTACAACGTCAAGATCAAGGGCGTCAGCGGCTGGGTGCATGAGCTCTTCACCGCGCCGTTCGGCAGCCATCCGCTGCTCTACCCGGTCAACTTCGCGATGCAGATCATCGAGTTCGTCGCCAAGACCGTTTCCCACGGCATGCGACTGTTCGGCAACATGTATGCCGGTGAGCTTGTGTTCATCCTGATCGCCCTGCTCGGCGGCACCGCCACCGTGTTCGGCTTCGTCGGTCATGTTGTTGCGGGCACCGTGTGGGCGATCTTCCACATCCTGATCATCACCCTGCAGGCCTTCATCTTCATGATGCTGACCCTGGTGTACGTCGGTCAGGCGCACGAAAGCCACTAAGTTTCGGTTTCACCTTCAAAGCAGTACCTGGTTTTTAAACTCACCTTCCCCATTAAGGAGTTGTCATGGAAAACGTTCTGGGTTTTGTTGCTCTGGCTGCCGGTCTGATCATCGGTCTGGGTGCGATCGGTGCTTGTATCGGTATCGGCATCATGGGTTCCAAGTACCTCGAAGCTTCCGCCCGCCAGCCCGAACTGATGAACGCGCTGCAGACCAAGATGTTCCTGCTCGCCGGCCTGATCGACGCCGCGTTCCTGATCGGCGTCGGTATCGCCATGATGTTCGCCTTCGCCAACCCGTTCCAGCTCTGATCGGTTCGAGTTCATCCTTTATTGAACCAACCTGAGGGCCAAGAACCGTGAATTTGAACGCAACTCTGATAGCCCAGCTCGTTGTGTTCTTCATTCTGGCGTGGTTCACGATGAAATTCGTGTGGCCGCCCATCGTGAAGGCACTGGACGAGCGTGCGAAGAAAATCGCCGACGGGCTGGAAGCTGCGGACAAGGCCAAGGCCGACCTGGCGCTCGCCGAGAAGAAGGTCGTCGAGGAACTGCGCAAGGCCCGCGAATCCGCGGGTGATGTGCGTACCTCCGCTGAAAAGCAGGCGAGCCAGCTGATCGACGAGGCTCGCGCCGAAGCCAACCGCATCATCGCCGCCGCGCGTGAAGCCGCCGAAGCCGAAGCCGGCGTCGCCGCGCAGCGCGCCAAGGAAGCCTTGCGCGACCAGGTCGCCCATCTGGCTGTTGCCGGCGCGGAAAAAATCCTGCGCCGCGAGATCAACACCCAGGTGCACGCCGAGCTGCTTGCCAACCTGAAACAGGAATTGCAATAAGTCATGGCCGAGAACGTCACCATCGCGCGTCCCTATGCCGATGCCGCCTTCGCGCTGGCTCGTGGGGCGAATGCGCTGGGGCCTTGGTCGGAAGTGCTGGATCGGCTCGCCCTCGTGGCGGCCGACTCCGCCATGCAGGCGTGTTTCACCGATCCGAAGCTGTCCGCCGATCAGCTCAACAAGCTGATGGTGGACGTCGCTGGCGATCTGAACGCCGAACAGCAGAACTTCATCCGCGTCCTCGTGGAGAACGAACGTCTGCAGGTGCTTCCGGAGATCCGTGACCTGTTCGTTGCACTCAAGAACGAACACGAAGGCGTCCTGGAGGCGAAAATCGCCTCTGCCTTCCCGCTCGACGATGCCGCGCTGGCCGCGTTGAAGGCCGACCTCGAAGCCCGCTTCAAGGTCGTCATCAACGTCACGGTCAGCATCGACCCCGAACTGATCGGTGGGGTCCGCATCGCTGTCGGCGACGAAGTCATCGACGCCTCGGTCCGCGGCAAGCTCGCGAACATGGCCGCTGCGCTAAAGAACTAGGAGCATACATACATGCAACTCAACCCCTCTGAAATCAGTGATCTGATTAAGAGCCGGATCCAGAACCTGCAGCTCGCCGCCACGTCGCGCAACGAGGGCACGGTGGTCTCCGTCACCGACGGCATCACCCGTATCCACGGCCTCACCGATGTGATGCAGGGCGAAATGCTGGAATTCCCCGGCAACACCTACGGCATGGCGCTCAACCTCGAGCGCGATTCCGTGGGCGCGGTCGTGCTCGGCGAATACGAGCACATCACCGAAGGCGACACGGTCAAGGCCACCGGTCGCATCCTCGAAGTCCCGGTCGGCCCCGAGCTGATCGGCCGCGTGGTGAACGCGCTCGGCCAGCCGATCGACGGCAAGGGCCCGATCAACGCCAAGCTCACCGACAAGATCGAGAAGGTCGCACCCGGCGTCATCGCCCGCCAGTCCGTCTCGCAGCCGGTGCAGACCGGCCTCAAGTCGGTCGACTCGATGGTGCCGATCGGCCGCGGCCAGCGCGAGCTGATCATCGGCGACCGCCAGACCGGCAAGACCGCGGTTGCGGTGGACGCGATCATCAACCAGAAAGGCCAGAACATGTTCTGCGTCTACGTGGCGATCGGTCAGAAGGCTTCGACCGTGGCCAACGTGGTGCGCAAGCTGGAAGAGAACGGCGCCCTGGAATACACCATCGTCGTCGCCGCCACCGCCTCCGAGTCGGCCGCGATGCAGTACCTGGCCGCCTACGCCGGGTGCACGATGGGCGAGTACTTCCGCGACCGCGGCCAGGACGCCCTCATCGTTTATGACGATCTGACCAAGCAGGCCTGGGCCTACCGCCAGGTTTCGCTGCTGCTGCGCCGTCCGCCGGGCCGTGAAGCCTACCCGGGCGACGTGTTCTACCTGCACTCCCGTCTGCTCGAGCGCGCCGCCCGCGTCAATGCCGACTACGTCGAGAAGTTCACCAACGGCGAAGTCAAGGGCAAGACCGGCTCGCTGACCGCGCTGCCGATCATCGAGACCCAGGCCGGCGACGTTTCCGCGTTCGTGCCGACCAACGTCATCTCGATTACCGACGGCCAGATCTTCCTCGAGACCGACCTCTTCAACGCCGGCATCCGTCCCGCGATCAACGCCGGTATCTCGGTGTCGCGCGTCGGTGGTGCGGCCCAGACCAAGGTCATCAAGAAGCTGTCCGGCGGCATCCGTACCGACCTCGCGCAGTACCGCGAGCTCGCCGCCTTCGCCCAGTTCGCCTCCGACCTCGACGATGCCACCCGCAAGCAGCTCGAGCGCGGCCGCCGCGTCACCGAGCTGATGAAGCAGGCGCAGTACTCGCCGATGTCGATCGCCGAAATGGCCATCGTCCTGTACGCGGTGAACAACGGCTACTTCGACGACGTCGAGGTCGCCCGCGTGCTGCCCTTCGAAGCCGCCATGCTGCAGTTCGTCAAGACCAAGCAGGCTGCGCTCATCTCTTCGATCCTGGACAAGAAGGAGCTCGACGCCGATGGCGAGAAGGCTCTGGCGGCCGCGATCGCCGAGTTCAAGAAGAGCTGGGCCTAAGGCCGCGGACGGAGACGGAATATGGCTAGCGGTAAGGAAATCCGTACCAAGATCAAGAGCGTGCAGAACACGCGCAAGATCACCAAGGCCATGGAGATGGTGGCCGCATCCAAGATGCGCAAGGCGCAGGACCGGATGCGGTCTGCCCGCCCCTTCGCCGACAAAATCCGCCGCCTCGCCGCGAACCTGTCCCAGGCCAATGTGACCGACTACAAGCACCCCTTCCTGGTCCGCAAGGACCAGGTGAAACGGGTGGGGCTGATCCTGGTGACCACCGACAAGGGTCTGTGCGGGGGTCTCAACACCAACGTCCAGCGTATCGCGCTGACCGCCATGAAGGACTGGGAGTCCTCGGGCGTGACCGAGATCCGGGCCTGCTGCATCGGCAACAAGGGTCTGGGCTTCATGCAGCGCATGGGCGCCAAGGTGGTGTCGAACGTCACCCAGCTCGGTGACACGCCCCACCTGGAAAAGCTGATCGGTCCGGTCAAGGTGATGCTCGATGCGTTCCAGAACGACGAGCTCGACGCGGTTTATGTGGCTTACACCCGCTTCATCAACACGATGAAGCAGGAGCCGGTGCTCGAGCAGCTGTTGCCGCTGTCCGGCGAGAAGCTGGGCACGCCCGAGACGTCGTGGGACTACCTCTACGAACCCGACCCGCAGGTCGTCATCGACGAGTTGCTGGTGCGCTACGTCGAGGCCCTGGTGTATCAGGCGGTGGCCGAGAACATGGCATCCGAGCAGAGCGCGCGCATGGTGGCAATGAAGGCCGCTTCCGACAATGCCAAGAACGTGATTGGCGAACTGCAGCTGGTCTACAACAAGACCCGCCAGGCCGCGATCACCAAGGAGCTGTCGGAAATCGTCGGCGGCGCCGCCGCGGTGTAACGGATTATTGAATTAAGGAAACGACGATGAGTCAAGGTACGATCGTTCAGTGCATCGGCGCGGTGGTGGACATCCAGTTCCCGCGCGACTCGATGCCCAAGGTGTATGACGCCCTGAAGCTCGAGGACGTGGCCGACTCCTTCGCCGAAGCAAATCTGACCTTCGAGGTTCAGCAGCAGCTCGGCGACGGTGTGGTGCGTACGATTGCGATGGGTTCTTCCGACGGCCTGCGCCGCGGCATGAAGGTTGCCAATACTGGCAAGCAGATCTCGGTGCCGGTCGGCATGGGGACGCTGGGCCGGATCATGGACGTGCTCGGTCGCCCGATCGACGACGCCGGTCCGATCGAGACCGACGAACTGCGCGCGATCCACCAGAAGGCGCCGAAGTTCGACGAGCTCTCGCCTTCGGTCGAGCTGCTCGAGACCGGGATCAAGGTCATCGATCTGATCTGCCCGTTCGCCAAGGGCGGCAAGGTCGGCCTGTTCGGCGGCGCCGGCGTGGGCAAGACCGTGAACATGATGGAGCTGATCAACAACATCGCCAAGCAGCACTCGGGCTTGTCGGTGTTCGCCGGGGTGGGTGAGCGGACCCGTGAAGGGAACGACTTCTACCACGAGATGAAGGACTCCAACGTTCTCGACAAGGTCGCGATGGTGTTCGGCCAGATGAACGAGCCGCCGGGCAACCGCCTGCGCGTGGCGCTGACCGGCCTGACCATGGCCGAGCGCTTCCGTGACGAAGGCCGCGACATCCTGTTCTTCGTGGACAACATCTACCGCTACACCCTGGCCGGTACCGAAGTGTCCGCGCTGCTCGGCCGGATGCCGTCCGCGGTGGGCTACCAGCCGACCCTGGCGGAAGAAATGGGCCGCCTGCAGGAGCGCATCACCTCGACCAAGGTCGGTTCGATCACCTCCATCCAGGCCGTGTATGTGCCTGCGGATGACTTGACCGACCCGTCGCCGGCAACCACCTTCCTCCACCTCGACTCCACCGTCGTGCTGTCGCGCGACATCGCCGCGCTGGGTATCTACCCGGCGGTCGACCCGCTCGACTCCACCAGCCGCCAGCTCGATCCGCTGGTCGTCGGCGAAGAGCACTACGGGGTTGCGCGTCAGGTGCAGATGACCCTGCAGAAGTACAAGGAACTGCGCGACATCATCGCGATTCTGGGTATGGACGAACTGTCGCCCGACGACAAGCTCGCCGTCGCCCGCGCGCGCAAGATCCAGCGCTTCCTGTCGCAGCCGTTCCACGTCGCCGAAGTGTTCACCGGTTCGCCGGGCAAGTACGTCTCGCTCAAGGACACCATCAAGGGCTTCAAGATGATCGTCAGCGGCGAGCTGGACAATCTGCCGGAACAGGCTTTCTACATGGTCGGCAGCATCGACGAGGCCATCGAGAAGGCGAAGAAGCTCCAGTAATCCGCCCGCCCGCGCGGCGCCTCGGTGCCGCGCGGTTTTGAAAAGGAAACACTATGGCTATGACGGTTCATGTCGACATCGTCAGCGCGGAAGAGCAGATCTTCTCCGGGCTGGCCGAATTCGTAGCCCTGCCTGGCGAGGCGGGTGAACTCGGCATCCTGCCCGGCCACATGCCGCTGATGACCCGGATCAAGCCGGGCGTGGTGCGTGTGCGTGCCCAGAACGCGACCGAGGAAGAACTCGTCTTCGTTGCCGGTGGCCTGCTGGAAGTGCAACCGGGTCTGGTGACGGTACTCGCCGACACCGCGATCCGCGGCAAGGACCTGGACGAAGCGAAGGCGCTCGAAGCCAAACGCATGGCCGAAGAGGCCATGGCCAACCAGAGCGCACGCATCGACTATGCCAAGGCCCAGGCCGAGCTGATGGAAGCGGTGGCGCAACTGGCGGCGATCCAGCGTCTGCGCAAGCGCGGCCACTGAGCGGGGCACCTCGCAGCAGCGGGGTGGCAGCAACAAAAAAGCAGCTCGGTGAGCTGCTTTTTTGTTGTCTGTAGTTTGCCTTGTCCGCACCCACAACGCGTCGCTTCAGGCAGATTTTTCGAGCCGGGCGATGCGCTTGTCGAGGCGGGCGACGGCGTCGCGCACGGCGATGACTTCCTGCGCGAACGCGGGGAGGGCGTGGCGGGACAGCAGCAAGGACGCTTCTTCGGTGAGATATTCGGCCGCACTGCCCGACGCGCGCACCACCGCGCGCTGCGCCTCGCTGGCGATCCGCTGCCCGCCTTCGACCATGCGATGGGCGGCGATGTCGCCGAAAATGCGCGCCAGGTCTTCCTCGGCGTCCCAGCGCAGGTGGCGGAACACGAAGCCGAGGGCTTCGGCGAATTCCGCATTGCCTTCGATGCGCACGTGACGCATCGCCGTTTCCAGGCCATCGACCAGCAGCCGGGGCAATTCGGCGAGCGCCAGGTACAGGCTGACTTCGGGCGCCTCTTCGCTCGCGCGTTCGGCGAGGTAACCGTCCGCGCTGACCGAAAAGTGGATTTCCGCGAGGGGGGCGAGGACCAGGCGCGCGCTGCGCCCGGCATGCGGACGCAGGCGCGCCCGCGCCCAACCGGACTGGGCCAGGAGATGGTTGGTAGCGGACAGGAAGAGGCTGGACAGCATGGTTTCGGGCAGAAAAAAAGGAGGCGCGGGGGCCTCCTGGGGATGGTGGAACTCAGCCGGCCTGCTGGATGCCGGCGATCAGCCAGCCGCCGCTGCCGCTGGCGGCTTTGGTCAGGTGCCAGATTTCGTCGAAGGCCACTGGTGCGGCGTCGGCTTCTTCGCGCAGCAGGCCGCTGAAGCGCACGCTGACGACATAGCGCTGATCTTCTTCGGCGACGTCGATCACCTCGGCCGCGAGTTCGACGACATCGGTGCGCTGGGCGGCGGCGCCGCGCTCGTTGAGCTGCATGCACAGCTCGGCGAAGACTTCGGGGGTGGTGAACTCGCGCAGATCGTCGAGGTTGGCGCTGTCGTTGGCGGCCTGCAGGCGGATGAAGTTGAGCTTGGCCTGGCGGGCGAAACCGTCGACATCGAAGCCGGAGGCGATGGCCTTGGCGAGTCCGGAGTTTTCCGCTGCGGGTTGTGCGCTGCCGCCGAACGCCTGCTGGGCCTCGAACGGGCGCACGCTGCCCGCGGCATTACCCGGCGCGCCGGCGTACTGTAGCCCCTGCCCCTGCTGCTTGGCGGCGGTGCCGCGACGGAAGATCAGGCGGAAGACGAAGAAGGCAGCGGCGGCCAGCAGCAGGATCATGACGAAGTTGGCGAAGCCTTCACCCATTCCCAGATGCGAGAACAGCGCGGCGAGGCCGAGGCCGGCGGCGAGGCCGGCGATCGGACCCATCCACGAGCGCTTGGGCTGGGCCGCGGGGGCGGCTCCGGCGGGGCTTTGCTGCGGAGTTGCAGCCGGTTGGCGCGGTTGCGTGGTCGGGGTGGCCTGGCGCTTCATGCCGAAGCTGCTGCCGCCGCCGAGGCGCTTGGCTTCGGCCTCGGGGGGAGCGAAGCCGAACGAGAGGATGGCGACGATCAGGGTCAGGAATAGATGTTTCATCAGTGTGAGGTCTCCAGGTTCAGATCTTGTAGCCCCGGTGCAAGGCGACGACGCCGGCACTCAGGTTGAAGTAATCGACCCGGGCGAGCCCGGCTTGTTCCATCATTGCCTTCAATTCTTCTTGGCCGGGGTGCATGCGGATCGATTCGGCGAGGTAGCGGTAGCTTTCGGCATCGTTGGCGACCTGCTTGCCCATCCACGGCAGCAGCTTGAAGGAGTAGAGGTCGTAGAACGGCGCCAGCGGTTTCCACACGCGCGAAAATTCGAGCACCAGCAGGCGGCCTCCGGGGCGCAGCACGCGGCGCATCTCGGCGATGGCGACGTCCTTGTGGGTCATGTTGCGCAGGCCGAAGGCGACGGTGACGCAGTCGAACCAGTCGTCCGGGAAGGGCAGCTTCTCGGCGTTGCACTGCGCCGCCGGCATGGCGAAGCCGTGATCGATCATGCGGTCGCGGCCGCGCGCGAGCATGGCGTGGTTGATGTCGGTGAGCCAGACCTGGCCGCTGCGCCCGACCTTGCGCGCGAAAGCGAGCGACAGGTCGGCGGTGCCGCCGGCGACGTCGAGCACGCGGTCGCCTTCGCGCACTCCCGACACCTGGATGGTGAACGCCTTCCACAGCCGGTGCAGGCCGAAAGACATCAGGTCGTTCATGATGTCGTATTTGTGCGCGACCGAGGAAAAGACCTCGGCCACCTTTTTTTCCTTCTGTTCCTCGGCGACCGTCTGGAAGCCGAAATGGGTGGTCTTGTCGCTCATGGTGAACTCAGTGGTGATGCCCGCAGCCGCCGCGCGGAGCCGGGGGCGGGACCAGGGCCGGATCGCGGGTGCCGCCCGCGCGTTCGAGGCGCTCGAGGTAGTCGGCCCACAGTGCTTCCTGATCGCAGCCGAGCATGTACAGGTAGTCCCAGGAGTACAGTCCGCTGTCGTGGCCGTCGGAAAATTCCGGCTTCACCGCATAGTTGCCGACCGGCACCAGGTTCACGATGTCGACGTCGCGCTTGCCCTGCTGCAGGGTTTCCTGGCCGCGGCCGTGGCCGCGTACTTCGGCCGAGGGCGAATACACGCGCAGGAATTCGAACGGCAGGAAAAAGCGGCTGCCGTCGTCGAAGGCGATTTCGAGCCGCTTCGAGCTGCTGTGCAGCGTGATTTCGGTGGGGATCGGGGTGTTGCTGTCGAGTCCGGCCATGGCATCCGTCCCGTTTTTGGGGACACAATCATACCCGAATCGCCGCGCCGCGTTTCCATGCGCGTCGTGTGGCTTTACCCCGCGGAAGGCGGCGTGCCCATTGCAGGTCGATGACGTGTCATCAAACCGTCAAGCAAGGGCAATACACTACGGGCAGCCATGTGATCGCCCGGGCGGGTCCGGACGTCGTCCGCAGCGCCCGTTCGATCGATCGCGCAACCAGGGAGTCCAGCGCATGTCAGCGAACATTCTGCTCGTGGAAGACGAGCCGGCGATCCAGGAACTGATCGCCGCCAACCTCCATCGCGCCGGCCATCACGTCGTGCGTGCCGCCGATGCGGAAAGTGCGCAGCGCATCGTGCGCGACGCGCTGCCCGATCTCGTGCTGCTCGACTGGATGCTGCCCGGGCTGTCGGGCATCGAGTTCGCCCGCCGCCTGCGTGCCGACGAGCGCACCCGGGCCATTCCAATCATCATGCTGACCGCGCGCGGGGAAGAGCAGGACAAGGTCGCCGGGCTCGAAACCGGTGCCGACGACTACATCACCAAGCCCTTCAGCCCGCGCGAACTCGTCGCCCGGATCAAGGCCGTGCTGCGGCGGCGGGCGCCGCAGGCCACCGAGGATGCGGTGGAGCTGGGCGGGCTGCGTCTCGATCCGGCCACCCACCGGGTCAGTGCCGGGGGTGAGACGCTCGCCCTGGGACCGACCGAGTTCCGCTTGCTGCACTTCCTGATGACCCACCCGGAGCGGGTGCATTCGCGCGCGCAGCTGCTCGACCAGGTGTGGGGCGATCACGTCTTCGTCGAGGAGCGCACCGTCGATGTCCATATCCGCCGCCTGCGCTGCGCGCTCGAGCCGGGGGCGTACGACGGGCTGATCCAGACCGTCCGCGGCAGTGGCTACCGCTTTTCGGTGCATCCCGAAAGCGCGCCGACGGCCCGTTGAGCGGGCGCGTCCGGTTCATGGAAAACGTGTGATTTTTCGATCCGTGCGCTATGTCGGCTTCGGGATCGCGCTTCCGGTCCTGGCGATGCTGCTGCTCGCCGCGCTCGCCGGCCTGTACCGCGACAGCGACGCCGCGCTGGCGATCCTCGCCCTGTGCGTGCTCGGCTGGGCGGTCATGCTCGCCCGCCACCTGCGCCTGCTGGTCGAATGGGCGCGCCAGCCGGCCGGCACCCCGGTGCCGCGCGGCGAAGGGCTGTGGGGCAGCGTTTTTGCCGAGCTCGGCGACCGCTTCGAGCGTGAGGCCGGTGTCCGGGAAAAACTGTCGGCCGAGCTCGGCCGTTTCCAGCAGGCGGCCCAGGCGATGCCCGACGGCGTCCTGTACCTGGGCGAGGGCGACCGTATCGAATGGCTCAATCCGGTGGCCGAGCAGCATTTCGATCTCGACCGCCGCGATCACCTGCGGATTCCGATCGGAAACCTCGTGCGCCAGCCCGAATTCGTCCGCTATCTCGAGGCCGGCGACCACAGTGAACCGCTGCTGATGCACTCGCTGCGGCGCAAGGAGCGCGCGCTGCAGGTGCAGCTGATCCGTTTCGCCGGCCATCGCCGGCTGCTGCTGTCGCGCGACGTTTCGCAGCTGGAAAAGCTCGAGAACATGCGCCGCGACTTCGTCGCCAACGTGTCGCATGAACTGCGCACGCCGCTCACCGTGGTCGGCGGCTTTCTCGAAACCCTGATCGACGGCATGGACGACTTCTCCCGCGATGAGGTCCTCCATTACCTGACCCTGGCGAGCGAGCAGTCGAGCCGCATGCAGCGCCTGATCGAGGAGCTGTTGACCCTCTCCGCGCTCGAAACCGGCGCGCCGGCGCCGCTCGAGGAGGCGGTGGAGGCCGCGGTCCTGGTGCGCGGGGTCTACGACGAAACCCGGCTGTTGTCGGCGGGGCGCCATACGCTGCGCCTGGACCTGGAAGGCGACGGGATGCTGCTCGGCAGCCGCAAGGAGCTGCACAGCGCGTTCGCCAACCTGGCGAGCAACGCGGTGCGCTACACCCCCGCCGGCGGCCACATCGAGATCGGCTGGCGCAGCGGCCCGGAATGCGCCGAAGGGGGCGGCGAGTTCTGGGTCGGCGACGACGGCATCGGCATCGATGCCGCCGACATCCCGCGCCTGACCGAGCGCTTCTATCGCGTCGACCGCGGCCGCTCGCGCGAGACCGGCGGCACCGGCCTGGGGCTGGCCATCGTCAAGCACGTCGTCACCCGCCACCAGGCGGAACTCGTCGTCGATAGCACGCCGGGCGAAGGCAGCCGGTTTACGGTCCGTTTCCCGCCCGCCCGAATCGGGCGGGCGTAGCGCTGAAGCGGGCCGCCGCGGTCGCCACCGCCGCCCTCGGCGCTGCGGGCAGCCGCCTGCGCTGCGGCCGCGCCGTCAGTGTTCCGCGAGGGCGTCGTCGATGGCGCGGGCGAGGGCGACCGGATCGGCGGCGGCATGCGCCACGCCTTCGCGCTGCGCTGCGCCCCAGACCGCTTCGGGGAAGTGGCGGTCGTCGCGGTAGCGCGGAATCACGTGCCAGTGCAGATGCGGCACCATGTTGCCGAAGCTCGCCAGGTTGATCTTGTCGGGGTGCAGCTGCGCCCGCAGCGCGGCCTCGGTCGCCATCACCACGGCGAACAGGTGGCGCCGGTCGGCGGGCAGCAGGTCGGTCATTTCGGCCACGTGTTCGCGCCACACCACCCGGCACAGCCCCGGATGGAAGGCGTCGGCGACGCGGATCACGCGGCAGCGCGTGTCTTCCCACAGGACGTCTGCGGGGGGCAGGGCGCACAGCGGACAGTTCGGGGGCGGGTTCGGCGGCATGGGGGCGGGTCGGGTGGGAGGGAATGCTTTCTACCGCGTTCGCGCCCGGGCAGCGAGGAATTATTCCGCATCCGGCGCGCGGCCATTGTCCGGGAGGCGGCGCGGAAAGTCCTGTGCCACCGTGCGGGTCTCGCCCAGCCCGACCGGGAGGCCGTCATGGAAGGCGAACAGGTTGCCGGGCGGAATCTGGGTCCAGGCCTCGTTGTCGGTCAGCGGCGTGGTGGCGATCACGGCGACGCGGTCGTCGGGCGTGGTGAGCTGGTTGAAATCCACCGTCAGGTCCTCGTCGGCGAGGTGGGCGACGGCGAACGGCGCTTTGCGCAGGATGTAGCACAGGCGCGACGAGCAGTGGGCGAACAGCCAGTCGCCGTCGGAGAGCAGGAAGTTGAACTCGCCGCGGCGGCCGATTTCGAGCGCCAGCTCGCGCAGCGCGGCGTGCAGTGCGGCGGGGGCTGGAGCCCCCTGCGGGAAACGCGCGGCGAGGTGGTCGAGGAGGTAGCAGAACGCCCGTTCGGAGTCGGTCGTGCCCACCGGCAGGAAGCGTCCGCCGAGCGCCGGCGCGAACTCCTTCAGGTTGCCGTTGTGGGCGAAAACCCAGTACCGCCCCCACAGCTCGCGCTGGAAGGGATGGGTGTTCTCGAGCCGGATCCCGCCCTGGGTCGCCTTGCGGATGTGGGCGATCACGTTCAGCGAGCGGATCGGATAGTGCTTCACCAGCTCGGCGACCGGGGAGGCGGCGCTCGGCGCCGGGTCGAGGAAGACGCGCACTCCAGCGCCCTCGAAAAAGGCGATCCCCCAGCCGTCGCGGTGGTGGTCGGTGAGTCCGCCACGGGCGCGGAAGCCGGCGAAGGAGAAGCAGATGTCGGTCGGCACGTTGCAGTTCATGCCGAGCAATTGGCACATGGCGGGGCTCCGCGGCGGGCAAAAGGCTGCTGCCAGTATAGCGAAACGATCGCGCCGCCTCGCGCGGGCGCTTCCGCTGTGAGTAAAAAATGAAACTTGAGCTGAATGTTTCGCCGCCGCGTGTCGCCGAACGGGCCGCGCCAGCGCACCCCACGGCTGGGTGCCGACGCTGCACCGGCGGCCATGCGCAATGCCTCCCGCTTATCAAGCCGCGATATAGTCACGGGCCGACAGCCGCTTCGACGGGCAAGGCGGACTGCCAGGCTGCCTTCGGCCACGCACGGAACCAAGCCATCGACACCCACATGAACCACCAAGCCCTCTCCTCCTTCATCTGGTCGGTCGCGGACCTGCTGCGCGGCGACTACAAGCAGTCCGAGTACGGCAAAGTCATCCTGCCCTTCACCGTACTGCGGCGCCTGGACTGCGTGCTGGAGGCGACCAAGCCCGCCGTCCTCGCCGAGTTCGCGGCCAAGACCAAGGCAGGCATCAATCCCGCCCCGTTCCTGCTGCGCAAGGCGGGGCAGAGCTTCTACAACACCTCGCCGCTCGACCTGGTCAAGCTGCTGGGCGACCAGGACCACATCCGCCAGAACCTCTACGCCTACGTCCAGGCCTTTTCGCCGGCAGCGCGTGACATCTTCGAGCGCTTCGACTTCTACACCCAGGTCGAGCGCCTGGCGAAGGCGAACCTGCTGTACCTCGTCACCGAGAAGTTCGCCAACATCGACCTGCACCCCGAGGCGGTCGACAACGCCAGCATGGGGCTGGTATTCGAGGAGCTGATACGCAAGTTCGCCGAAATCTCGAACGAGACCGCGGGGGAGCACTTCACCCCGCGCGAAGTCATCCGCCTGATGGTGAACCTGCTGTTCATCGAGGACGACGACGTGCTCACCCCGGGCAATGCGGTGGTGCGCACCCTCTACGATCCCACCGCCGGCACCGGCGGCATGCTCTCGGTGGCCGGTGAGTACCTGCTGGAGCACAACCCGCAGGCCCGGCTGACGATGTACGGCCAGGAGCTCAACGACGAGTCCTACGCCATCTGCAAGGCGGACATGCTCATCAAGGGCCAGCCGGTGGCGAATATCGTCGCCGGCAACACGCTCAGCGGGGACGGCCACGCCGGTCGCAAGTTCGACTACATGCTCTCCAACCCGCCCTTCGGCGTGGAGTGGAAAAAGGTCGAGAAGCTCGTCCGCCAGGAGCACGAGCAGAAGGGCTTCGACGGCCGCTTTGGCCCCGGCCTGCCGCGGGTCAGCGACGGCTCGATGCTGTTCCTGATGCATCTGTTGTCGAAGATGCGCCCGGCCCAGGACGGCGGCAGCCGCTTCGGCATCGTGCTCAACGGCTCACCGCTGTTTACCGGCGGCGCAGGCTCGGGCGAGAGCGAAATCCGCCGCTACGTGCTGGAGAACGACCTGGTGGAGGCCATCGTCGGCCTGCCCACCGACATGTTCTACAACACGGGAATCAGCACCTACGTCTGGATTCTGTCCAACCGCAAGCCGGAGGACCGCAAGGGCTGGGTGCAGCTCATCGACGCCAGCAGCTTCTGGCAGAAGATGAGGAAGAGCCTGGGCAGCAAGCGCAAGGAGATGAGCGAGGCCCACATCGCCACCGTCACCCGCCTGTTTGGCGGCTTCACCGAGGCCGAGCTGGTCACCGTGTTCGACGCCGCCGGCCGGCAACTGGGCGAGCCGCAACTCGTCACCAACACCGACACCCCACCCGCCGCCCCCGACGGCGGACGGCTCAAGCGCGTGCCCATCGCACGCATCTTCGGCAACGCGGAATTCGGCTACACCACCCTCACCGTCGAGCGCCCGCTGCGCGACGAGCACGGCAAGGTGGTGCTGGGGCTCAAGGGCAAGCAGAAGGGCAAACCCCAGCCCGACAGTGCATTGCGCGACACCGAGAACGTGCCGCTGACCGCGGACATCGGCGCCTACTTCCAGCGCGAGGTACTGCCGCACGCGCCGGACGCCTGGATTGACGGGGAGAAGAGCAAAGTCGGCTACGAGATTCCGTTCAATCGCCACTTCTACGTCTTCGAGCCGCCGCGCAGCCTGCACGCCATCGACGAGGAACTGAAGGCGGTCTCGGCCCGCATCATGAAGATGCTGGAGGACCTCGCGGAATGAGGGCTGCCGCGCGATTCATGCAAATCGTATTCTGTGCGGTGGACATGCGCGCGCTTATCACATACCGTATTGCCAACAACACCCGCCACGCCTCTCCACGATGCGCACCAGGCGGGTTTCTCGTTTACGGGGGCGATAAATGAAGCGCTCTTTCGGCAAGCCGGCCACCGCCGAATGGGGCGATGGCTCCATGGGCTGGAGCCATGCGACGGGGGCACCCCGTCGTGGAGAGACGTCATGAGTGAACTCGTCATTTACGAGAACGACGCCGGCGCGGTGGACGTGCGCCTCGAAGGCGACACGGTGTGGCTGCGTCAGGAGCAAATGACTGCGCTGTTCGGGCGCGACCGCACGGTCATCGGCCGCCATATCCGTAATGTCTTTGCCGAGGGCGAGTTGGAAGCGAAATCAGTATGTGCAAATTTTGCACATACTGCTGCCGACGGAAAAACGTATCAGGTCGAGTTCTACAACCTCGACGTGATTATCTCCGTCGGCTATCGAGTGAAGTCACCGGAAGGCGTGCGTTTCCGCCAGTGGGCCACCCGCCTGCTGCGCGAGCACCTCACCCGTGGCTACACCCTCAACCGCCACCGCCTCGAATCCAACGCCCGCGAACTGGAAGCGGCGCTGGCGCTGGTGCGCAAGACCGCTCGCGCGCCGGAACTGAGCGCCGACCAGGGCCGCGGGCTGGCGGACATCGTCAGCCGCTATGCCCAGACCTTCCTGTTGCTGCAACGCTACGATGAGGGCCTGCTCACCGAGCCCGAAACCCGGCCCGGCGGCCAACTGCCCACTCCGGATCAAGCCCGGCACGCACTCGCCCGGCTCAAGGCAGAGCTGACCGCCCGAGGCGAAGCGGGCGACCTGTTCGCCCGCGAACGCGACGACGGCCTCGCCGCCCTGCTCGGCAACCTCGACCAGACCGCCTTCGGCGAGCCCGCGTATCCCAGCATCGAGGCCAAGGCCGCCCACCTGCTGTACTTCGTCATCAAGAACCATCCCTTCGCCGACGGCAACAAGCGCAGCGCCGCCTACCTGTTCGTCGATTTTCTCCACCGCAACGGCCGCCTGCTCGGCGCCGACGACACGCCGGTCATCAACGACATCGGGCTGGCCGCCCTCGCCCTGCTCGTGGCCGAATCCGCCCCGCGGCAGAAGGACACGCTGATCCGGCTGATCATGAACATGCTGGCTGGCCCGGGGTAAGCGGTAACTGCCCGGCGTCCTTGCCTACTTCGAGATTTCGAAGAGATCGGATCGCAGCGGATTGGCCGCGAAGTGTTGCTTCCACAGCCTTGGGGTGAGCTGCGCCACGTTGGCGGCCGGATGCTGGCCGATGCGCTGGAGCACATCGACCAGGTACGTATAGGGGTCGATGTCGTGCAGGCGGCAGGTGGCGATCAGACTCTGCGCGATGCCCACGTACTTTGCCCCGACCTCGGTCCAGCAGAAGAGCCAGTTGCGACGGCCCATCGGCACCACGCGTAGCGCCCGCTCCAGATGGTTGGTGTCGATCGGCACCTCGGGATCGGAGAGGTACACCTCGAGGGCGGCCCGGCGCTCGCGCACGTACGCCATGGCGGTGGTGAGCGGTGAGCTGGGCAACAGGCCCTGGGATTCGAACTGGGCGTCGACCCAGGCGAAGAACTGCTGGAGCACGGGCTTGGCCTGCGCGAGCCGATGCGCGCGGCGTGCCTCACCGACGAGCCTGGCCTCGCGGATGTGCTTCTCCACCGCGTACAGTTTTCCGATCATCTCCAGCGCCTGGCCCGCACGCTCGGGCTCGAGCGCCTGCGCATCGAAGAACTTCCTCCTCGAGTGCGCCCAGCATTGCGCGTGCGTGAGCCCGCATTTTTCCGCGTAGCGTTCGTAGGCCGCATAGCCATCGGTAAGCAGCACCGCCCCCTCGGGCGGCGGGTCGGTGCCCAGGGTCTGCGCAATGTGCTTGCCACTGCGCCCCTCGTGATAGGCGAAGCAGATTTCGTCACGCTCGCCATAGACCGGCCAGAAGTAGCCGCCCTTCATCTTGCCCGGGCCGGCCCGGCCGGCCTTGATCGGGGTCTCGTCCATCGCCTTGATGCGGCTCGCGCGGATCGAGTCGAGTTGGGCCGTAAAGATGGGTTCGAGCAGCGACAGCGCCCCGTGAGTGAGCTGCGTGAGCCACGGGCGCGAAACCTTGATGCCGTTGTCCCCGAGCCGCTGGTGCTGGCGGTACAGCGGCTGGTGGTAGCAGAACTTGTCGGTGATGAGCCCGGCGACGAAGCTCACATCGGCGCGGCTGCCGCGAATCACCCCCTCGGGTGCCGCCGGGCAGGAAATCGCCTGGGTGTCGAGGCGCTTGATCACCGGACGCACATACTTGAGGATCACGTAGCTGCCCGGGCGCTGTGCCAGGCGGTGACTGACCTTCTCGCCGATCACCTCGAACTGGTCGGCGGTGAGCCCGTCGATTTCCGGGTTCGCCACGGCGATGGTCTCGACCGGCACGCGGGCTTCGTCGAAGAACAGCGCCGATGCGTCGCCCGCCGCGTAATCGGTGGTGCGGGCCCGGCGGGTGTGGGCGGCGATGTCCTTGGCAGGGGGCGGCGGCGAGGATTCGGGCACCGGCAACTCGCCCAGGTTCATCTGATGCGGGCTCGCATCGACGATGCGCTTCTCGCTCTTCGCCCCGAAGAGCTGGCGCCGGAACCACTCGATCTGATGCTTCATCGCCTGGAACTCGAGCTGCAGGGCATCGAGTTGGCGGGCGGCGGCCGCGTTCGCCTGGGCCAGTGCGACGATTTGCTCGGGCGCCCAGCGGGCGGCCTCGGCGGGCGTCGGAACGGTCAGCGAAACGGGCGTCGTCATGGCCGGAATTTTACCGTAAAACCCAGCATTCATGCGGGCTTGGCGGCCACTTCCGGGAGCTTGAAACGGCGCTTGAAGCGCGCCGGCTCGATGCCTTCGAGCAACAGCTTCAGCCCGGTCCAGTCCATCTGGCGAGTGAGCACCCGCGACCAGTCGGACACGAACCGTCCCTGCTCGAGGCGCTTGGCCCACACGCAAAAGCCGCTGCGATCCCAGTACAGCACCTTCATCTGCGTGCCGCGCCGGTTGATGAACACGAACAGCTCGCCCGACAGCGGATCGCACCCAAGTGCGTGGCGGGTGAGCGCGTACAGCCCATCGAAGGACTTGCGCATGTCAACCGGGCGGCCATAGACATGCACCCGCACCGCCCCTTCGGGGAAGAACATCAGCCGCGCACCAGATGCAGCACGACACCGCCACCCAGATCGAGCTTGAGCTCGAGCCGGCCTGCACCGCCGCCAACGTCGACCAGGCCCGCATCGACAAAGCCCGCACGAGCGCACGCATCGCCGCGATCGGCGACGCTCGACGCCTCACCGGCCAGCAGGCCGCGCCAGCGCTCGAAACTCGACTTGCTCAAGCCCTCGCTGTCGCAGAACTGCCGGATGCTCAGACCGCTTGCCGCAAAGCGATCGAACACCGCCCGCCATTCCTCGTGGCCGCGTCGCCGCCATTTGCTCCTCACCGTCGATGCCATCACTGCCAATCCCGTCGTCGTTGAACATGGCGAGAATTATTCAACGATCGCTACGCCGCGAGAAGGACGCCGCTCAGTTACCGGTTACGGCCCGGGGACTGCAGTGGAGGACGAGGCATGAGTCTGCCGAAATATCCGGAGTACAAGGACAGCGGGGCGGCGTGGCTGGGGGAGGTGCCGGCGCACTGGGCAATTGCTCCACTCAAACATCTGGTTTCATTCACGAGTGGAGGCACACCAAGCAAGGAAATCCCCGAGTATTGGGACGGCAGGGTTCCGTGGGCTTCGGCGAAGGACCTGAAATCACAGAGACTGTCGGACACGACGGACCACATCACCGAGTACGCGGTTTCGTCGGGTGCCGCATCATTGGTGCCGGTTGGCACCGCGCTCGTCGTGGTACGGGGAATGATTCTCGCAGTTGCGTAGCGTCTGCTCGACCAGCCCCAGTTCCTCGGCGGCACGGGCGATGCTGCCGACCTCGTCGGCGCGCTTGACGGCCTGCTCCTTGAACTCGGCCGTGTACTCCTGCTTCGGGATGCGTTTCACGTCGTTCTTCCTGTCATTGCGTCGATCGTACGACGACTACGTTGGAAGACGAAATTCGTGGGGCAGCTCAATGTACGAGGCGCTACGCGCGCGCAGCACTCCCCAGCCCCTTTCTCGATAGCAAATGGTTCGACCGCGGGCCGCTAAGGTCGTGACGCTGGAAGGGCCCGCCTTCTTGCCGCCCGCCACGGGCGGGCTCAGCCTCCGAGTTTCTTCTTCAGCAGCTCGTTGACCTGGGCCGGGCCGGCCTTGCCCTTGCTAGCCTTCATGACCTGTCCCACCAGGGCGTTGAAGGCCTTCTCCTTGCCGGCGCGGAATTCGTCCACCGACTTCGGGTTGGCCGCGAGCACCGCGTCGATCATGGCCTCGATCGCAGCGCTGTCGGTGACCTGCTTGAGGCCCTGGCGGTCGATGATTTCGTCGGCTGCGTCGGCCTTTCCTCCGCCTTCGCCGTTCCACAGCGCCTCGAACACCTTCTTGCCGATCGCGTTCGAGATCGTGTTGTCGGCGATGCGCGCGACCAGCCCGGCGAGCTGGGCGGGGGCGACCGGCGATTCGGTGATGTCGAGTTCGGCCTTGTTGAGGCGCGCGGCGAGCTCGCCCATGACCCAGTTGGCGCACGGTTTGGCGAGTGCGGTGCCCGCTGCGGCGACCGTGGCCTGGTAGAAGTCGGCGACTTCCTTGGACGCGGTGAGGGTGGTGGCATCGTAGGCCGACAGGCCCCATTCGTCTATGAAACGCGCTTTCATCGCCCCCGGCAGCTCGGGCATTTCCGCCTGCACGCGCGCCTTCCAGTCGGGCGCGATCATCAGCGGCAGCAGGTCGGGGTCGGGGAAGTAGCGGTAGTCGTGGGCGTCTTCCTTGCTGCGCATCATCCGCGTCTCGCCCGTGTCGGGGTCGAACAGCACGGTGGCCTGGTGCACCCGGCCGCCGTCCTCGATGGTGTCGATCTGCCACTGCACCTCAAAGTCGATCGCCTGCTGCAGGAAGCGGAAGGAGTTGAGGTTCTTGATCTCGCGCCGGGTGCCGTACTCGGTCGCGCCTTTCTTCCTCACCGAGACGTTGGCGTCGCAGCGGAACGAGCCCTCCTGCATGTTGCCGTCGCAGATGTCGATCCAGCGCACCAGCGCGTGCAGCGTGCGGGCGTAGGCCACGGCCTCGGCAGAGGAACGCATGTCGGGTTCGGAGACGATCTCCAGCAGCGGCGTGCCGGCGCGGTTGAGGTCGATCCCGGTCATGCCGTGGAAGTCCTCGTGCAGGCTCTTGCCGGCGTCTTCCTCGAGGTGGGCGCGGGTCAGGCGCACGGTCTTCTCGTAGCCGGCCTCGCCCTCGCCGACGCGGATCGTGATCGCGCCGCCCTGCACCACCGGCAGGTCCATCTGGCTGATCTGGTAGCCCTTGGGGAGGTCGGGGTAGAAGTAGTTCTTGCGCGCGAACACGCTCTTATCGGCGACGTGGGCGCCGATCGCCAGGCCGAAGCGGATCGCGCGCTCGACCGCGCCGCGGTTGAGCACCGGCAGCACGCCGGGCAGGGCGATGTCCACCGCGCTCGCCTGGCGGTTGGGCTCGGCGCCGAAGGCGGTGCTGGCGCCGGAAAAGATCTTGCTCGCGGTGTTGAGCTGGGCGTGGACTTCCAGCCCGATGACGACTTCCCAATCGGATCGGCTCATGTTCGTGTCTCTCGTTGCATGCGGCGCGGGTCAGGCCGCGCAGGCCGGACGGCGCAGGTGCCAGTCGGTGGCGTGCTGGTACTGGTGCGCGGCGTTGAGCAGGCGGGCCTCGGCGAAGTAGTCGCCGACCAGCTGCAGGCCGATCGGCAGGCCCTCGGCGCCGAAACCGGCAGGGTGCGACAGGCCGGGCAGGCCGGCGAGGTTGACCGCGATCGTGTAGATGTCGGACAGGTACATCTGCACCGGGTCGTCGGCCATCTGGCCGAGCGCCCAGGCGGGGGTCGGGGTGGTCGGCCCGGCGATCAGGTCGCACTGCTGCAATGCGGCCTGGAAATCCTGCGCGATCAGCCGGCGCAGGCGCTGCGCCTGCAGGTAGTAGGCGTCGTAGTAACCGTGCGACAGCACGTAGGTGCCGACCAGGATGCGGCGCTTGACTTCGGCACCGAAGCCCTCCGCACGGCTCTTGCTGTACATGTCGGCGAGGTCGCCGTAGCCGGCGGCGCGGTGGCCGTAGCGCACGCCGTCGAAGCGGCTGAGGTTGCTCGAAGCTTCGGCCGGCGCGATCACGTAGTAGGCGGGAATCGCCAGCTTCGCGTTGGGCAGCGAGACCTCGACCGTGGTCGCGCCCAAGGCGCGGTACGCGTCGAGCGCGGCATCGACCGCGGCGCGCACGTCGTCGGCCATGCCTTCGGCGAAGAACTCGCGCGGCAGGCCGATGGTGAGGCCGGCGAGCGGTTTCGCCCCCGGGGCGGAGGCGGCGAGGGCGGCGGCGTAGTCTTCGGCGGGGCGCTCGAGGCTGGTCGAGTCGCGCGCGTCGAAGCCGGTCATCGCCGACAGCAGCAGCGCGCAGTCTTCGGCCGAGGCGCCGAAAGCGCCACCCTGGTCGAGGGATGAAGCATAGGCGATCATGCCGTAGCGGCTCACCGTGCCGTAGGTCGGCTTGATCCCGGTGATGCCGCAGAACGCCGCCGGCTGACGCACCGAGCCGCCGGTGTCGGTGCCGGTGGCGATCGGCGCCAGGCGCGCGGCGACCGCCGCGGCCGAGCCGCCGGAGGAGCCGCCGGGCACGCGTTCGGGGTGCCACGGGTTCTTCACCGGGCCGTACCAGGAGCTTTCGTTCGACGAGCCCATCGCGAACTCGTCCATGTTGGTCTTGCCCAGGCTCACCGCGCCGGCGGCCTTGAGCAGGCTCACGACGTGGGCGTCGTAAGGGCTGACGAAGTTCGCCAGCATCTTCGAGGCGCAGGTGGTGAGCACGCCTTCGGTGCAGAACACGTCCTTGTGCGCAAGCGGGATGCCGGCGAGCGCCCCGCCCCGGCCGGCGGCGAGGCGCGCGTCGGCGGCACGCGCGGCGGCGAGGGCGCCGTCGCGGTCGACGGTGATGAAGGCGTTGAGCTGCGGGTTGAGGGCGTCGATGCGGTCGAGGAACAGGGTCGCGAGCTCGACGCTGGAAATCTGCCCGTGGTCGAGCGCGCGGCGCAGTTCGGTGAGGGAGGCGTTGATCATGGCTGGACGGAAAACGGACAGGGTGTGCGGGCGAAAGTGCGGGCGCAGGAGCGGACCGGGCGACGCGCGGGAAGGCGCGGAAACGGAGCGAAACGGCGGCGGGAGCGAAATGGCGTCCGGCAGGGTGTCCGGCTTACTCGATCACTTTGGGCACCAGGTACAGCCCGGCTTCGGTCTGCGGGGCGATCTTCTGGAAGGCGTCGCGGCGGTCGGTTTCGGTGACGGCATCGGCGCGCAGCCGGGTGGCGAGTTCCTGCGGGTGGCTCATCGGTTCGATGCCGGCGGTGTCGACCGCCTGCATCTGCTCGATGAGGCCGAAGATCCCGTCGAGCTTGGCGCGGGTGGCGTCGATTTCGGCGTCGGCAAGGGCGATCCGCGCGAGGCGGGCGATGTGCCCGACTTGTTCATTGGACAGCGACATGAGGTAACAAAACCTGCTGAATCCACAAAGGTTTGTAGGTTATCATAAGTCTCTTTGCCCCGTCCGGGGCTGCAGCGCTTGGCGGTAGCGGACGGGCGCTCGCGATGCGGCACGCGGCAAACGGCACGCGATAAACACATCCACCGGCTTCGGAAGGTTTCATGTTCGGTTTCCTGCGCTCTTATTTCTCCAACGATCTCGCGATCGACCTCGGCACCGCCAACACCCTGATCTACGTGCGTGGCAAGGGCATCGTGCTGGACGAACCTTCGGTGGTGGCGATCCGCACCGAAGGCGGGCCCAACTCCAAGCGCTCGATCCAGGCGGTCGGCCACTCGGCCAAGCAGATGCTGGGCAAGACGCCGGGCAACATCACCGCGATCCGGCCGATGAAGGACGGCGTGATCGCCGACTTCGTCGTCACCGAGCAGATGATCAAGCAGTTCATCAAGAAGGTGCACGACTCGCGCCTGCTGTCGCCTTCCCCGCGGATCATCATCTGCGTGCCCTGCGGCTCGACCCAGGTCGAGCGCCGCGCGATCCGCGACGCCGCGCTCGCCGCCGGCGCCAGCCAGGTGTTCCTGATCGAGGAGCCGATGGCGGCGGCGATCGGCGCCGGGTTGCCGGTGTCGGACGCGACCGGCTCGATGGTCGTCGACATCGGCGGCGGCACCACCGAAGTGGGGGTGATCTCGCTCGGCGGCATCGTGTACTCGGGCAGCATCCGCGTCGGCGGCGACAAGTTCGACGAAGCCATCGTCAACTACATCCGCCGCAACTACGGCATGCTGATCGGCGAGACCACCGCCGAGAAGATCAAGAAGGAGATCGGCTCGGCGTTTCCCGGCTCCGAAGTGCGGGAGATGGAGGTCAAGGGCCGCAACCTCGCCGAAGGCATCCCACGCAGCTTCACCATTTCGTCCAACGAGATCCTCGAGGCGCTCACCGAGCCGCTCAACCAGATCGTCTCTGCGGTCAAGATCGGCCTCGAGCAGACCCCGCCCGAGCTCGGCGCCGACATTGCCGATCGCGGCATGATGCTCACCGGCGGCGGCGCGCTGGTGCGCGACCTCGACCGTCTGCTGATGGAAGAGACCGGCCTGCCGGTGGTCGTCGCCGAGGAGCCGCTGACCTGCGTCGCGCGCGGCTGCGGGATGGCGCTCGACAAGATGGACAAGCTCGCTTCCATCTTCACCTCCGAGTGATGCGCCGCCCCGGCCTGCCCGCCGGGGCCTTGCCAACCCGCACAACCTGACGGCTCCCGGCTTCGCGGATGTCTTTCTCCGGCCATCAGCCTCCTCCCATCTTCCGGCGCGGACCCGCACCGCTGGTGCGCCTGTTCCTGTTCGTCGCCGTCTGCCTCGTGCTGCTGGTGGCGGACCTGCGTTTCCGCTACCTGGACGTGATGCGCAACGCCCTGTCGGTGATCACCTATCCGCTGCAGATGGCCGCGGCGACGCCGGCCGACGTGGTGCGCAACGCCGCGCGCTATTTCGGCACCCTGATCGATGTCCAGCTCGAGAACGCCGAGCTGCGCCGCCATCAGCTCGGTGCCGGCGAGCGCCTGTTGCGCTTCGAGCAGCTCGAACAGGAAAACACCCGCTTGCGCGAACTGCTGCAGATGTCGCAGCGCGTCGGGGTGAAGAGCATCGCCGCCGAGATCCTGTACAACGCGCCCGACCCCTTCGCGCGCAAGGTGATCCTCGATCGCGGTGCGCAGCAGGGGGTCGAGGCCGGGCTGGCGGTGGTCGATGCGCAGGGCGTGATCGGACAGGTCAGCCGCGTTCATCCGATCCAGTCCGAAGTCACCCTGCTCACCGACCGCGAGCAGGCGATTCCGGTCAGCGTGGTGCGCAACGGCGTACGCGGCGTGCTCTACGGCAATGGCCGCGGCACCCTGGAGATGCGCCACGCGCTCGCCGATGTCGATCTCCAGCCCGGTGACCAACTCGTCACTTCGGGCCTCGACGGCGTCTTCGTTCCCGGCCTGCCGGTGGCGACCGTGCTCAGCGTGGACCGCGATGCCGACGCCTTCGCCCGCATCGAATGTGCGCCGCTGGCGGCGATCGAGCGCAGCGTGCACGTGCTGGTGATCGGCCGCGCAGCCTATCCGCCGCCGCCGCCCGAAACCGGGGAGGGGCGCTGAACATGCAGCCCACCCATCGTTCGAGTCGGATCCTGCTGCCGGTCAAGCTCTGGTTCGTGGTCCTGAGCCTGTTCGTCGCCCTCGGCCTCGAATACATCCCCACCGGGCGCCTGCCCGGGCTGCCGGGCTGGGTGGCGCTGGTGCTGGCCTTCTGGTGCGTGCGCGAACCGCTGCGCATCGGCATGGGCACCGGCTTCATCCTCGGCCTGCTGGTCGACGTCGGGCTGGGCGCGGCGATGGGCCAGCATGCGCTCGCCTACGTGGTGCTGGCCTATTTCGCCAACCGCCTGGCGCGGCGGGTGCTCTGGTTTCCGCCGTGGCAGCAGGCGGTGCATGTGCTGCCGCTGCTGCTGCTGAGCCAGGCGCTGATGGTGGGGGTGCGCCTGCTCGCCGGAGCCGAGTTTCCAGGCTGGTCGTATTTCCTGTCGAGCTTCAGCGGCGCCGCGCTGTGGACGCCGCTGTCCCTGCTGCTGCTGTTGCCGCAGTACCAGCCGGTGGAGCGCGATGACAACCGCCCGATCTGAGGGCCGCTGCCGGTGACCGCGTTCCGCGCGCCTGCCGCCGAACTCGCCCGCTTCCGCCTCCGGGTTCTGGCGGCGGCGGTCTTCGTGCTCTTGTGTTTCGGCCTGCTCGCGCTGCGCTTCTACGTTCTTCAGGTGCAGCGCCACGACTACTTCCTCACCCGCGCCGAGGACAACCGCATCGCCCTGCTGCCGGTGGTGCCGCATCGCGGCGCCATCATCGATCGCAACGGCGTCGTGCTGGCGCGCAATTACGCCACCTACACGCTGGAGATCACCCCCTCGCAGGTGCGCGATCTCGATGCCACCCTCGATGAGCTGGCCGCGCTGGTGCCGATCGAGGCGCGCGACCGCCGCCGCTTTCGCAAGCTCCTCGAAGAGAGCCGCAACTTCGAGAGCGTGCCGCTGCGCAGCCGCCTGAACGACGAGGAGGTCGCCCGCGTGGTCTCGCAGCGCTACCGCCTGCCCGGCGTGGACGTGAAGGCGCGCCTGCTGCGCGACTATCCCCAGGGTAGCACCGCGGCGCATGTGCTGGGCTACATCGGCCGGATCAACCCGCGCGACATCGAACGCATCGAGGAGCGCGGCGAGACCGCCAACTACCGCGGCACCCAGCACATCGGCAAGGCCGGGCTGGAGCAGTCCTACGAGGCCGAGCTGCACGGTACCACCGGCGTCGAGCAGGTCGAAGTCAACGCCGGCGGCCGCGCCGTGCGCGCCCTGTCGCGCACGCCCGCGATGCCCGGCAACGACCTCGAGCTGACGCTGGACGTCGAACTCCAGCGCGTCGCCGAGAACGCCTTCGGCGAGCGTCGCGGCGCGCTGGTGGCGATCGAGCCGGCCACCGGCGGCATCCTCGCCCTGGCGTCGATGCCCAGCTTCGACCCCAACCTGTTCGTCGATGGCATCTCCACCCAGGACTGGAAGGCGCTCAATGACTCGCCCGACCATCCGCTGCTCCACCGCGCGATCTATTCCGCCTATCCGCCGGGCTCCACCTTCAAGCCCTTCATGGCCCTGGCCGGCCTCGAGAGCGGCAAGCGCACGGCAAAGCAGGCGATCCACGATGTCGGCTATTTCAACTTCGGCAGCCACCGCTTCATGGACGACAAGCTCGGCGGCCACGGCATGGTCGACCTGCACAAGTCGATCGTCGAGTCGTGCAACACCTACTACTACCAGCTCGCCAACGATCTGGGCATCGACGGCATCGCCGCCTTCCTGGCGCCGTTCGGCTTCGGCGCGCGCACCGGCATCGACCTGCCGGGCGAGGCGGCCGGCGTGCTGCCCTCGCCGCAATGGAAGCGCGAGCGCTTCCGCAAGGCGGAGCAGCAGCGCTGGTACGCCGGCGAGACGATCTCGGTGGGCATCGGCCAGGGCTACAACGCGTATACCCCGCTGCAGCTTGCCAACGCGCTGGCGGCGCTGGTCAACGACGGCAGGCTGTTCCGCCCGCACGTGGTCCGGCACGTGGTCGACCCGCGCAGCGGCGCGCGGCGGGTGATCGAACCCGCGCCGCTGCGCCAGATCCCGTTGCGCCAGGCGCACCTCAAGTCGGTGCTCGACGCGATGGTTGACGTGAACCGCAGCGGCACCGGGCGCCGCGCCTTCCACGGCGCGCCCTACACCGTCGGCGGCAAGACCGGCACCGCCCAGGTGTTTTCGCTGCGCGGCCAGCGCTACGTCGAGGGCCGGGTGCGTGAGCGCCTGCGCGACCATTCCTGGTTCGTCGCCTACGCTCCGGCGGAAAACCCGCGCATCGCCCTCGCCGTGCTGGTGGAGAACGGCGGTTTCGGCGCCCAGTCGGCAGCGCCGATCGCACGCCAGGTGCTCGACTACTACCTGCTCGAGCGCCGCGCCGCGGCTCCGGCGAAGGAGGACACGGAAAGCGGCGAGGCGGTGGAGGACGAAGCCGCCACCGTGCCTGCGCCGCCGGCTGCCGCGCCGCCCGACGTTTCCCGGAGCGTGCCGTGAACGAACCCCGCTTCAACCCCTTCGCCCTGGTCCGCGCCCTGGTGCGCCCGCTCGACCCGGTGCTGGTGCTGGTGCTGGCGACCCTGCTCGGCTACGCCCACCTGCTGATGCGCAGCGCCTCGCCCGAGCGCGTCGACACCCAGCTCGTCCATTTTGCCGTGGCGCTGGCCGGGATGTGGCTGCTCGCCTGGCTGCGGCCGAAGCGCCTGCTCGCGCTCGCCGTCCCGCTCTATGCCCTCGGCGTGATCCTGCTGGTCGCGGTGGAGCTGTTCGGCGAAGTGTCGAAAGGCGCGCAGCGCTGGCTCGACCTGGGGGTGACGCGGATCCAGCCTTCCGAGCTGATGAAGATCGCGATGCCGCTGGTGCTGGCCTGGTTCTTCCAGCAGCGCGAAGGTGAGACCCGTGCGATCGACTTCGTCCTCGCCGGCGTGCTGCTGGCGCTGCCGGTCGGCCTGATCGTGGTCCAGCCCGACCTCGGCACCAGCCTGCTGGTGGCCGCCTCCGGGCTGTACGTGATCTTCTTCGCCGGCCTGTCGTGGAAGCTGATCATTCCGCTGCTCGTGGCGGGGGTGATCGGGCTGGGCTCGATCGTCGCTTTCGGCGACACCTTGTGCCAGCCCGAAGTCGACTGGCAGGTGCTGCACGAATACCAGAAGCAGCGCGTGTGCACCCTGCTCGACCCCACCCGCGATCCGCTCGGCAAGGGTTTCCACATCATCCAGTCGACGATCGCGATCGGTTCGGGCGGGATCACCGGCAAGGGCTGGATGGACGGCACCCAGACCCACCTCGCCTTCCTTCCCGAGCGCCACACCGACTTCATCTTTGCGGTGCTGGCCGAGGAGTTCGGCCTGCTCGGCACGCTCGTGCTGCTCGCCACCTATGCCGTGCTGCTGCTGCGCGGCTTCGCGATCGCGGCGGCGGCCCCCACTCACGCCTCGCGCCTGCTCGCCGGCGCGATCACGCTGATCTTCTTCACCTATGCTTTCGTGAACATGGGCATGGTCAGCGGCATCCTGCCGGTGGTGGGGGTGCCGCTGCCTTTCATCAGCTACGGTGGAACTGCGCTCGTCACCTTGTGTCTGGGGATCGGTATCCTGATGAGCATCCAGCGCAGCCGCTTTGCCGACAAGGGCTGAGTGCCGAACCGAGAGAGAATAACGATGAGTTGCGAACCTGCCGCCCTGCCGCCGCCCGCCGCCCATGGACCGCAGCTGCCTCGCGGGCCATTCCGGTCTTTTGCCTGGACCCGGCTCGCCCCCGCGCTCGGGGTGGCTGCCGCCGCCGCCCTGCTGTCGGCCTGCGGCTCCGCGCCGCTGCGCGCTCCCGGTGACGCCGCGGCCGCCCCCGCCCCGCGTGCCGACGCTCCGGCGGCGGCCACGCCCCGGCGCGGTGGCGGCTACTACAAGGACGACGGCCCGGACGAGGCGCCGCCCGACAACCTCGACGCGGTGCCCGACGCCGCGCCGCGCGCCGAGCCCCTGCACCGCTTTGCCAACCGCCCCTACCACGTCATGGGGCAGAGCTTCGTCCCCGCCACCGAGCTGCGCCCGTTCCGCCAGCGCGGCCATGCGAGCTGGTACGGGCGCCGCTTCCACGGCAACCCGACCTCCAGCGGCGAGCCCTACGACATGTACGCGATGACCGCGGCGCACCCGACGCTGCCGATCCCGAGCTACGCGCGGGTCACCAACCTGGACAACGGCCGCACGGTGGTGGTGCGGGTCAACGACCGCGGCCCCTTCCTGCGCGGACGGGTCATCGACCTGTCCTACACCGCGGCCTACAAGCTGGGCTACGTCAACGCCGGCAGCGCCCAGGTCGAAGTCGAGCAGATCCTCCCCGACGAGGCCCCGCTGGTGGCCGGCGCCCGGCCGGTGCCGCCGCTGCCGGCGCGCGCCAACGAGGGCGTGGTGGCGGCGGATGCGCCCGCCGCGGCGCCCCGCGCGCTGGCGCCGCTGGCGCTGCCCGACCCCGCCGTCGCCCAGGCTGCGGCGGCGGTGGACGGAATCGCGCCCGGCGGCACCTCGGTCGGGCTTGCACCGCCGATCGCTTCGGCCAGCGGCGGCATCTTCCTGCAGCTGGGCGCCTTCGCCTCCTATGCCAACGCCGAAGGCTTCCGCGATGCGGTGCAGACCCAGGCCGCCTCCCTCGCCGAGCGCTTCGAAGTGTTCACCGACGGCGAGCGTTTCCGCCTCCATGCCGGCCCCTACGACAGCGTCGCCGCGGCGCGCAGTGCCGCCGAGCGCATGGCTGCGCTGCTCAAGCTCAAGCCGCTGGTGATCGTGCGCTGAGTGCGTGCGGGGATCGCGAATGGGGTTGCAACAAAGACTTTCGGTTTTTGGCCTGCTTCCGGGTGGCGCCTATAATCGGCCGCCATCGCCTCTTTTCTTTCACCTTGCCCGGGTTTTGCCATGCGCTTTCTGATCGCGGTTTTCGTTTCACTGTTTTCCCTGGGCGCGCTCGCGCAGTCGGTGCCGCCGCCGGCGCTGGCCGCCAACGCCTGGGTCCTGATCGATCACGCCACCGGCCAGACCCTGGCGGCGAAGGACCCCGATGCGCGCATCGAGCCGGCTTCGCTGACCAAGCTGATGACCGCCTACCTGACCTTCGCCGCGATGAAGGCGGGCACGATCACGCCCGAGCAGGTGGTGCCGGTGTCCGAGCGCGCCTGGCGTATGGAAGGCTCGCGGATGTTCATCGAGCCGCGCAAGCCGGTGACCGTCGATGAGCTGATCAAGGGGGTGATCGTGCAGTCGGGCAACGACGCCTGCGTCGCCCTGGCCGAGTTGATCGCCGGCAGCGAAGAGGGCTTTGCCGCGCTGATGAACCGCGAAGCCCAGCGCCTGGGGATGGTCAATACCCACTTCACCAACTCCACCGGCCTGCCCGACCCGCAGCTGTACACCACTGCCAGCGACCTCGCCCGCCTGGCCAGTGCGATCGTGCGCGACTTCCCCGAGTACTACAGCCTGTATTCGATGAAGGAGTTCACCTACAACGACATCCGCCAGCCCAACCGCAACCGCCTGCTGTACATGGACCCGACCGTCGATGGCATGAAAACCGGCCACACCAGCACCGCCGGCTACTGCCTCGTGTCCACCGCCGAGCGCGGCCCGCGCCGGCTGATTTCGGTGGTGCTGGGCGCGGCCTCCGACACCGTGCGCGCGCAGGAGTCGCTGAAGCTGCTCAACTACGGCTTCCAGTTCTTCGAAACGGTCAAGCTGTACAAGGCCGACGAGGCGCTGTCGCAGTTCCGGGTGTGGAAAGGCCAGCTCAACGAGCTGCCGGTCGGCTTCGCCCAGGACTTCGTGATCTCGCTGCCGAAGGAGGCGGCGGACAAGATCCAGGTCACCCTGGAGAGCCGTCAGCCACTGGTGGCGCCGCTCGACAAGGGCCAGGAGGTCGGCACCCTGACCCTGACCGTGGATGGCAAGCCGGCCGGACAGTACCCGGTGGTGGCGCTGCAGGAGGTGCCGGTGGCGGGCTTCTTCGGCCGCCTGTGGGATGCGATCGTGATGCTGTTCAAGCAGCTGTGAGCGCGATCAGCATCGCCTTCGTCAATGGCGCCTACCTGCCGCTGGCCGAGGCGCGGGTGTCGCCGATGGACCGCGGCTTCCTGTTCGGCGACGGCGCCTACGAAGTGATTCCGGTGTATTCGCGGCGGCCCTTCCGCATCGACGAGCACATCGCCCGCCTGGCGGCGACGCTGGCGGCGATGCGGATCGACAACCCCCACCCGGCGGCCGAATGGAAGGCGATCGTCGCCGAACTGGTCGCGCGCAACCCGTGGGAAGACCAGTCGGTCTACCTGCAGGTGACGCGCGGCGCCGACGCGAAGCGCAACCACGCCTTCCCCGGGCCGGAGGTGAAGCCCACCGTGTTCCTGATGAGCGAGCCGCTGCCGGCGCCGGACGCCGATCAGCTCGCGCGCGGCGTGGCCGCGGTGAGTGCCGCCGACATCCGCTGGCTGCGCTGCGACCTGAAGACGGTGTCGATGCTCGCCAACTGCCTGCTGCGCCAGCACGCGATCGACCACGGCTGCGCCGAGACCGTGCTGTTCCGCGACGGCTTCCTGACCGAAGGCGCGGCTTCGAGCATCTTTGTGGTCAGGGACGGCGTGCTGCGGGTGCCGCCGAAGAGTCACCTGATGCTGCCCGGCATCACCTACGACGTGGTCCTCGAGCTGGCCCGCGCTCACGGCCTGCGCCACGCGGTGGGCGAGGTGCTCGAAGCCGAAGTGCGCGCCGCCGACGAGTTGTGGATGGCCTCGTCGACCAAGGAGGTGCTGCCGATCACCACCCTCGACGGGCGCCCGGTGGGCAGCGGCAGCCCCGGCCCGATGGCACGGCAGATGCATGGCTGGTACCAGGACTTCAAACGGACGGTAATGCGAAATGGCGGATGAACAAGGCGCGCGGACGCGCCAGAGCCTGCTCGAATTTCCCTGCGACTTCCCGATCAAGGTGATGGGGGCGCGGGTGGACGGCTTTGCCCAGGCGGTGATCGAGGTCGTGCTGCGCCACGCTCCCGACTTCGACCCTGCCGGCGCCGAGATGCGCCCGTCGAGCAAGGGCAACTACCTCGCGGTGACCTGCACGTTCCGTGCGGTGTCGCAGTTCCAGGTCGATTCGATGTACCGCGAGCTGACCGCGCACCCGATGGTCAAGGTGGTGCTGTGAGCGCAGGCGGCGCGGGCGTTGCGTCGTGCGTGATCAAGCGCCTCGGGATGGTCGATTACGCCCCCACGCTCGAGGCGATGCGCGCGTTCACCGCCGGGCGCGACGCCGGCACGGCGGACGAAGTCTGGCTGCTCCAGCATCCACCGGTGTTTACCCTGGGTCAGGCGGGCAAGCCCGAGCATCTGCTGCAGAACCCGGCCGACATCCCGCTGGTGCACATCGACCGCGGCGGCCAGATCACCTACCACGGCCCCGGCCAGCTCGTCGCCTACCTGCTGATCGACCTGCCGCGGCGCGCGCTCAAAGTGCGCGAGCTGGTGCTGCTGATGGAGCAGGCGATCATCGACACGCTGGCCGATTACGGGATTGCGGCCGCGCGCAAGGACGGCGCTCCCGGGGTGTACGTCGCCGGCGACAAGATCGCCGCGCTCGGCCTGCGGGTCCGGAAGGGGTGCAGCTACCACGGCCTGGCGCTCAACGTGAATGCCGATCTCACCCCCTTCGGCTGGATCAACCCCTGCGGCTATCCCGGCCTCAAGACGGTCCGCATGCACGATTTCGGCGTCGCCGACGATGTGGCGGCGGTGGGCGAACGCCTGCTCGGCCATTTACTGGCGCTGCTGCCGCCGCCCCAGGCTGTCGAAGCGGCGCCGCCCGGTTCATAATCCGCGCTCGGGCCACCCCCGACCGAACACTGTCGTTCGACCACCCTCGTCCGGCAACACCGCTTTCCCACCGGAACCCACAGAGAACAGCGACCATGGAAACCCCCGTTCGCAAACAGCGCGGCGCCGACAAGACCGCCCGCATCCCGATCAAGATCGTTCCCGCCGAGCGCCTGAAAAAGCCCGACTGGATCCGCATCCGGCTCGGTGCCGGCACGGAAGCCGAGCGTTTCAACGAGATCAAGTCCACGCTGCGCGAGCACAAGCTCCACACCGTGTGCGAAGAAGCCTCCTGCCCGAACATCCACGAGTGCTTCGGCAAGGGCACCGCGACCTTCATGATCATGGGCGACATCTGTACCCGGCGCTGCCCCTTCTGCGACGTCGGCCACGGCCGTCCCGCGCCGCTCGACGCCGCCGAGCCGGCTGAGCTGGCGCGGACCATCGCCGCGATGCGGCTCAATTACGTGGTGATCACTTCGGTCGACCGCGACGACCTGCGCGACGGTGGTGCCCAGCACTTCGTCGACTGCATCCGCGAGACCCGCGCCGCCTCGCCGAAGACGGCCATCGAAGTGCTGGTGCCCGATTTCCGCGGCCGCATGGAGATCGCCCTGGAAATCTTCGACGCCGCCCCGCCCGACGTCATGAACCACAACCTCGAGACCGTGCCGCGCCTGTACAAGCAGGCCCGTCCCGGTGCCGACTACGCCTGGTCGCTGAAGCTGCTGCAGGCGTTCAAGGCGCGCCACCCCGAAATCCCGACCAAGTCGGGGCTGATGGTCGGCCTCGGCGAGACCGACGACGAGATCCTCGAGGTGATGCGCGACCTGCGCGCGCACGACGTTGAGATGCTCACCATCGGCCAGTACCTGCAGCCCTCCACCGGCCATCTGCCGGTGCTGCGCTACGTACATCCGGACACCTTCAAGATGTTCGAGACCGAAGCGCTGAAGATGGGCTTCAAGAATGCCGCCTGCGGCCCGATGGTGCGTTCGAGCTACTGGGCCGACCAGCAGGCCCACGGCGCCGGCGTGGTCTGAGCAAGACGACAAGCCCCGCGCTCGCTGCGTCCGCGCAGGCTCGGCCGTGTCCAGTCGGCCCGTCCGGCAGAGGGAGGCTCAGGGGCAGCCCTTGCAGCCGTCCGTCTGTGCGTTGAGGAAGATCGCCTGCTCGATGTCGGCCCCGGTGAGGTCGGCGTTGGTGAGCTGGGCGCGGGTGAAGTTGGCGCCTTGCAGCTTGGCGCCGATGAAGGACGCCCCCGCCAGCTTGGCGGCGCGCAGGTTGGCGCGTTGCAGGTCGGCGGCGTCGAAGTGGGCGCCTTGCGCGCGCGCATTGGTCAGATCCGCACCCCCGAGCTGGGCGCCGCCGAGGTCGGCATCGTGCAGGTCGGCGTTCTGCAGAATCGCGTTGCGCAGGTTGGCGCCCTTCAGGCTGGCGCCGGCGAGGCGGGCGCCGCGCAGGTTGGTGCGCAGCATCGAAGCTTGATCCAGCAGCGCCCCCGCCATCTCGGCCTGGGAGAAGTTGGCCTCGTCGAGCGTCGCGCGGCGCAGATCGGCACCCGATAGATCGGAGCGGGAAAATTGCGAATTCGCCAGATTCGCACCCGCCAGATCGGCTCCGTTCAGATTCATGTTGGTGCACAAGGTGCCGCGACGGATGTCGCAGCCGCCGACATTGCCCGCGCGTTGGGCCGCGGCGGGCAGCGGCAGCGTGAGCAGGGCCATGGCGGACAGGGTGGCGAGCAGCGCGGCGCGGGTCTTGGGCATGGGCGATGGAGTGCGGGTTCGGTCGATGGTCCGACAGGTGGGAAGCGGGCGGGTTCGGCGACAGGCTCCAGTTTCAGCGCGGATCACGGCAGGGAGGCTGCGGGCGCGACCACCTCTGGATGCGCGCCGATTGTGCGCGAGACCCCGCGCCTTGTCACCTGTGGCGCCTGCCGCGGTCGATGCGACGACCCCGCCGGAGCGGTGGCGCCGATCTGTAACGCCGGCGGACCCGGTGCGGACGATCGGCTAGAATTACGCTCCGCCACCCGTCCGGGTGGCTTCGTTTTTCCGTGCCGCCGACGATGTCCGCCCTCCTCAACGCCCCGCAGCGCGAAGCGATCCGCTACCTCGACGGCCCCTGCCTGGTGCTCGCCGGCGCCGGCAGCGGCAAGACGCGGGTGATCACGCACAAGATCGCGCACCTGATCAACGAGTGCGGCATCGGCCCGACCAACATCGCCGCGATCACCTTCACCAACAAGGCGGCGAAGGAGATGCAGGAGCGCGTCGCCCACCTGATGGGCGGGCGGGTGCCGAAGGGGCTCACCGTGTGCACCTTCCACGCCCTGGGCGTGCGCATCATCCGCCAGGAGGCCACGCACTGCGGGTTGAAGCCGCAGTTCTCCATCCTCGATGCCTCCGACACCGTTCAGATTGTCGCCGATGTCGCCGGCGACAACGACAAGGGCATCGCCAAGCAGATGCAGTGGCAGATCTCGTCGTGGAAGAACGCGATGATCACGCCCGAGGAGGCGGCGCAGCTCGCCGACAACGAGATCGCCTCGGTCGCTGCCAAGTTGTACAAGGAATACGAGCGCACCCTGCGCGCCTACCAGGCGGTGGATTTCGACGACCTCATCGCGCTCCCGGTGCGCCTGTTCGACGCCCACCCCGAGGTGCGCGAGCGCTGGCAGAACAAGCTGCGCTACCTGCTGGTGGACGAGTACCAGGACACCAACCGCGCCCAGTACCGGCTGCTGCGCCTGCTGTCGGGTGTGCGCGGCGCGTTCACCGCAGTGGGCGACGACGACCAGGCGATCTACGCCTGGCGCGGTGCCGACGTCGAGAACCTGAAGCTGCTGCAGACCGATTACCCGAAGCTGAAGGTGATCAAGCTCGAGCAGAACTACCGCTCCTCGCGCCGCATCCTGGAAGCCGCGAACACCGTCATCGCCCACAACGAGAAGCTGTTCGACAAGCGCCTGTGGTCCGAGCACGGCACCGGCGAGCAGATCGTCGTCACCAACTGCCGCGACGCCGAGCACGAGGCGGAGTGGGCGGCGACCAAGATCGCCGCGCACAAGTTCGAGCACCGCACCCGCTTCAAGGACTACGCCGTGCTCTACCGCGGCAACCACCAGGCGCGCATCATCGAGCAGCAGTTGCGCAACCAGCGCATCCCCTACGTGCTGTCGGGCGGGCAGAGCTTCTTCGACAAGGCCGAGATCCGTGACCTGATCGCTTGGCTGCGCCTGCTCGCCAACGAGGACGACGACCTCGCCTTCATCCGCGCCATCACCACGCCGCGCCGCGGCATCGGCGCGGCCACGCTGGAAGCGCTCGGCGCCTACGCCGGGCGCCGCCACATCAGCCTGTTCGCTGCGGTGTTCGAGGAAGGTGCGGCGCAGCACCTGAACGCCAAGCAGCTCGCCGGCGTGCACGAATTCGCCGCCTACATCAACCGCCTGCAGTACCGCGCGCCGCGCGAGCCGGCGGCGCAGCTGCTCGAGGACCTGCTCGCCGCGATCGGCTACGAGGCCTGGCTGTTCGAGCACTGCGACACGCGCGAGGCTGAGTCGAAGTGGAACAACGTGCGCGACTTCGTCGGCTGGCTGGGCAAGAAGGGCGAGGAGGACGGCAAGAACCTGATCGAGCTCACCCAGACGATCGCGCTGATGTCGATGCTCGACAAGGACGACCCCGACTTCGACGGCGTCCAGCTCGCCACCCTGCACGCCTCGAAGGGGCTGGAATTCCCCCATGTGTTCCTCGTCGGCGTCGAGGAAGGCCTGCTGCCGCACCAGAGCAGCATCGACGAGGACAAGGTCGAGGAGGAGCGCCGCCTGATGTACGTCGGCATTACCCGCGCCCAGCGTAGCCTCAACCTCACCTGGTGCGAGCGGCGCAAGTCGGGCAAGGAGTTCCGCCCCTGCGAGCCGAGCCGCTTCATCGCCGAGATGGGCGGCGACATCAAGCTCAACGACCGCAAGACCGCCGCGCCGGTGTCGAAGGAAGAGGGCAAGGCGCGGCTGGCCAACCTGATGGCGATGCTCGAGGGACGCGGTACTCAGGGCGGCTGAGCCGCGTCCTTCGGGCCGCCTTCGGACGATTGCAGTGCCGCCGTGGGGTGAGGGTGACGTGGGCAGGAGCCGAGGAAGGCGGGCAGCAAAAAGGGCAGCGCATGGCTGCCCTTTTTGCTGCGGAGGCGGCCGGCGCCGCCCTGCCTTACTGTTCGACCGGCGGCTCGGTGTAGCCGGCGCCGGCGGTGTTGGCGAGGTAGGCCACCGCGCGCTTGACTTCGGTGTCGGTCAGGTCGCTGCCGCCACCGCGCGGGGGCATCGCCCCCTTGCCGGCGATCGCCGAGGCGGTCAGGCCGTCCAGGCCGAGCGCCAGGCGCGGCTTCCACTCGTCGGCATTGCCGGCCCTCGGTGCGGCCGCCGCACCGGTGTCGTGACAGGCGGTGCACAGCGAGGTGTAGATCTGCTCGCCGGTCCGGTTGCCGGGGGCGACGGTGACCGCCTGGACTTCGAGGCGGGCGACGGGCTGGATCAGCGAGGCGCTGAGTTCGGGGTCGATCGCGTCCGGCTTGCCGCACGCGGTCAGCACTGCGGCAGCGGCCACCGCGGCAAGGGGCAGGGCAAGGCGGGCGGGCCGCCGGTTGGGGCGCGGAGCGTGGGGCTTGGGCATGCTCGGTTCCTTTGATTTGTTGTACGGCGCAAGGCGAAAGCCGGGATTATAACGGGCGCTACCCCGTTGTGGCAGCGCGCCATGGACTTTGCCGGCGAAGCGTTATATGCTTGCCGGCCTCGCGCGCAGCAAGCCGCGCGACCCGCGCGCCCGTAGCTCAGCTGGATAGAGTACTGCCCTCCGAAGGCAGGGGTCGGACGTTCGAATCGTCTCGGGCGCGCCATAAAATTCAATGGGTTAGGTCTTTACGGGCCTAGCCCATTTTCTTTTGTGCCCATCCTGTGCCCATTTCGCGCCTATGCCGTGCCCACTCCTTCAGGTACCCGGCGTAGGGTGCTGCCTTTTAGACCCTTGCCTGCCGCGCCTTATACGGCGCTCGTTGAGTCGGGTATGTACTCGAACAACTCAGCAACGGTGCATCTAAACAGAGCGCACAAGCGATCGATGGTTTCAAGGTCAACCCGATTTGCGGTTTCGTTGTAGAGCAACGTGATCGTGTTGCGGTGCAGACCCGTTTCACGAGCGACATCAGCGATCTTCATCTTGTGCTCGCCCATCAGGCGTGAGAGGTGGCAGCGAACCATTGTCGTCTCGCAGAGTTAAATATCATTCAGAATGACAAAAAGCCCTTGACAAGGGTGTTTTACGCCCTAGAATGTCATTCAGAGTGACAAAAAGATCTTTTAGAAGGCTTTCTGTCGTTCTGTGAGATTTTAACTACTGGAGAATGTCATGTCACTGACTTATCTGACCACCGACGAGTTGTCCGGCAAGATCAAGTATGACCCGCGAACGATTCGTGAGCGCCTGAAAGACAGCGTGCTCCTTGAGGGGACGCACTACATCCGCCCGTTTGGAGGACGCAAGATCCTCTACATCTGGGAGCACATCGAGCGTGATATGGGCTCCACCTCCGAAAGCGCCTTCGCGATTCCGATGGCAAATGGAGGTGTCTGCCATGGCTAGCATTCGCGCCAGAAAGGACAACGGGATGCTGTTCCTGGATTTTCGTTACCAGGACGTGCGCTGCCGCGAGCAGACCACCTTGACCGACACCGCTGCCAACCGCAAGCGCTTGCAGAAGGTGCTTGACCGCATCGAGGCCGACATCGCCGCCGGCACCTTCGACTACCGCCGCTTCTTCCCCGGCAGCAAGAACGCCGCGAAGTTCGATCCAGCCCCTGGAGGGATGGTCGGGTCGGCAACCGCTGCTGTGGTTGCGTTGCCGTCGGCGGCAGCCAGCGTCCCGAGCACGCCGCTCTTCAAGGACTTCGCCGAGACCTGGTACGCCGAGAAAGAGGTGGAGTGGCGTCGCTCGTACCGTACGACGATCCGCCGGGAGCTGGACCGCGCGCTGATCCCTAAGTTTGGGGAGAAGGAGGTCGGCCAGATCTCCAAGGCGGACGTTCTTGCCTATCGCGCCGAGCTCGGCAAAGCGACCGCGAAAGGCAAGCAAAGCAAACTGTCTGCGGCAAGGATCAACAAGATGTTGAACCCGCTCAGGCAAATCCTCAATGAAGCGGCCGACCGCTTTGATTTTCGCACGCCGTTCGACAGCGTGAAACAGCTCAAGACGAAGCGGACCGATGTCGACCCCTTCACGCTCGCCGAGGTGAAGCAGGTCCTCGACACCGTGCGGCCCGATTTCAAGCACTACTTCACCGTGCGCTTTTTCACCGGCATGCGCACGGGCGAGATCGATGGTTTGCAGTGGAAGTACGTCGACTTCGAGAACCGCCTGATCTTGGTTCGCGAGACCGTGGTGGGTGGCGAGGAGGAATACACCAAGACCGACGGCAGCCAGCGCGACATCCAGATGAGCCAATTGGTCTTTGATGCACTCAAGGCGCAGTTCGAAGCCACAGGCAAGCTCAGCAAGTTCGTGTTCTGCAACCGGCTGGGGACTCCGCTCGACCACAAGAACGTCACGAACCGGGTGTGGTATCCGCTGTTGCGACACCTCAACCTCAAGAAGCGCCGCCCGTATCAGTGTCGCCACACCGCGGCGACGTTGTGGCTCGCCAGCGGCGAGGCGCCGGAGTGGATCGCCCGCCAGCTCGGGCACACCACCACCGAGATGCTCTTTCGCGTGTATTCGCGTTACGTGCCCAACTTGACGCGGCGTGACGGCTCGGCCTTCGAGCGACTCATCACGCAGACCTTGGGCACGACCTTGCCGGTGAAAACCGGGCAGGACGAAAACACCGTGCCGGAAACCGAGTCGGTCGCCGAACAGGCCGATGAAGGAGAGCATCATGACTGAACAGCACCTGCCCATCCCTTCCGCTGCTCCGGACAACGTGGTGGCGAAGCTGCCACCGATCTTTCGTGTGGAATCGATCAGCCGTTTGCCGCTCGATAATCACTATGCCCTGAACCGCGCGGTGCTGTTTCACGAGCGCGCCAGCCTGATGGTCGAGTGGCCTTCGCGCAAGGTCGACGCCCGGCTCGGCGTCGGCAGCCTAGTGTCGATCCGCTGGCTTGGCAGGCCCGAGAGTCTGGGGGGTGCGGTACGCATCAGCCGCCTCGCGGTGCTCGAGCGCCCAGAGGCGAGTGTCGATCTGTTCCAGACGATTCCGACAGCCTGGGTGCAGGAGCGCGCGCTGGTCAGTCGTGCCAGTGCGTTGTGGCATCGCTTGCCGCCACACTTCCAGCACTTGTTTAACGCCATCTTCTGGGACGCGTCGCGACTGCACCGCTACCTGCTCGGCGCGAGTTCGCTGAGAGGGCACCACAGCGGCGCGCACGGCAACCTCCGCCACACGCTGGAAGTGGCGGAGCAGGCGCTCAAGATGGCCGAAAACCAGGCGCTCGCCTGCCCGGACGTGCTCCTGATGGCGGCCTTGCTGCATGACGCGGGTAAAGCCGACGAGTACTGCCTCCGAGGTAGCGGCCTCAAGATGACGACACGCGGCAAGCTCATCGGCCACCGCCACACCATCATCGAGTGGATCGCGGCGGCCGTCGCCAGCGCGCGTATCTGCATCCCCGAGCCCCACTACGTCGGCCTGATCCACGCGCTCACGAGCGCACGCGGCGCACCGGAGTGGCTCGGGCTGCGCGAGCCCTGCACGCTCGACGCGATCCTGCTCTCAGCCGCGGATCGGCTCTCGGGGCAGATCGAGCTGATGGCGCGGCACTCGCCGGCCCAGGCAGGGTTCGGGCGCTTTCATCCCCACTTGCGCGGACAACCCTACGTGGTTGGGACAAGCGTCTGAATGAGCGCCTCCCGCTGGCAAAGAACGAGGCCAGCGAGTCATTGGAATGGAGCAGATCATGACCGAACAGCAGTCGAACAACGCATCACACCGGCCTTGGGCCGATCGGGTCTTCCCTCTTGCATTCGTGGGGGCGTTAGCCGTCGCCGTGCTGGCCGCCTGGTATGACATGCAGCCTGTCGATGGTCAGCTGATCCTGGCCGAAACGGCCTGTAGGGTGATCGAGTACCACGGAGGGAAGGTCGAGCGCATCGAGGGGGCGACGTTCTGCGTCATGCGTACCAGGTTTCGCGCGCCTGAGCACGGCAGGATGGCTCAGGTGACGATTGAAACCGACAGTGGTGCATACAAGGTCGAACTGGCGGCACCGCAAATCGTGAGTCTCGCCATCAGATGATTGCAGCCCGCCCCGCCTCGGCGGCGATCCGCCGAAGGCTCAGCCCGTGACGCCTCAACAGTTCGATTTCCACATACACCTCGTCTGTGATCACCCGGGCTCCAAATGGCCCGAGCTCCGGCTCTCGGGGCAGATCGAGCTCATGGCACGGCGCTCGCCGGTCGAGGCAGGCTTCGGGCGCTTTCACACACACCTGCGCGGACGGCCCTACGTAGTCGGCGCGAAGGACTGAAATCAAATCTGCGTTATGAACAAACCAGAACGGATGGGTATTGGGGGCGTCAAGCTAAAAACGGCAGGGGCTGCGAAGAAAGAGGGAGTGCACATCCTTCCGGGAGCTCAAAGCCCTGCAAGCTTGCAGTGAGACATGCCAGTGGCGGTCTTCATGCACAATGCCTTCATCGTCAGACGGGCATGCATGAAAGATGAAGATCACCGCTACCACGACCGTACAGCGCATCACCTTTGGCCTGTACCTGGATGGACAGCGCGGGGTGCCACCAGCCGACCGCCTTGGCGAGGCGGTGGTGGGCCCCTTGGGCCTGCTCGGCATCCTGGAGACGCAGCTCGGTCTGGTGGCGGTGCATCCTTCGGCAGTCGAGCGGACCATCCAGTATCGGGACTGCCTCAAGGGGCTCGATGCGCCGTCGCGGTTTTACCATCGCAGCTTCGTGCTCGATCCGCTCGGCACGGCCGCCTGCCTGTTGAGCTGGCGCGACGAGTGGGCGCTGCACAGGCACGCGGGCCCGCACTGGGAAGATGCGCTGCCGCCGGATGCGCCCTCGCGCCTGCATGATCTTGCCGCCGTCGAGCAGCATGCCCGTGTTGCGGTTGCGCCCAATATCGCCCAGCGCCTCGAGATGATCGAAGCTCGGCTGAAGGTCCGGACGCCGGACATCGAGTCGGTCCGGGTGATCGATCCCATCGATGTGCTGCCCGCACGCTGGCAGACCGTGCTGAATGCCTTGCCTATCGTTCTCCCACCGCCGGCAACTAGAGCGGGGACGGGCTTTCTGGGGGCGCTGCAGCAGCGCCTCGAACGCGCTGCGGCCGGTACGCAGTCGGATCCGCTCGCCTGGCAGGGTGACGGCACGGTCGTCGTCGTGCAGGCGGAAACCCGTGCCCTGGCGGCACACTGGGTGGCCTCGTGCATCGCTACGCCGGGAACCTTGCTGGTTGCCGGGCCGGATGGGGCGCTGCTCGATGCCCATCTTGCCGCACAGGGGCAGGCGCGCCAGGGCCTGAAGGAGATCAGCGCGTTCCGGCCCTCGATGCAGATGCTGTCCCTGGTCACCCAGTTGCTTTGGACGCCGCTGAACTACTATGCGCTGGTCCAGTTCCTCACCCATCCGGTGTGTCCCCTTTCTGGTTTCGCGCGTCGTCGCCTGGCCGAGAAGATCGCCGATGCGCCCGGAATCGGCGGTGCCAAATGGGAACAGGCGCTCGAAGAGATCGCCGCGAACGCGGGGCCGGAGCGCGCCCCGGATGTCTCGCAGCAGATCGCTTTCTGGGTCGAACATCCGCGCTTCGACCCCGAGACCGGGGCGCCGCTGGCCGCGGTCACCGAGCGGTTGGGGCGGCTGGTCGAGTTCTTCCGGCGCAGCCTCGGCGACACCGGCGAGGCCCAGCGTCTGGGCACCGTCGCGGGCTACGCGCAATGCCAAGACTGCCTGAACGCGCTGAACGCTCTCGTCGCCCAAGGTCATACCGTGATTCGTCCGCACCAACTCCAGAAGCTCGTAGCCCAGGCCACAGGCGCGGGGGTGCCGAACCCCCTGTGGCCGGCTGAAGTCGGTGCGGGCCAGGTGGTGAGCCAGCCCGGTGCAGCGACCCACCCGGCGGTCCGCGTGATCTGGTGGCAGCTGACCCTGCCCGAGCTGCCCGGGCCCTTGCCCTGGTCCGCCGCTGAGGTGCGCGCCCTGGAGCAAGCGGGAGTGTGCGTGCCGGCGCCTGCGCAGCAACTCGAACAGATCGCCCACACCTGGCTGCGCCCGGTCATGGCCGCGCGCGACCAGCTGGTTCTGGTGCTGCCACCGGCGGGTGAAGAGGTGCATCCGTTGTGGCAGATGATCGCGGCGGTCGTCGACGCCCCCAGGATCACGACCCTGGAGAACCTGCTTGCGTACGGTGGGGAGGGCCTGCACGCCGTCGCCCCCATGCCGCTCGCAGCGCCCAAACGCTGGTGGCAACTGCCAGCCGACGTAAGCGTGGCGCTGCGGCCCAGGGAGTCCTTCTCCAGCCTCGAACAGCTGCTCTTCAACCCTTACCAATGGCTGCTACGCTACGCGGCGGCACTACGGCGGTCGAAGCTCGTCAGCCTGGGTAGTGACTTCCTGCTGTTCGGCAACCTGGCGCATGGGCTCATCGAGCGCTATTTCCTGCGCGACGACGCGCTCACGATGGCGGACCATGCCTTTAAGCTCTGGTTTGCCCGGGCCTTCGACACCCTCATCGACCAGGAGGGCGCCTTGCTGCGGATGCCGGGGCGGGGCGCCGACCTGGCGCATCTCCGCTCCCGTCTGCTGCGCGCCCTCCACACGCTGCGCAGCCATGTCCGCCAGGCGGGGGTGGTGACCGTGGTGCCCGAGCAGGCGCTTGAGGGCCGTTTCGAAGGGGGAGAGCTGGCCGGCTTTGCCGATCTCGTCATGCACAAGACCGCGGGCCCGCCGGCCATCGTCGATATGAAATGGTCGGGCGGCAGGAAGTACCCGGAGAAGCTCAGGCTCAACCGCCATCTCCAGCTCGCCATCTACGCCGAGCTCTTCCGCCAGCAGACCGGGCAGCAGCCTGCGGTGGCCTATTACCTGCTCGACCGGGCGCGCCTGCTGGCTCCCGACGATCGCGGCTTCCCCGAGGCCGAGACCGTCGCGGCAGACGACGGCGAGAACACCGCCCAGCTCTGGCAGCGCTTCCTGGCGACCTGGCGCTGGCGCGCGGCGCAGATCGGTGACGGGCGCTTCGAGATCGTCCTCGAGGCGACGAGCGCGGCCGCGACCGAAGACTCCGAACCGCCGGAAGAGGCCATGGCCATCGAGACCCTCAACGAAGCCTACAACGACTACCGCGCGCTCGCCGGCTGGAGCAACGGATGACCACGCCCCTTAACGCCGACATCACCTTCATCAGCGCCGGCACGGGCAGCGGCAAGACGCATCGCCTCACCGAGCTGCTGCAAGAAGAGCTCACCGTCCGCGCCGCCCGTCCGGCCGGTGTGATCGCCACTACATTCACCCGCAAGGCCGCCGCCGAATTGCGCGAACGGGTGCGTGCCCATCTGCTGCAGCAGGGGCGCTTCGCGCTCGCCAATGCCATGGGGCAGGCGCGCATCGGCACGGTCAACAGCGTCTGCGACCAGCTCGTCGCGCGCTTTGCCTTTGAGGCGGGCCTGTCGGTCGAGCAGCAGGTGCTCGAAGAGGCGCGGGCCGCGCTCCTGCTCGACAAGGCGATCGACGCGGTGCTCGATGAAGCACAGCTGGACGCGCTGCTTGCGCTGGTCGAGCGTCTGGGCCTGAAGAACAGCTGGAACGGCGAGCAGGAAGAATGGAAGGCGGCGCTGCAAACCCTGGTCAATCAGATCCGCAGCAACGACATCCCGCTCGAGCAGCTCGACGATTTTGCCAAGGCGAACGCAGGCGCACTCCTGGCCCACTTTCCGAGCCCCGCGGACGAGGATCTGGATGCGGCCTTGCTGCAGGCGATCCGTGTCGCCATGCCCGAGATCGAAGCGCTCGCCGCGGCGGGCGACAAAAAGAACACCACCGCCTATCTCGCGCTCGTGAAGGATTTCAAGCGCGAGCTCGAGCGCAAGGCTGCGCCCTGGGGTACCTGGATCAAGCTCTCGAAATCGGCCCCCGAAGCCAGCCTGCGCGTCACCATCGAACCCATCTCCGCGCTTGCCAGCCGCGTCGCCGAGCATCCCGGGCTACACGCCGACCTGCGGGGCTATCTGGACCTGATGTTCGCGCTGGCTGGCCGTGCGCTGGTGTACTACCAGGCGGTGAAGCAGGAGATGGGCATGCTTGATTTCGCCGACCAGGAGCATCAGCTGCTGGGCATTCTTGACCACCCCGAAGTGGTGGCCGTGCTTGAGGACGAGCTCGACCTGCTGATGGTCGACGAATTCCAGGATACGAGCCCGATCCAGCTCGCGCTCTTCCTCAAGCTCGCCCGCTTTGCGAAGCGGGTGTATTGGGTCGGTGACATCAAGCAGGCGATCTACGGCTTTCGCGGCAGCGATACCGCGCTGATGCAGTCCATCCTCGCGGCGCTCCCTGCGCTCGGCGGGCGCAAGGAAGTGCTGCCAGCGTCCTGGCGTTCCCGCCCCGAGCTGGTGAAGCTCGTCAACGCCGTCTTCTCGCATGCCTTTGCCGGTACCCTCCCGCCCGAGGAGGTGGCCCTGAAGCCCACCCGTGACGATGATCTCCCCGGTGCGGTCCTGGCCAACTGGTTGCTCGGTGGCAAGAACATCGGCGAGGAAGGCAGCGCGCTGGCTGCGGGGGTGCGCAGGCTTGTCGACTCGGGCTATCTCATCCACGACAAGGTGCATAAGACGATGCGCCCGATGCGCTATGGCGACATCGCCCTCCTCGCCGCCTCGCACGAGCGCGTGAAGACCTGGGGCGCGGCGCTGTCGACGCAGGGCGTCCCGGTAGCGACTGCGCGGCCCGGACTGCTCGCCACCCCCGAAGTCACCCTGGCGCTGGCCTGCCTGCGCCGACTCAACGACCCGGGCGACACCCTCGCCAGCGCCGAGATCGTGTCACTCACCGACAGCGCGGACCCTGAGCAGTGGGTGGCCGACCGCTTGCGTTATCTCGCCACGGGTGCAGCACAAGATTCGTGGCGGGAGGTCGCCATCGACGGCCACCCCGCGCACCCGGTGCTGGAGACCTTGCGCAAGCTGCGCGCGGCGCTGCCGGTGCTCGCGCCCCGCGAAGCGCTGGCCACGGTGATGGCAGCGTGTGCGCTGCCCGAGAAGGTGCTGCGCTGGCGCAGCGCGCACGGTGCAGGTGCCGATGGTGCCCGCATGCGCCTGGCCAACCTCGAGGCCTTGCTCGCGCTCGCCGAGCAGTACGAAGCGCTGTGCCGCAGCGGGCAGCACGCCGCCTCGGTGTCGGGCCTCATCCTGTGGCTGGGCGAAGTCGCCGGGCAAGGCCAGGACCTGCTGGCTGAGCCCGCCATCGACGCCGTCAAGCTGATGACGCACCACGCCGCCAAGGGGCTGGAGTGGCCCGTCGTCGTGCTCACCGACCTGGCCAAGGACATCAAGGACCGGCTGTGGTCGATCTCCGCACACACGAGCGCGCCGTTCGATGCGCACCAGCCCCTGGCCGCGCGCTTCATCCGCTACTGGCCCTGGCCCTTCGGGCAGCAGCAGAAGGTGGCGGTTGCCGACGAGATCGCGCTGACCGACGCGGCGGCGGCGTTTCGCGCAGCAGCGATCGAGGAGGAGAAGCGGCTGCTCTACGTCAGCATGACGCGCGCGCGCGACCTGCTCGTTCTGGCCGTTATGATCAGCTATCCATAACGGCCATTTGCTGCCACACATGGTAGTAGCAGAATCGTCATTCCAGCGACCGGTGAGCTCCGGAACCAGCCATAGAGCGAGCTGAGGCCAACGTGGCTCGTAAGTTGGCCGGCACTGCGCTCTTGAAGCCGATGCTCACCAGCTCTGCCGTCAGTGTCGGGCAAAAACCGCCGCGCTTCCGTCAAGCCCGACCAGGAGTGTCTCATAGGGTTGCGGGGTCGACGTCTCCATCCCCGGCGACCCCTGCGGCATGCCCGGCGTAGCCAGTCCGATGGCCTTTGGGGACTCGGAGAGAAGCCGTCGGATGTCGTCCGCAGGGACGTGCCCCTCGACGGAGTAGGAACCTACCTTGGCCGTGTGACATGAGCCGTATTTGTCCGGCATGCCCAGTGCCTTGCGGGCTGCGGGGACGTCATCGACGTCTTTCGTCACGACATCGAAGCCGTTCTTTCTCAGGTGCTCGACCCATTTCCCGCAGCACCCGCAGTAAGCGCTCTTGTAGACCTCTACGCGTACGGGCCCCTGCGCAAACGCTGCGCCGCTCACGATCATCAGGCTTGCCAGGAGCCCGCCGAGCACAGTTTTCGTCTTCATGTTCGTCTTCCGGTTGATGGCGTCGAGGCAAAGTTTGGCACTTTGAGCCCAACGGTAAGCTGACCTCAAAATTACATTTCCGTCAGACAGCCGGGACCCCGGTCGACTTTGCAGGATCAGGAAGGCAATGAGGCTTCATTGCGAGGCAAGGTGATCGTGAAGCAGGTGACACCTTCAGCGGAGCGCGCAGTGATGTGACCCCCGTGGGCCTGCACGATGGAACGCGTGATCGCAAGTCCGAGCCCTGCGCCTTCACCGCGAGATTCGCGCTGGGCGCTACCGCGATGGAAGCGTTCGAAGATCCGTTCGATCTGATCGGCGGGTATCGGGTCGCCGACATTAGAGACGGCGAGACGGACGCCGGCTGCGTCCGCGTCAATCCTGATCGTGATCTGCCCCTCTTTCGGTGTGTGACGAAGCGCATTCGAGATCAGGTTCGACAGCGCGCGCCGCAGCATCAGGCGATCACCCTGAACGCTCGCTTGGCCCTGGCGCACGATGCGGACCTGGCGCTCGTCGGCCAGCGCCTCGTAGAAGTCGATCAGTGCGTCTGCCTCGCGGGCCAGGTCGATCGCCTCGCCCGCGTGCGCGAGGGTGTTCTCCTCAGCCTTGGCGAGGAACAGCATGTCGCTGACCATGCGCGCGATGCGCTCATATTCCTCGAGGTTCGAGGCCAGGATGTCCTGATATTCGTCGTTCGTGCGTGGTCGCGACAGCGCGACCTGGGTCTGGGTCATCAGGTTCGAGATCGGCGTACGCAGTTCGTGGGCGATGTCCGCCGAATAGTCGCCGAGGCGCTGGAAAGCGGCTTCGAGCCGAGCGAGCATGCCATTGAAGGCGTCGACGTGCTCGCGCACCTCCAGCGGGGCATCATCGATGGTGAGACGCTCGGCGAGTTGCCGTGCAGACAGCTTACGGGCGGTCTCGGTGACCTGGCGCAGGGGGGCGAGGCCTCGGTGCGCGGCAAACCAGCCCAATAGCGCCGCCGCCAAGGCCGCCACGACGACGCCCGCCCACGTCGCATTTCGCACCGACGCGAGGAAGTGGACGTGATGCGATAGATCGAGTGCGACCAGCGCCTCGATCGATTGGTCCCTCGACCCGAGGGTCGGTAGCGCGATGCTGACCTCAATCCCTCGATGGGGGCGCTCATCCACTGTCCAGTCGGCCAACGCGCCAGAGAGGCGTTCGCCTGCCCGCTGGGAGGCGGTGAAATGCTCGGGATGGATGATGTACAGGACGCGTCCCTCGACGTCGCGAACCAGGACACCGACACTTTCATGTCCAACGAAGGAGCGTTCGAGCGCCTCAATGCGTTCCGATCGCCCCCCAGTCGCATCAACACTTTGCAGCGCGTTGCGGATGAGCGTGACCTTGCCCTGCAACTCGTGCATGTCCAGCTCCTGGAAATGCATGTCCAACATGCGCCCAAAGAGCATCGCTGCCAGCACAAGCAGGCTCGCAGCGAGGACGGCAAATAGTGTTGCCAGTCTCGCCGTCAGCGAGTGAATGCGGATCATCGTCAGATCGGCTCCATCGCCTCAAGCACGTAGCCCATACCCCGCACGGTGTGGATCAGCTTCGGCTCAAAGGGGTCGTCGACCTTTACGCGCAACCTGCGCACGGCAACTTCGATCACGTTCGTGTCGCTGTCGAAGTTCATATCCCACACCTGCGAAGCGATGAGTGAGCGGGGCAATACTTCACCCTTGCGTCGCAGGAGCAGTTCAAGCAAGGCAAACTCCTTGGCGGTCAGATCGATGCGCTGCCCGCATCGGTTCACCCGGCGGCGAAGCAAATCGAGCTCCAGGTTCGCTGAGCGCAGGGTCTCCGGTTCGTGGTTTCTTCCCCTGCGCAGCAGCGTGCGAACGCGCGCGAGAAACTCGGAAAACGCGAAGGGCTTGACCAGGTAATCGTCGGCGCCGAGCTCAAGACCACGGACCCGATCCTCAACTTGGTCACGGGCAGTCAGGAACAACACGGGGGTCTCACGACTGCTGCGACGCAGTGTTTGCAGGATGCCCCAGCCGTCCAGCCTTGGCAGCATCACGTCGAGCACGACCAGGTCGTAGTCACCGTTAAGGGCGAGGTGGAGCCCATCGAGGCCATCTCTTGCAAGGTCGACGACGAACCCGGCTTCGGTGAGCCCCTGGCGGAGGTAGTCGCCGGTCTTCACTTCGTCTTCGACGATCAGAATTTTCATTGTTTCGCTCCTACGCGCTTCGTGCTGCCTGTGCCCGATTTTGCGCCCGGGGTGCTGGATAACCCCCGGGCTTACAGAAATGTAATTTCCAGGTCAGGCCAACGACAGGCAGGCGGGCGCAAGATGCTCTGCGTGGCACAGCGTTCCGTACCGCGACGGAACCCCGCGACCAATGGGAGATCGATCATGAAACTGCGTTTGTACCGTCTCGCCGGGCTCATGCCCGTCGTCGCTCTGGCTGCAGCCTTGCATGGCAGTCCGGTCGTCGCGCAGACGACCGATCCGGTGCAGGCCTGGCCGCCCGCAGCGAGTGTCCCCGCGCTTCAGGAACGTATGAAGTCGATCCGTGCCGAGACCAACCCGGAACGTCGCATGGCCCTGATGGAAGAGCAGGTCAAGGCCCTGGAGGCTGCATCGCAGGGCACGCCCACTGGTTGCCCGATGATGGGGGGGCAGATGGGGGCTGGTCCGATGATGAAGGGTGGTGGTCCTGGACCCGGGGCTGGACCCATGGGCGGCATGATGATGGATCCCAAGCTCATGCAGGAGCACATGAAGATGATGCAAGAGCACATGGGCATGATGCAGAACATGATGAAGATGCATCCGGCCGCCAAGCCGGCGATGCCCAACTGAGCATCGGGACGCGGAGCGGCGACCTCGTCGATCGCCCCGCGTCCGATTCATCACAAGACCAACAAAGAGACATTCCCCATGCAGAGACGACTCATCCACCTCGGTGGAGGATTGGCCGTCGCCGTGGCGCTCGTGTCGGGCGCGCAGGCCGAGCCCTCCTCTCCGTCTAATCCCGCTGACCACGCGCCTGCCGCGACCCAGTCTGGGTCACCCAAGCCACAGCGCGTGCCGGCGTATCGCTCGCCCCTGAACGAATATCGGCCCTACCGTGTCGATGAGCCCTTGCGGTCGTGGAAGGATGCCAACGACGAGGCTGGACGTCTCGGCGGGCACATGGGCCACCTCACGCCGACTTCGAAAGGGGGCGAGCGATGAGAGCCAGTCTCCCCATATCCTTGCTGGCCGCCACCGTGCTGACCGGGTGCGCCAGCGTTGCGATCGATGAGAACTTCGCTGAGGTCGAGCGCTTTGCGCGCGAGCAGACGGGTAGCGAGGTGCGCTGGCTGCGCTCGGACCCTGAGCGCGAGGCGATGCGCGCCGAGGTCGATCGCCTGCTCGCACAGCCGCTGGCGATCGACGACGCGGTGCGCATCGCGCTGGGCTACAGCCCGGCGTTCCAGTCCCTGCTGGCGGAAGCCGCCGTGGCCTCGGCGGATGCGACCGGTTCGGCCCGCATCGGCAATCCGGTGTTCACCTTCGAGCGGTTGTTTCGCTCGGGCGCCGAGGGGCGCGAACTCGACATCGGCCGTTCGCTCGGCATCTCGCTGTTCGACCTGCTGTTTCTGCCCGCGCGGCTGGAGCAGGCCGAGTTCCGCCAGCAGCAGACCCGGCTGCAGTCCTCGATTGCGCTGTTGAGCACCGTCACTGAAGTGCGCCAGGCCTGGGTCGATGCGGTCGCGGCGCGACAGGTCGCGCGCTACCGCGAGGAGGTGGCCACGGCCGCCGGGACCGCTGCCGAGCTCGCCCGTCGGATGCAGGCCACCGGCAACTTCAGCCGCCTGCAGCGCGCGCGCGAACAGGCGCTCGCCGCCGAGGAAACGGCCAACCTGATCCGCGCCCGCCAGAACGCCACCGCCGCACGCGAAACCCTGATCCAGCGTCTGGGCCTCACTCCGAGCCAGGCGCAGGCGCTGCGTCTGCCCGATCAGTTGCCGGCCTTGCCCGAGGCGCCGATGGACGAAGCCACCGCCGGTGCGGCGTTGCTGGAGAACCGGCTCGACGTGCGCATCGCCCGCACCGATCTCGACCGGACGGCGAAGAGCCTGGGCCTCACGCGGGTCACCAGCGTCGTCAATGGCCTGCATGTGGCCGGCGTGCGCAACAGCGAGACCGGCGAATCGACCCAGCGCGGCTTCGAGCTCGAGCTGCCCTTGCCGCTGTTCGACCTCGGCGACGCGGCGCGCGCCGGCGGCGAGGCCCGCTATCTCGCGGCCTTCAATCGCACGCTCGAGCTTGCCAGTAACGCCAGCTCCCAGGTCCGGGTAGCCTACGAGGGCTATCGCAGTGCATACGATCTCGCGCGCCACTACCGCAACGAGGTGGTCCCGCTGCGTCAGAACATCACCGAAGAGTCGGTGCTCCAGTACAACGGGATGCTGATCGGCGTGTTCGAGCTGCTTGCCGCCGCGCGCGCGCAGTCGGCGAGCGTGGTGCAGGCGATCGAGGCCGAACGCGACTTCTGGCGCGCCGAGGCTGGGCTCAAGGCCAGCCTGCTCGGCCAGCCGATCGCGCCGCTCAGCCTTCAATCAAGCGCATCACCGGCGCAAGCCGGTGGTGGCCACTGACCTATCCGGAGACGATCATGACCACCCGACGCAGCTTTCTCGCCGGGGCAGGCCTGCTGGCCGCTGCCGGAACCGTCAACCGCGCCGCGCTCGCGGCGCTGCCCGAGCCCGTGATCCAGACCAGCGCCGTAACGGCGGCCCCACTGTCGCCACCAGACGGACGCCCCTACGACCCGGTCGTCACCTTGAACGGCTGGACCGCCCCCTGGCGCATGCGCAACGGCGTGAAGGAGTTCCACCTCGTCGCCGAGCCGGTCGAGCGCGAGATCGCCCCCGGCATGGTGGCGCGGCTGTGGGGCTACAACGGCCAGTCGCCCGGGCCGACGATCGAGGTCGTCGAGGGCGACCGCGTGCGCATCTTCGTCACCAACCGCCTGCCCGAGCACACCACCATCCACTGGCACGGCCAGCGCCTGCCCAACGGCATGGACGGGGTCGGCGGCCTCAACCAGCCGCAGATCCCGCCGGGCAAGACCTTCGTCTATGAGTTCGTCGCCCGCCGCCCCGGCACCTTCATGTACCACCCGCACGCCGACGAGATGGTGCAGATGGCGATGGGCATGATGGGCATGTGGGTCACGCATCCGCGCGCGCCGCACCCGCACATCGCGGGCGTGGACCGCGACTTCTGCTTCCTGCTCAACGCCTACGACATCGAGCCCGGCAGCTACGTGCCCAAGATCAACACGATGCTCGACTTCAACCTGTGGACCTGGAACAGCCGCGCCTTTCCGGGCATCGACTCGCTCAATGTCAGGAAGGGCGACCGGGTGCGGGTGCGCATCGGCAACCTGACCATGACCAACCACCCGATCCACATCCACGGCCACGAGTTCGAGGTTACCGGCACCGACGGCGGGCCGACGCGGCCGGAGTCGCGCTGGCCCGAGGTCACCACCGACGTCGCCGTCGGCCAGATGCGCCAGATCGAGTTCATCGCCGACGAGGAGGGCGATTGGGCGATGCACTGCCACAAGTCGCACCACACCATGAACGCGATGGGGCACGACGTGCCGACCATGATCGGCGTCGACCATCGCGGCCTGGTCGAGGGCATCCAGAAGCTGGTGCCCGATTACATGCTGATGGGCGAGCGCGGCATGGCCGACATGGGCGAGATGGAGATGCCCCTGCCCGACAACACCCTGCCGATGATGACCGGGCAGGGGCCGTTCGGCGCCGTCGAGATGGGCGGCATGTTCACCGTGCTCAAGGTGCGCCGCGAGCAGCAGCGGGGCGACTACCGCGACCCGGGCTGGTTCAAGCACCCGAAGGGGACGGTGGCCTACGAGTGGGCGGGCGCGGCGCTACCCGAACCGGCGCGCAGTGCTGCAGCCGGACCCTCGAGCATGCCGCGCACCGAGCCTGCGCGATCGGTCGAGATGACGGTTCGCAAGCCTGCCGGCCATCAGGGGCATTGAAGTCGATCGCCTCGTAATCAGCCCCCACGACAACACCAACAAGATTCAACCCACAGAGAAGGAGATTCCCATGAAAAGTCGTCGCCGATTTCTGGCCACCAGCCTTGCCGCCGGTGTGCTTGCCGTTCACCGCAGCGCGTTCGCCCATGGCAATGCCGAGCATGCCGCCAAAGCCGCGTCCGCGCCCCCAGCGAGCAGCTGGACTGGGGGATTGCGGGCGACGGAGATCGGTCTCGCGCACGATCGCCATCGTGATGACCGATGAAATGCGCTTCGTACCCGGCCACATCGAGGTGCGCTGGGCGAGACGATCCGCTTCACCCACGAGAATCGAGGCGCGGTGATGCACGAGATGGTGGTCGGCACGCCGCGACGCTTGCCGAGCACGCGGAGCTGATGCAGCGCTTCCCGGGATGGAACATGACGAGCCGTGGATGGCGCATGTCGCGCCAGGTGGGCGCGGAGAATGATCTGGCACTTCAACAGTGCGGGGGAGTTCCAGTTCGCCTGCCTGATTCCCGGCCATTTCCAGGCCGGGATGATCGGCACGATCAAGGTGGCTGACGGAAATGTAATCCCTGCGTCAGCGTCCCGTCGGTGAGCGCTTCGCATAATGCGCCGACGTTCGAATCCACCAGAATTTCAACCCTGGAGAAAGCCGATCATGAAAAAGACCCTCATCACCACGCGCTCCTGGCCTTGCTCGGTGGCGCCGCTCCGATTGCGTTGCGCACAGGCCGATCACAGCGCCATCACGGCGGGGCGAGCGCCCCGAGCCGAGGCTGACGCCAAGCTGGCCGACGGCACGGTGAAGAAGCTCGACAAGCGGCTGGCAAGCTGACCATTGCCCATGGCCCCCTGGAGTCGCTCGGCATGCCGGCGATGACCATGGTGTTCCGCGCGGCCGAGCCGGGCATGCTTGATCAGGTCAAGGCGGGCGACAAGATCCGGTTCGCGGTCGAGAAGGTCGGCGGTGCGCTGACCGTGACGTCTCTCGAGCCCGCCCAGTGACGCCTATCCCGCAGGTGCGTCGCGTTCCACTCTGACCAGCCCGCCGTGGGGATGCCCCACTGAGTGGCTGAACGACGAGGCGGGTGGCGAAGGGCCTGCGCATGCACTTCGACCGCCTGCCGGAATCGTTTCTCGATGAAATCCCCGTTCGCAGTACCCTCATCTCACCTGCTACGTCCTGCAGCGCTTGCACTGGTGGTCGCGCTCACGCTGGGAAGTGGCACCGCCTGGACACAGGGTTCGCCCGACACTCCAACGCTCGGCTCGAGCCCCCAGGCGCTGATTGAATATGCGCGCCACAGCAACCCCGGCTTTGCCGCTGCCCGCGCGGAAGCGTCCGCAGCGCAGGAGCGCGTGACGCCCGCCGGTGCGCTGCCCGACCCGACGTTCGAGGTCGAGCTGATGGACGCCACCAACACCATGAGCGGGCGCTCGGCGTCGTTGCTGCCCGGCCAGGTGGGCGAGACCCGCTACCGCATCACCCAGCCGCTACCCGGGTGGGGCAAGCGCGAGCTGGCGGTGAAGGCCGCCGAAGCCCAGGCGACCCAGGCTGATGCGATGCGCGATACCTCCTGGGCTGAGCTCGCGGCAAAGATCGAGACGCTGTGGTTGCGCTACTACGCCGCCGACCGCGAACTCGTCCTCAACCGCGAGGGCTTGACCTTGCTGAAAAGCCTGGAGGAACTCAGCCTGGCCCGTTACGAGTTGGGTCTGCTGCCGCAGCAGGCGGTGCTGCGCATGCAGCGCGAAATCACTGCCCAGCGCCTCGCGCTCGTGGAGGTCGAACAGCGGCGCAAGGGCCTGGCAGCGGGGCTCAACGGCCTGCTCGGCCGGGCGCATGATGCGCCGCTCGCCGCACCCGCAGATCCAGCCCCCTTGCCCGAGCAGCTGGAGGCGGGCGCCCTTTTTGAGGCGGCGGCCAGTGCCAACCCGGACGTGAATGCCGCCGCCTACGGCATCGACGTGGCACGTGCCGAGCGCGAACGAACGTATCAGGACCGCTTGCCGGACTTCGCCGTTGGCGTGCGCAACAACCGCCCGGATGAAGGCAAGGCGTCCTGGGACGTGATGTTCGAGGTGATGATCCCGCTGCAGCAGTCCAGCCGTCGCGCCAGGGAGCGCGAAGCCGAGTACATGCTGATGGCGGCCGAGGCGCGGCGGGAGGACGCCCGCGCGCGCGCGACCGGCGAGCTCGGTATTGCCTGGTCGATGTATGCGCAAGGCCGCGAGACCTTGCGCCTGCTCGAACATGCGTTGCTGCCGCAGGCCCAGGCCACCCGGGATGCAAGTCAGGCCGCGCTCAGCAGCGGCACGGTCGACTTCGACAGCGTGATCGAAGCCGAGCGCCAGCTCATCGACATCCGGACTCAACGCTTGAAGACCGAGCTCGACACGCGCCTGGCGCTGACAGAAATCAAGAAACTGACAGGGGATCTGAAGTGAGCTCAGCCGTTCGAATGACGGCGATCGCTGTGGGCGTGGCGATTGCCATAGGTGCGGGGTACTGGATTGCGCACCTGCAAAATGCTGGAAATCCAGTTCCGCTGATCACCGAAAGCCAGGCGCAAAGCGATAGCGCAGCCCCGGCCGACGGCGAACGCAAGATTCTCTACTACCGCAACCCGATGGGCCTGCCCGACACCTCGCCCGTGCCGAAGAAGGATTCGATGGGCATGGACTACATCCCCGTCTATGCCGACGACAAGCCGGACGACAGTGGCGCAGTGGTGGTCAGCCCCGCGCGCATCCAGACCCTGGGGGTGAAGACTGCCGAGGTTGAAGTGCGCGCCGTGGATTCGGCGGTGCGCGCGAGCGGCCGGATTGAGCTCGACGAGCGCAGGCAGGTGGTGGTGGCACCGCGCTTCGAGGGCTGGATCGAGCGCCTGCATGTGAATGCCGTGGGCGACGTGGTGAAGAAGGGCCAGCCGCTGTTCACCGCCTACAGCCCCGAGTTGCAATCGACCGGCGAGGAGCTGCGCATCGCCGAGCGCCTGGCCAGCCAGAGCGCGGCCCATGATGCGCTGGCGAGCGAATCCGCCCGCCGCCTGGCCGAGGCGACGCGCGCGCGCCTGCGCAACCTGCAGGTCGCCGGCCAGGCCGGTGCGCGCCAGGTCTTCCACGCCCCGGCGAGCGGCGTCGTGTTGGAGAAGATGGCGGTCGAAGGCGGGCGCTTCATGCCGGGCGAGGCGCTGTTCCGCATCGCGGACCTGTCCCGGGTGTGGATCATCGCCGACGTCTATGAGCAGGACCTCGCCCGCGTGCAGGTTGGCCAGGGTGCGCAGATCACGCTCGACGCCTGGCCCGGGCGCAGCTTCGCGGCGCGCGTCGACTACCTGTATCCCACGCTCGACCCGGCCACGCGCAGCACCCGGGTGCGCCTGGAACTGGACAACGCGCAAGGCCTGCTGCGCCCCGGGATGTTTGCTCAGGTCTCGCTCGCGGCGGGCGACGCCAGCCCGAGGACGGTGGTGCCGAGCTCGGCGATCATCGACGATGGCGAACGGCGGGTCGTGCTGATTGCGCTCGGCGAAGGGCGCTTCAAGCCGCAGCCGGTGAAGCTGGGCGAGCGCGGCCGCGAGGTGGTCGAGGTGCTCGAAGGCGTGGCGACGGGCGATCGCGTCGTGGTGTCAGCCAACTTCCTGATCGACTCGGAAAGCCAGCTCAAGGCGGCACTCTCCAACTTGGTCGAGCCCGATGCCGGCGATCAGTCCCAAGCGAGCCCGACCCGTTACGAAGCGCAAGGGACGTTCGATGCACTCGACGCCGAAGGCGGCAGCGTGACGATGACGCATGGCGAGATCCCGGCCCTCCAGTGGCCGGCGATGACCATGGACTTCATGATTGCCGATCCGGCGCTGGTGAAGAGCATCGCCCCAGGCTCGCCGGTGCGGTTCGTCTTCGAGGCGGGTGAGCCAGGCGAGTACATCATCACCGGGATCGAGCCGGTTGCAGGCACTGCGCCTGCACCGAGCGCCGGCGGTCACGGGGGGCACTGAGATGCATGCCCCTGTGACAGACTCTTCGAACGTCGTGCCAACCGACGCGGCAGCCAGACCGGCAGCACCCGGCCTGCTCGACCGCGTCATCGACTGGTCGGCGCGCAACGTCTTCCTGGTACTGCTGGCCACGCTGTTCCTGATCGGGGGTGGCGTGTATGCGGTCAAGCACACGCCGCTCGACGCGCTGCCCGACCTGTCCGACGTGCAGGTGATCGTCTACACCGACTACCCCGGCCAGGCGCCGCAGGTGGTCGAGGACCAGGTCACCTATCCGCTCACCACCTCGATGCTGGCGGTGCCGCGGGCGAAGGTGGTGCGCGGCTTCTCGATGTTCGGTGCCTCCTATGTGTATGTGATCTTCGAGGACGGCACCGACATCTACTGGGCGCGCTCGCGCGTGCTCGAGTACCTGAGCTCGGCCGCCGGCCGCCTGCCGCAGGGGGTGTCGCCGCAGATCGGGCCGGACGCCACCGGCGTGGGCTGGGTCTACCAATATGCGGTGCTCGGCCGCGACATGAGCCTGGCCGACACCCGCAGCGTGCAGGACTGGTACGTGCGCTACCAGCTCACCAAGGCGCAAGGCGTGTCCGAGGTGGCGAGCCTGGGCGGCTTCGTGCGCGAGTACCAGGTCACCGTCGATCCGCTGCGCCTGGCCGGCTACGGCATCACCCTCGATGCGGTGACGCAGGCGATCCGCGCCTCCAACCGCGACGTCGGCGGCCGGGTCGTCGAACTCGCCGAAAAGGAATACATGGTGCGCGGGCGCGGTTACCTGCGCAGCGTGGAAGACATCGCCGACATCGTGTTGAAGGCCGAGCGCGGCACCCCGGTGCGGGTGGGCGACGTCGCCCGCGTCGAGCTGGTGCCGGCCGAGCGGCGCGGCATCGCCGAGCTCAACGGCGAAGGCGAGGTCGCCTCCGGCATCGTCATGGCGCGCTTCGGCCAGAACGCGCTCGACGTGATCGCCAACGTCAAGGCCAAGATCGCCGAGATCGCTCCCGGCCTGCCCGCGGGCACCGAGATCGTGCCGGTGTACGACCGCTCCGAGCTGATCGAGCGTGCAATCGCCAACCTGAAATGGACCCTGCTCGAGGAGAGCCTGATCGTCGCCGCGGTGTGCGTGATCTTCCTGCTCCATGTGCGCAGCGCGCTGGTGGCGATCATCACCCTGCCGCTCGGGATCCTGTTCGCCTTCATCGCCATGCGTTCGCTCGGCCTGGGCTCGAACATCATGAGTCTGGGCGGCATCGCGATCGCGATCGGGGCGATGGTCGATGCGGCGATCGTGATGATCGAGAACGCGCACAAGCACATCGAGCGGCTGCCCGCAGGCGCGACCCAGAAGCAGCGCGGCGCCGCGATCGTGCTCGCGTGCAAGGAGGTCGGGCCGGCGCTGTTCTTCTCGCTGCTGATCATTACCGTCTCCTTCCTGCCGGTGTTCGCGCTCGAAGGCCAGGAGGGGCGGCTGTTCTCGCCGCTCGCCTTCACCAAGACCTTCGCCATGGCCGGCGCCGCGCTGCTGTCGGTGACCCTGGTGCCGGTGCTGATGCTGTTCTTCGTGCGCGGGCGGATCCTGCCCGAGGCGAAGAACCCGGTGAACCGCTTCCTGATCTGGGTGTACCGGCCGATCATCCAGGGCGTGCTGAGGTTCAAGCTCGTCACGCTGGTGCTGGCCGTGCTGGCGATGGCCGCGACCCTGGTGCCCGCACGCCAGATCGGCTCGGAGTTCATGCCGACCTTGAACGAAGGCACGCTGTTCTACATGCCGGCGGCGCTGCCGGGGATGTCGGTGACCGAAGCCGGGCGCCTGCTCGCTACCACCAACCGCATCATCAAGACTTTCCCCGAAGTGGAATCGGTCTACGGCAAGGCCGGCCGCGCCAACACTGCGACCGATCCGGCGCCACTCGAGATGTTCGAGACCGTGATCAACTTGAAGCCGCAGGACCAGTGGCGCCCAGGAGTGACGACCGACACCCTGATCGCCGAGATGGACGCCGCGCTCAAGTTCCCCGGCCTCGCCAACTCGTGGACGATGCCGATCAAGGCCCGCATCGACATGCTCAGCACCGGCATCCGCACCCCGGTGGGGGTGAAGGTGTTCGGCAAGGACCTGGAGACGCTGGAGAAAGTCGCCCAGGCGGTGGAAGCGGCGGTGCGCAAGGTCCCCGGCGCGAGCAGCGCCTACGCCGAGCGCGTGGCCGGCGGCTACTACGTGGACATCGTGCCGCGCCGCGACCAGCTCGCGCGCTACGGGCTCACCATCGACAGGGTGCAGGACGTGATCGCCACCGCGCTCGGCGGCGAGATGGTGACGACCACGGTCGAGGGCCTGGAGCGCTACGGCGTGTCGGTGCGCTACGCGCGCGGCCTGCGCGACGATCCGGCACGCCTTGCGTCCGACGTCTATGTGCCGACGATGAACGGCCCGATCCCGCTCGGCCAGGTCGCCGAAGTGAAGCTGACCCGCGGCGCGCCCGGCATCCGCACCGAAAACGCGCTGCTCGCGGCCTATGTGTATGTCGACACCCGCGAGGCCGACCTCGGCGCCTTCGTCAAGCGCGCGCAGCAGGCGGTGGCCGAAGCAGTCGCCTTCCCGCAGGGCTACTACGCCACCTGGAGCGGTCAGTTCGAGAACATGGAGCGGGCCAAGGAGAAGATGAAGGTCGTCGTGCCGGTGACCTTGATGCTGATCTTCGTGCTGCTGTACCTCAACTTCCGGCGGCTCACCGAAACGCTGATCGTGATGCTGTCGGTGCCCTTCGCGCTGGTGGGCGGGGTGTGGCTGATGTGGTGGCTGGACTACCAGATGAGCGTGGCGGTGGCGGTCGGCTTCATCGCGCTCGCCGGGGTGGCCGCCGAGACCGGCGTGATCATGCTGATCTACCTCGATCACGCGTGGCAAGAGGTCCGTGCGCGCTGCCAGGCTGAAGGCCGCGCGGCCGGGGTCGCCGATCTGTACGAAGCGATCATGGAAGGCGCGGTCGAGCGCGTGCGGCCGAAGATGATGACCGTGGTCGCGATCATGGCCGGCCTGTTGCCGATCATGTGGAGCAGCGGCACCGGCAGCGAGGTGATGAGCCGTATCGCCGCACCGATGGTCGGCGGCATGGTGTCCTCGACCGTGCTGACGCTGGCGGTGATTCCGGCGCTGTATGCGCTGGTCAAGCAGTGGGAGTTGCGCCGCAGCGCCAAGACAGCACCCGCGCAGGCGCTGGTCACGGTGTCGAATTTGTAATGCACCGGTCAGCGGCGCGACAGCATCGGGGGCGTAGCCTGTTTCCAAGGCCCCGTTCCCGAGGCTGCCGCTGAACGTGACGAGGAGCAGTGCGATGCTTGCGTGGCTGAAATCCCTCTGGCAATCCTTCAGGAATTGGTGTCGCGAGAACGAGCGAGCCCACCGGGATGCCCCGCTCTCGCCGTGCTGCTCGAAGCCGCCCGCAGCCGTTCGCCATTCGCCGACCCGCAAGGTATGAAGCCATGAACACAAAGCCTGCTCATGATCCTGGACTCCCTCGATCTGTCGCCTGGTATCGCTCCCCCGGCGTCATCGCCGGCCTGATGCTGGCGGCGATCGCACTGTTCTTCCTGTTGCGCGAACACTGGGCGCATGTGTCGGGCAACTGGGTGTATCTGATCCTGTTGCTGTGTCCCCTGATGCACCTGTTTGGCCATGGAGGACATCACGGCGGGCACCGCAGCAACGACACCGATTCGGAGAAGCGCTGAGATGTCGATGACAGGGGCGTGCCTTGGCCGTGGCGTCGTCATCGCGGCGCTTTCGGGCGTCTTGATTTCGAGCGCAGCGGCGCAAGGCTGGAAGATCCCGCAGCCCTCTCCGGGGCTGATGCCCAATCCGGCGCAAGGAAAGGGACTCTACGCACAGCACTGTGCCGCTTGCCATGGGACCGACCTCAAGGGCTCGGACAAGGGGCCGCCCATGCTCCATAAGGTCTACGAACCCAGTCATCACGCCGATATCGCCTTTCAGTTGGCGGTAGCGAACGGTGTGCGCGCCCACCACTGGCAGTTCGGCGACATGGCACCTGTTCCCGGCCTGACGTCGGACGAGGTCGCTCATGTCACGGCATTCATCCGTGGTGAACAGCGCAAGGTCGGCATTCGATAACAACAAACGCCGGGGAGAAGCATCATGACCCACGAACATTCGCAGGGTGGCCATTCCGGCCACACTCATCGCCACGATCATGCATCGACAGGCAATGACACCGATCCGGTCTGCGGCATGACGGTAAAGCCCGACTCTCCGTATCGGGTCATTCACGCCGGACACGAATACCGGTTCTGCAGTGCGAAGTGCCAAGGCAAGTTCGAGACTGATCCGGCGCGGTATCTGGCACCGGAGACAAGTCAGCCTTCAACGGAACCCGCACCGGTGCCCGGCACGGAGTACACCTGCCCGATGCATCCGGAGATCCGCCAGATTGGACCGGGCACCTGCCCGAAATGCGGTATGACACTCGAGCCGGTGATGCCGGGTCTTGAGGATGAGGACAATCCCGAGCTCGCCGATTTCCGCCGCCGCTTCTGGTGGACGCTGCCGCTGACGGTGATCGTCACCGCGATCGCCATGTCCGGTGGCGTCTTCGATCCGATGCTGGGTGCGGCGCGCCCCTGGGTCGAGCTGGCCCTGGCGACACCGGTCGTGCTCTGGTCCGGTTGGCCGTTCTTCGTGCGCTGCGCGCAGTCGATCGGCAACCGCAGCCCGAACATGTGGACGCTGATTGGACTGGGAGTTGGGGCGGCCTATCTATATAGCGTCGTCGCTACGGTTGCGCCCGAAGTGTTTCCGGCCTCTTTCCGCATGGGCGAACACGTGGCGGTGTATTTCGAGGCAGCAGCGGTGATCATCTCGCTGACGCTGCTCGGCCAGGTGCTGGAGCTGAAGGCGCGCTCGGAGACCGGCGCCGCGATCAAGGCGCTGCTCGGCCTCGCGCCCAAGACCGCGCGGCGCATTCGCGCGGATGGCACCGAAGAGGATATCCCGCTGACCCACGTCCATCCTGGCGACCGGTTGCGCATTCGTCCGGGCGAAAAGGTGCCGGTCGATGGTTCCGTTGCCGAAGGCGAAAGCGCGGTCGATGAATCGATGCTGACCGGCGAGCCGATCCCGGTCACCAAGCGCCCCGGCGACAAGGTGATCGGCGCGACGCTCAACACCAGTGGGGCGCTGGTCATGGTCGCCGAGAAGATCGGCGCACAGACCATGCTGTCGCAGATCGTGCAGATGGTCGCGCAGGCCCAGCGCTCGCGCGCGCCGATGCAACGCCTGGCGGATGTCGTCGCGGGCTGGTTCGTCATCGTCGTCGTGCTCATCGCCCTCACCACGTTCGTGGTGTGGGGGCTCTTCGGACCCCAGCCGAGCTGGGCCTATGGCCTCATCAACGCGGTGGCGGTGCTGATCATCGCCTGCCCCTGCGCACTGGGCCTAGCCACGCCGATGTCGGTGATGGTGGCGACCGGCAAGGCCGCCACCCAGGGCGTGCTGTTTCGCGATGCGGCGGCGATCGAGTCGCTGCGCAAGGTCGACACCCTGATCGTCGACAAGACCGGCACCCTGACCGAAGGACGCCCCGCCTTCCATAGTGTGGTGGCGGCGCCGGGCGGGACGGAGGCCGACGTGCTTCGCATCGCAGCCAGCCTCGATCAGGGTAGCGAGCACCCACTCGCCCAGGCCATCGTGAGCGAGGCTCGCGAGCGCGGTCTCGCGCTCAGCACACCGGACACCTTCGAATCCTCTTCCGGCATCGGCGTGCGCGGCACAGTCGATGGCCAACGTGTGGTTCTGGGGAACACCGCCCTGATGGACGATGAGCGCATCGATTGGCGCGGGCTCGCGGAACGCGCCGAGGCTCTGCGCCTTGAGGGCGCAAGCGTGATGTACCTCGCCGCAGAGGGCGTGCTCGTCGGCCTCATCGCCGTTGCAGATCCGATCAAGGCTTCGACCCCGGAAGCGCTCGATGCGCTGCGGGCGAGCGGGCTCAGGATCATCATGGCCACGGGCGATGGGCTCACCACGGCGCGTGCGGTCGGTGCCCGCCTGGGCATCGACGAGGTCTATGGCGAAGTGAAGCCCGCCGACAAGAATGAGCTCGTCGGCAAACTGCAGGCCGAGGGGCACATCGTCGCCATGGCCGGCGACGGCATCAACGACGCGCCGGCGCTCGCGCGCGCGAATGTGGGTATCGCGATGGGCACGGGGACCGACGTCGCGATGAACAGTGCCCATCTGACTTTGGTCAAGGGTGATCTCCGGGGCATCGCCACCGCACGCAGCATCTCCGTCGCCACCGTGCGCAACATGCACCAGAACCTCGTGTTCGCCTTCCTGTACAACGCAGCGGGTGTGCCGATCGCAGCCGGGGTGCTCTATCCAGCGTTCGGGCTGCTTCTTTCACCGCTGATTGCCGCCCTGGCGATGAGCTTCAGTTCGGCGTCCGTGGTCGGCAACGCGTTGCGCCTCGGACGGAAAAGGATCTGATCGACCTCAATCCGCCCGCACGGAAAGCTGGGCAGACGAACTGCGTGACGGGTACTTCGTTCGTTGGGAGGCATGCCGGCGTCAGCGTGTCGATGTTTGCGCACAAGGAGCTGTCTCATGAAAGCCGAGACGGAAGCCGAGCCCCGTCCATCCGGTCGGGCTGAATCGAACTTAAGGGTTCGCCGCGTATTTCCGGTCTTCGTCGTACTGGCGGCCGTTCTCCTTATCGCCGAGCACCGGCTCCATGTGCTCGGCTACCTACCGTGGCTCATCTTGCTTGCGTGCCCCCTGATGCACGTCTTCATGCATCACGGTCACGGCCACAAGGGAAAACACACGCCGACTGAAGACCAAGGTAACCATGATGCGTAATGCCACGGGAGATCGAGATGAATGAGACGTCGAGTTACGGCTTGTGGTCACTGGTCATCATCAACTCGCTGTTCTTCATCGCCTTCGCCTTCAGCTTCACGCGTCCCCGCACAAGCCGGGACTGGCGATCCTTGGGCGCTTACTCGGCCTTCATCCTGGCGCTCTTCACCGAGATGTACGGCTTTCCGTTGACGATCTACCTGCTCTCGGGGTGGCTGTCTTCGAAATTTCCGGGAATCGATTTTTTTGCCCACGACTCAGGGCACCTCTTGGAGGTCATGTTCGGATGGAGCAGTAACCCGCACTTCGGCCCGTTTCACCTCTTGAGCACCTTGTTCATCGTCGGTGGCTTCTGGCTCCTGGCAAAGGCCTGGCCCGTACTCCTCGAGGCTCAGCGCACCCGCCGCGTCGCCGACAGCGGCCCCTACGCCCGCATTCGACACCCGCAATACGTCGCGTTCGTTCTGGTCATGTTCGGCTTCTTGCTGCAGTGGCCGACCTTGATCACGCTGATCATGTTCCCGGTTCTGTTGATCGTGTACGCCAGGCTCGCCCGCCGGGAAGAACTCGATGCGATCGAGGCATTCGGTGATGCCTATCGCTCATACCGCGACCGCACGCCGGCGTTCATTCCTCGCCTGCGGTAGTTCGACGGATCGTTTGGTCCAGAGCGCCGCTTGCGAAGTAGAGGGAGATGCCGACGCGCAGATTCCTCATTGCCTGCAAGCAAGGCGCCTTTGAGTTTGGGGCACCATGCATGCGCGCGGGGCAGAGTGAGTTTGATCAATCAAACCCGCCGATCCTGAAAAAGGTCGACAGAAAAGCCCCCGGGATCGACACCGGGGGCAAGTTCATCCTGAAACGTGCGAATCAGTTACGGACGGGTGTCGTGGCGAAGGATGCTGTCGAGACGCATGACCTCGTCGCCGTGCATCATGATCTTCTGTCCATCCTTGGTCTCCATCACTTCGCCGTGTTTCATCCTCACCGCACGGCCCATCTTGTCCTCCATGCCCATTTTCCCATCCTTGAAGATGTAGACCGTCGAGCCATCCTTCATGGGGATGGACTTTTCGACCCGCTCGACATCGACCGCGAAGGCCGATGTGGTGGCAATCCCAAGTGCCGCGACCATTAGTGCTTTCTTCAACATGCTCGTCTCCTTGAATCAACTACAAATAATTGCTGAACATTGCATCAGGCCTCTTCCATAGAAGATTGCCCGATGCCTTACCCGCCTTGGTTCCTGGGGAAGCTTGGTGCTATCAGGAGCCGCTGCGGTAAAGGGGGCTTTCTTCGAGATAGACAGTCACCTTGTCGCCCCCTTGGACCACCTTCGAAAGCGGAAAGCTGTTTGTGCCGAGGGTGTCGAAGGTCCAGTTGACCGTCTTGTCACCGACCTTCAGGGCAACCGTCTCGAGCCGCGTGACGTTGATGTAGCGCGTGTCCGCATTGACGATCACGGTGCGGGAGGGCGTGGCGTTGCTCGCGTAGCCATATGTGGCCAGCTCTCGCTCAGTCGGGCTCGAAGCGCGTGCCTGGACATGCTCGAGCCAGTGCAGCGCACCGCCCTCGGAATAGTCTTCGTGTGCGAACGCAGCGGAAGATCCAAGGGTGCTGATGGCCGAGACGGCGAGAACGGCGATGATCGACTTTTTCATGATGGGCTCCTTGTCCAGATTGGCTGCTCATGCTTGAGCAACCATGGACTCGATCATAGGAGCCAGCGACTGACAGGGCAGTGACCCTGCAATTACGTTTAAGTCATAAGAATGAAAGGGTACGGTCAGGGTTGGCGGGCCGGGTTTCGTCAGTCCAAGGCCTTGACCGAACGGCAGACGCGTGAACGAAGCACCAATTTCACGTCCCCCAACATGTCATGCGAGGTGACGGCTTCACTCGGTTACTTGCCGTTCGCACCACGAAGAGCCCGACGGCTGGATTGGGTCGGGTCGAGACGGACGGAGGCCGTCGGCCTTGCCGCATCACTGGCGGAGGTCTCAGTCCGGCCGTCAGCCGTCTGTCAATCTTTGCGTGCCTCGGTCATTCGAGCGTCGGGTTGGCCCGGCAAGCTGCCGCTACGACCAAACCCATACTGCGGGGACCCACGAACCTTGCCTACGTCGCCGTTGGTAGTGTTCCGAGGGATGTGCAGTACCCCGGACGCGCTCTGGATCGTCACACGCCCCCTGTGAGTGAAGAGAAGTGAGTACGCGTGCGAAATCGGCCGTGTTAGGATTCGCGGCCATGCGCCGGCTTCTTGTCCTTTTCGTCACGCTGATTTCCCTGCTTTGCCAGTCGATGGCAGTGGCGCGCGTGGACGCGGCCAACAGTTTGCCATCCGATCCGGAGCACGCAGCGCTGCACTGGCAGGCGACGGGTCACCATCACCACCACGACGGTTCGTTCCACCAGGATCAATCGGACGAATCGCTGCAACACGTCTCCGGCGACCACGTTGGCGGTCACGTCGAGTTGCTGTGCTCGATCTCTCACGTGCTCCCGCCTACAGGCTCGGTCCTGCCGTCCGAGTGGCACGATGCTGCCGTTCCCGGCCCCTTCCCGGACGGCCTGCTCAGGCCGCCTAGTCTGCGCTCCTGAAACCCTGCGTGGCAGGCGTCCCCCCCACGGACCCTGCCCCTGAACCAGCCAGCTCGCACCGTCCCGCTTTCCATCGCTGCGGGCGCGTTCGCGTGCTTGGCTGACCCCCACGCAACTTTCAGGATCATCGTGAGACCATCTTTCTGGCTATCTGCCTGCGTCGTCGCCGGCAGCATGGTCGGTGGGCCTTGCTGGGCCCAGCCGAGTGCTTCCGTGCACGACCGCCCCTTGGCGGCCACCTCCCCCGAGCCTTCCCTTGCGGCCGAGCGCGTGCCGCTGCGTGTCGCACTGGATGCTGCCTGGCAGCGCGCCGTCGTGGCCCGGGAAGCCGAGGGGCAGCTGCGTCGCACCGACGCCGAGCGCCTCGCCTCCCAGTCCCTGTGGGCAGCCCCGCCGTCGCTCACCCTGAGCCATCGCGACGATCGGCTCCAAAGCAATGATGGCGCCCGCGAGACCGAGCTGGGCGTCGCCTTGCCACTGTGGCTCCCCGGCCAGCGTGATGCGCACCAGGGCGTGAGCGCTGCGGCCTCGGCGCAGGCGGCCTCTGCCGAGCAGGCGGCGCGACTGCAACTGGCGGGCGAGTTGCGCGAGCAGGCATGGGCATGGGCCAGCCTCGCGGCCGAGGTCGCGCAGGCCGAGGGCCAGGTCCAGTCCCTGCAGCGGCTTGCGGACGACGTCGGGCGCCGGGTGCGCGCCGGCGAACTGGCCCGCGCCGATGCGCTGGCCGCACAGGCCGAGCACCTGGCGGCCGGGACCGCCCTGACCGATGCGCGGCAGCGCCTGGACGCTGCTCGCGTACGCTGGGTGCAACTGACCGGCCTCACGGCGGCGCCGGACCTTGTCGCCGACGCCGTGCCCGAGCCGACGGCCGAGCCTTCGATGTCTTCGCATCCGGAACTGCAGTCGGCGACCCAGGCTACCGAGCTGGCGCAGCGGCGGGTCGAGCTGATGCGGCACTCGCGCCGCGACGCGCCGGAGCTGACGATCGGCGTCCGCCAGGACCATGCCGGGTCCGGTGCGTCTTCCGAAGGCAGCGTCGTGGTCGGTCTGCGCCTGCCCTTTGGCGGCGACGCACGCAATCGACCGCTCGAATCGGCTGCGCTGGCCGAGCTGGATGTTGCACAAACGCGCTTGCAGCGGCTGCGCGAGCGCCTGGAAAGCGACGTCGCCCTGGCGCGCGAGGCCGTCCGCGCCGCCGAGGTGCAGCGCGAGGCCGGAACCACGCGTGCCCGCCTGTTGCGCGAACGTGCCGAGCTGATCGGCAAATCCTTCGATGTCGGCGAAACACCGCTGCCGGACCTGCTGCGTGCGCTGGCCGCCGCTGCCGAGGCCGATGCTGCGCTCGCCCGCCATACCGCCGCGCTGGGCCTCGCCCGCGCCCGTCTCCAACAAGCGCTCGGATTGCTCCCATGAACCCATCCATCCTCAACCTGCGCCGCCGGCTGCTGGCCGTGCTGACCGTGGCGGCCCTGTCGCCCATGATCAGCCTGGCCGCCCCCGGGGCGCACGGTCCCAACGGCGAACATCTCGACCAACAGCCGGTGGTCGCCGGCGGCGCGAGCCTGCCCCGTGTCGAAGCCAGGTCGGAAGGCTATGAGCTGGTCGCCAGCCTAGAGGCTGGCCAGCTCGTCATCCTGGTCGATCGCTACGAAACCAACGAGCCCGTGCTCGGCGCCCGGCTGGAGGTCGAGTCGGGCGCGCACAAGGCCGTGGCCGCCTTCCGCCCGGACAGTGGCGACTACGCCGCAACCGATGCGGCACTGCTCGAGGCGCTCGCCGCGCCGGGCGAGCATGCCCTCGTCTTCACGCTGGCCAGCGACAACGACGCCGACCTGCTGGACGGCACGCTGGTCACCGGGCCGCTTGCCGGCGCCGCCCGTGCGGGAGGCGGTCACGGCGTCGACGACCACGGCCATGCGCATGGTCATGCGCTCGAGCGTGCAGCCCTGATCGGCGGTGGCGTTCTCGTGCTCGGGGCGCTTGCGGCTGCCGCCTGGCGCCGCCGGCGCACCTCGAACCTCGCCACGGGGGTGAAGTGATGAACGCCATCCCCCCCCTTCATCGGCTGCGGTCCGCCTGGCTCGCGGTGGCGGCCTTGCCGGCCTGGATCCTGTTCACGCCGGCCGTCCACGCGGCGCCGGGCGCGCATGGTCCCAACGGCGAACACCTGGACGCGCCCGCTGCCACGGCCAGCCCATCCGGGCTGGCGCGCTTGCCCGACGGCAGCGTCAATGTGCCGAAGGCCGCGCAACGCCGCATGGCGATCCGCACGCTGCTGGCGGCGGAGTCCGAGGCTGCGGCCACGGTCGAGCTGCCTGGACGGGTGATCGCCGACCCCAACGCCAGCGGCCGCGTGCAGACCGTGCATGGCGGCCGCATCGAGCCCGGCCCCAGGGGGCTGCCGCTCGTCGGGCAGCGGGTGGCGCAGGGCGAGTTGCTGGCCCATGTTCGCCATCACGCCGACCCCTATGCCCAGGCGGGCCAGAAGGCCCAGCTGGCCGAGTTGCGCGCGCAGCGCCAGATCGCCGAGCAGCGCGTCCGGCGCCTCCAAGGCCTCGAGGGTACGGTGCCACGCAAGGACATCGACGCCGCGCGCACCGAAGCCCGCATGCTCACCGAGCGCGAGCGCAGCATCGGCGCCAGCCTGGAGGCGCGCGAGTCACTGGTCGCGTCGGTCTCCGGCGTGATCGCTCGCGCCGACGTCACGGTCGGCCAGGTCGTCGCACCGAACGACGTGTTGTTCGACGTGGTCGACCCGTCGCGCATGCTGGTCGAGGCCGTCACCGCCGATCCGGCGCTGGCCGCCAGCGTCGGTGCGGCATCGCTTCAGGGCGTGCCCGAGGCGAGCTTGCAGTTCGTCGGCGGCGCGCAGATGCTGCGCGACGGTGTGCTGCCGCTGATCTTCACCGTGGCACCGGGTGCGCCACTCCCGCTGGCGATCGGCCAGCCGGTGACCGTGATCGCGCAGTCGAACCAGCGCGTCAAAGGCATCGTGCTGCCGGCCCAGGCCGTGGTGCGCAACGCGACCAACGAGCCGATCGTCTGGATCAAGTCGGGGGCCGAGCGCTTCATCGCGCAGCCCGTCCGGCTCCAGGCGCTGGATGCGAGCACGGTGGTGATCACCCAGGGCCTTGGCGCGGACAACCGCGTCGTCGTCCAGGGCGCAGCGCTGATCGCTCAGATCCGCTGAACGGGAGTCCCCCTCATGTTCAACTGGATCGTTCGCTACAGCCTGCACAACCGGCTGTTCGTGCTTGCCGTGGCCGCGCTGCTGATGGTCTACGGCGCGATGACCGCCTGGCGCACGCCGGTCGACGTCTTCCCCGACCTCAACAAACCCCTCGTCACGGTGCTGACCGAGGCGGGCGGGATGGCGCCCGAGGAGGTGGAGCAACTGGTCACCTTCCCGCTCGAGACCGCACTCAACGGCATGCCCGGCGTCACCCGAGTACGCAGCACCTCGGGCGTGGGTCTGTCCATCCTCTACGCCGAGTTCGATTGGGGCACCGACATCTACCGCAACCGCCAACTGGTGGCCGAACGGCTGGCACTGGTGCGCGAGCAGTTGCCCGGCGACATCACGCCCGTCATGGGCCCTGTGTCGTCGATCATGGGCGAGGTCATGCTGATCGCGCTGCCGCTGGGCGCCGGTGACGGCCAGACGCCAGCCGTCAGCCCGATGGCGGCGCGCGAGTATGCCGACTTCGTGCTGCGCCCGCGCCTGCTGTCGATTCCCGGTGTGTCGCAGGTGATCCCGATCGGGGGCGAGGTGCGCACGCTGCGCGTGGCGCCCGACACGGCCCGCATGGCGCAGTTCGACGTGTCGCTCAACCAGCTCGAGAAGGCGCTCGAGGGCTACGCCGGGAACGCCGGGGGTGGCTTCATCGACCTCAACAGCCGCGAGTACCTGATCCGGCACCTGGGGCGCAGCAACCGCATCGAGGACCTGGCCGGCATCGCGGTGGCCTGGAAGGACGGGCGCTCCATCCTGCTCGAACAGGTGGCAGCCGTCTCGTTCGCGCCGGGGCTCAAGCGCGGTGATGCGGGTTACGGTGGTTTGCCGGCGGTCGTGATCAGCGTGCAGAAACAGCCGCAGGCCGACACGGTGGCGCTCTCCGCGCAGATCGAGTCGGCGCTGGCCGAGCTCAGGCCCGGCCTGCCCGCAGGCCTCGCCGCGCCCAGGGTGCTCTTCCGTCAGGCCGACTTCATCCAGGCCTCGATCGGCAACGTGGCCGAGGCGCTTCGCGACGGGGCCATCATGGTGGCGATCGTGCTCTTCGCCTTCCTGCTCTCGGCGCGCACGACGGTGATCTCGCTGACCGCGATCCCGCTGTCGCTCGCGGTCACGGCATTGGTGTTCCAGTGGCTCGGGCAGTCCATCAACGTGATGACGCTGGGCGGGCTGGCGATCGCGATCGGTGAGCTGGTCGACGATGCGGTGGTCGATGTCGAGAACATCCTGCGGCGACTGAAGCAGAACCGCGCCGCGCGCGACCGGCTGCCCGTTCTCGAGGTCGTCCGCAGCGCCAGCGTCGAGGTGCGCTCGGGCATCGTCTATGCGACGGTGATCGTCGTGCTGGTCTTCGTGCCCCTGTTCGCGCTGCCGGGCATCGAGGGGCGGCTGTTCACGCCGCTGGGCATCGCCTACATCGTGTCGATCGGCGCGTCGATGCTGGTATCGATGACCGTCACGCCGGTGATGTGCTACTACATGCTGCCGACGATGAAACGCCTCGATCACGGCGACAGCCCGCTGGTCGCCTGGCTCAAGCGCCAGGACACGAAGCTGCTGCACTGGTCCTTCGGGCGCGCGAAGCTGCTGATCGTGGTGGCTGTGCTGGCAGTGGCGGGCGCCGCCTCGACGGTGCCATTCTTTCCGCGCGCCTTCCTGCCGGCCTTCAACGAGGGTTCGCTGGTACTGGGCCTGGTGATGCAGCCCGGCACGTCGCTGGCCGAAGCCAACCGGATCGGGCGCGAGGCCGAACTGCTGATCGGCCAGGTCCCCGAGGTGACCCAGGTCGGCCGCCGCACCGGCCGCGCCGAGCTCGACGAGCATGCCGAAGGCGTGCACTCGGCCGAGATCGACGTGGACCTCAAGCGCAGCGGGCGTGACCGCGAGGCCATCATGGCCGACATCCGGGACCGGCTATCGGTGCTGCCGGCGCAGGTGGCCATCGGCCAACCGATCAGCCACCGCCTCGATCACCTGCTGTCGGGCGTGCGCGCCCAGGTGGCCGTGAAGATATTCGGCGACGACATCGACACGCTGCGCGGCCTGGCCGAACAGATGCGATCCGGGCTGAGCGGGGTGCCGGGCCTGGTCGACCTGACGGTCGAGAAGCAGGTGCTGATTCCGCAGATCACCGTGCGGCTGGACCATCGCAAGGCCGCTCAGCTCGGGCTGTCGCCCGGCGAGGCGATCCGCGTGCTGCAGGCGCTGACCGACGGCGCCCACGGCGCGCAGATCGTGGACGGTCCGCGCCGCTACGAGCTGGTGCTGCGTCTGCCCGATGAGCGGCGCAGCCCGCAGGATCTGGCGCGGATGCTGATCGACACCCCTGCCGGCCGCGTGCCGGTGTCGGCCATCGCCAGCGTCGAGGAGACCGATGGGCCCAACCAGGTCGGACGCGAGAACGGCCGTCGCCGCATCGTCGTCTATGGCAACACCGATGGCAGCAACATGAGCGAGGTGATCGCTGCCGTGCGCGGCGTGATCGCCGGGCAGGCGCTACCCACCGGCTACTTCATCAGCCTGGAAGGCCAGTTCCAGGCCCAGGAGCAGGCTACGCGCCTGATCGCGGGCCTGTCGGTGGTGTCGCTGGTGATGATCTTCCTGGTGCTGTACTCGCGCTACCAGTCGGTGGTGCTGGCCGGCATCGTGATGGCCAACATCCCGCTGGCGCTGATCGGCTCGGTGATGGCGATGTGGATCGCCGGGGTGCAGTTGTCGGTGGCATCGATGGTGGGCTTCATCACGCTGGCGGGTATCGCCACCCGCAACGGCATCCTGAAGATCAGCCACTACATCAACCTGTGCAAGTTCGAGGGCGAGACTTTCAGCCAGGCCATGATCGTGCGCGGCTCGCTCGAGCGGCTGACGCCGGTGCTGATGACGGCCCTGGTTGCAGCCTTCGCACTGACGCCGCTGCTGCTGGCCGCCGATGCCCCGGGCAAGGAGATCCTGCACCCGGTCGCGGTGGTGATCTTCGGTGGTCTGGTCAGCTCGACGCTGCTGGACACCCTGCTCACCCCGGTCATGTACTGGATGTTCGGTCGCAAGCCCACCGAGCGGCTGCTCGGCAAGGATGCGCAAACGCCGGCAGTGGCCGACGCGCGCGAGGCTTTCTGAGTGCGCGCTCGTTAAAGAACCAGGCACTCGCGGTGCCGCCTGCGCCAAGCGCACCGCGTTTCCAAGGAGAGATCACCCATGATCACCAAGTTCCTCGCAGCTGCCATCCTGGCCTGCTCCACCCTTGCATCCGCCCCGGCACTCGCGCATGGCGGTGCCGCCCCCAAGCACGGCGGCGTCGTGCAGACCGCAAGCGACCTGTCGTTCGAACTCGTTGCCGGCGAGGGGGCTGCCATGCTGTATGTCGAGGATCACGGCAAGCCCATGGTCCCGACCGGCATGAGCGGCAAGCTGACTGTGCTCAACGGCACCGAGAAATCGGAAGCCCCGCTGGTCGTGAGCGGCGACAAGCTCGAAGCCAGGGGCGTCACGATCGCCAAGGGGGCAAAGGTGGTGGCCGCAATCAACACCGCCGACCAGAAGGCCATTACCGTGCGTTTCACCGTGCGCTGAGCGCTCAGCGCGCCGGCAGTCGCAGCGGAGGGGGGCGGCGGCGACACCCCCACCGCTGGGGAGTCGCGCAGCGCCCAGACGCCTTGCCGGCCAACGGGCTGGCGGCGCGTCAAGCGCAGGCCAGTGCATGAGTTTGACCGGCCCGCAGAGTGACGCGGTAAAATCCCACTCATCCATCTGCCTGCGGCCGCAATTCGAATGAAGGATCACAAGTGAGCGACCCGAAGCAGAAGCACTGGCACCATCTGACCGGCGAACAGGTGCTGAGACTGCTTGCCACGAATGGGCAGACAGGCCTGGATCGGGTTGCGGTAGAAGAGCGACAACATCAACATGGACCAAACTCGCTGGCCAGGCGAGTTGGCGATGGACCCTTGTTGAGGTTTCTGCTGCAGTTCAATCAGGCGCTGGTCTACATTCTGCTTATTGCAGTGATCATCAAGCTCTCTTTGGGGGCCTTCGTCGATGCAGCGGTGATCTTCGGCGTGGTGCTGCTCAACTCGATCATCGGATTCGTGCAGGAGGGTAAGGCGCTCAATGCGCTCGAGGCGCTGTCGCGCACCTTGAAGATGGAGACCACCGTATTGCGGGCCGGAGAAAAGCAGCGCATCGACGCAGCCGGGCTCGTACCAGGTGACATCGTCCTTCTCGCCTCCGGCGATAAGGTGCCCGCAGACCTGTTTCTGTTGCGCAGCCGCAGCCTGCAAATCGATGAGTCGGCTCTGACTGGTGAATCAGTGCCGGTGGACAAGTTCCCTGGCATTCTGGAACTCGAGACGCCACTCGCCGACCGCACGAACCTGGCATATTCCTCAACCCTGGTCACTTACGGTACAGGGGTCGGCGTCGTTGTCGCCACCGGGGACAGCACCGAGATCGGCCGCATTTCGGAGCTCATAGCCAGCGCCGAGGTAATCGCCACACCGCTGACGCGCAAGATCGCCCACTTCAGCAGGCTGCTACTCTACGCGATCCTGGGGCTGGCTGGCCTGACCTTTGCCGTGGGCCTGTGGCATGGGCAGTATTGGGTGGACCTCTTCATGGCCGCCGTTGCCTTGTCGGTTGCGATGATCCCGGAGGGGCTGCCCGCAGTGCTCACCATCACACTTGCCATTGGCGTAGCGCGCATGGCAAAACGCAACGCGATCATCCGTCGCCTGCCTGCGGTCGAGACGCTCGGCAGCACTACCGTGGTGTGCTCGGACAAGACAGGAACAATTACTCGCAATGAGATGACGGTCCAGCGACTCTGGGTCGACGGACAGTCGTTCGAGCTCAGCGGCATCGGCTACGCGCCGGAGGGCGAGTTGCGACTTGATGGCGAGCGTCACTCAGCCGCCGAGCACGGGGTTGTGCGCGAGTTGCTGCGTGCCGGCCTCCTCTGTAATGACGCGGTGCTCAAGCGTGACGGTGATGCCTGGCGAATCGAGGGTGACCCCACCGAGGGGGCGCTGCTGGTCGCGGCCAGCAAGGCCGGTCTCGATGCTAGGACCGAAAACGCTCGTGCCGCCAGGCTGGAGACGATTCCGTTCGAATCGCAACATCAATACATGGTCACCCTGCACGGCGGCGACAACCCGGTCGTCTATCTCAAGGGGTCGGTTGAAAAGATCCTCGAGCGTTGCACGGTCATGCTCGGAGTAGACGGTTCGGTGGGCGCGCTCGACGCTGATGAGGTCCTTCGTCAGGTCAATGCAATGGCCGGTCACGGACTACGGGTGCTGGCGTTTGCCCGGATGGCCGTAGCGCGCGGGACTACCGACATCGATCATCAGGATGTCTGCGACGGCCTCACCTTTCTGGGTCTGCAGGGCATGATCGATCCGCCACGCGAGGAGGCGATCCACGCAGTGCGAGCCTGCCAGGAAGCGGGGATCAAGGTCAAGATGATCACGGGCGATCACGCCGCGACCGCCGCTGCCATTGCCGGCCAGATAGGCTTGTTGCACACCTCGGGACATGCGGGGGTACTCACTGGGCGCGCGCTCGAAGAGATCCCTGATGCCGACTTGATCGACGTTGCCGCGCACACGGCGGTGTTTGCACGCGTGACGCCCGAACAGAAGCTGCGCTTGGTCGAGGCCTTGCAGGCACGCGGGGAGGTGGTCGCGATGACCGGCGATGGCGTAAACGACGCGCCGGCGCTGCGAAGGGCCGACATTGGTGTCGCGATGGGCATCACCGGCACGGATGTCTCGAAGGAGGCCGCGGACATGGTGCTCACCGATGACAATTTCGCCACCATCGAAGCTGCTGTAGAAGAGGGCCGCGGCGTATTCGACAACCTGATCAAGTTCATCACCTGGATCTTGCCGACCAACGCCGGTCAGGGACTGGTGATCATCGCTGCGGTGATGGCGGCGCAGCCGCTGCCGGTGCTGCCGGTTCAGGCGCTGTGGATCAACATGACCACGGCCGTGCTACTTGGCCTCACCCTGGCTTTCGAGCCACGGGAGCGGGACATAATGAGTCGCCCGCCAAGGTTGTCCGCGGCACCGATCCTCAACGGCGAATTGATCAAACGCATCCTGCTGGTCGGCCTGCTGCTTCTCGTGGGTAGCTTCGGCCTGTTCGAATGGGCGTTGTATAGCGGGCGCAGCGAGCAGGAGGCGAGGACGATCGCAGTGAACGTCTTCGCGGTCGGGCAATCATTCTATCTGCTCAACTGCCGTTCGCTGCGGTACTCCATGTTCCGTCTCGGGCTGTTCAGTAATCCTTTGATCTGGGCAGGCATCGGGGCGATGATGGCTGTGCAGTTGCTGTTCACCTATATTCCGCTGATGAACAAGCTTTTCCACACGGCGCCGATCGGCTGGATCGACTGGGGGCTGATCGTTGCCGTCGGCCTCGCCATTTATCTGGTGATCGAAGGCGAGAAGGCTTGGAGAAGACGTGGCGCAAGCAGCACGGTAACGCACTGAAACCGGCGGCTCGCGCGGGCCGGCCGAGTAACGGTGCGCACCCCCTTGGAATCAAGTTATTTCACGCAGGCGTAGATGAATACAAGCAACGAGAAGGGCGTTAAGCAAGAGACCATGGGGGGCACGATCCCTTTACTGAACTGGATCATCGGGCGGGTTGCCCGCGTGCTGGCGGTAATCATGGTTCTGGTGATCATCTGGGGAGTCGCCGACGTTCTTTATGTCTTGTATCAGAGGTTGATGTCGCCGCCATTCATGCTGCTCGAGATCAAGGACATACTGGCGACCTTCGGGGCCTTCATGGCGGTTCTGATAGCGATAGAGATCTATCACAACATCATCCTTTACGCCGAGAGTGACAAAAGCCACCACCTTGCGGTGGAGATCGTGCTTGGAACTGCGCTGATGGCGATCTCACGCAAGGTGATCATTCTCGACTTCAACGACGTCGAACCCAGCTATCTCTACGGTACCGCGGCGATCACATTCGCCCTCGCAGTTGGCTACTACCTGATCGTGATCAGACCGAGAAAGCACAAAGTAGTCTGCGGAGAAGGGTGACGCATGCCAATCGATAGCCTCGAGCGCCTCTTCATTGCCATTCCTGGTCAATGGGAGAGGGCGATCGCAACCGTCCTTATGGTTTTGGTGGGCGCCACGCTGACACATCTTTGGGCTCGCTACCTGGCGCGCGGAGAGGTCATCTCCAACGAGAAGCGTCGGGTTCACCTGGTGTGGGTCCGCAACACCATCTGGTTTGTCGTATTGTTCGTGATCATTTCGGTCTGGGCGTCAACGATCGCGGGCTTTGCCTTGTCACTCGCTGCGGTCGCGGGTGCTATGCTGATCGTCAGCAAGGAACTGCTGATGTGTGTGCTCGGCTACCTCTATCTGACACTGGTCCGGCCTTTCAAGGTAGGAGACTTTATTGAATCCAGCCTGTTCAGCGGCCGAGTCGTCGATATCGACATGTTCGCGACCACCTTGGCCGAGTATGGCCATGCAGGGCAAGTCACGGGGAAGGTTGTCGAGTTTCCCAACGGCCTGCTGCTGACCACACCGGTCAAGAATGTATCGCCCACCGGCGAATACGTGCTGCACCTGATGAGGGTTCCCGTTCCGGCTGCGATGGTGTGCGACCTTGTCAGCATCGAAGACACCGCTAGAACGGCTGCAGAACTTGCGACCCGTGAATGGCAGGAGCAGGCTGAAGCGCACTTCCGTAAACTCGCGAACGAGGACTTCATCTCCTACTCGTCAGGCCGGATCAAGGTGCTCTGGGATTTTGTTGATCCTGAGCATCTCATGCTCATCATCCGTATAACCTGCCCGGTCGCAATGCGACTGAAGGTCGAACAGTCGGTGTTCAGAGCGATCTGGCTCGAAGTCAGTCGGCAACGTTCTGATTTAGGGGCAACTGGATGGGCTGCGCCGAGCTTGATGACTGATAACTAGACCACCAGCACGTCGCAGGGGGCGTAATAGGCAAGAAAGCGCGGAACGCTCCCGATCAAGGACTCGCGAATACGGCCTCCCCCGTGTCTGCCAACAACGATCACGTCCGCGCCGAGTGCGCGAGCCGCATCTGGCACGACCGTATTGGGTTTTCCGTGTGAGAGTTCGCTCTCAATGTCGATCCCGACCAGCTCCGGGTCAGCAAGGAGGGCATCGAGGTTGCGCTGGGCAACAAGGAACTCCCTTTCCGCCAGACGCTTGATTTCGGTTTCTGGGAAGCGCTTGTTCCGCAACTTGGCCTCGAATGGCGCAGCGTAGGCATGAAGCAACTTGACCCCGGCGTGCTTCGCCACGATCAAGGCCGCGCGCAACACCGCCTCTGAGCGTGGGCCCAGGTCCACCGCAGCCAATGCACGACGATAGTCTCCTTCGACCGCCCTGCGCGTGACCAGTACCGGACACGAGGCCTTGTTCAGAATGTGCGCTGCTGTACCGCCGAGCAGGAACTGTTGTAACAGACCGCTGCCGTGCGCTCCGATCACCCAAAGGTCTGGGCGAAAGATGTCAGAAGTCTCCGCCAGCACACGACGCGCGGAGCCGGTCAAGATCTCACCGCGAGCACGAGTCGCACCGCAACTTTGCGCCGCTTTGATCTGCGCAGCGAGATTTTCCTCGGCTAGGGCACGCATCCGATCCTGAAGGTCGTGTTCGCCGGCAAAGACGGCGTCAAACGCACTCTGCCGGGGGAACGCGTGGGTCACCAGCAATTCCGCATCCTCGCGTGCTGCGATGATCGCTGCTCGACGCACTGCTTCGTTACCCAGCTCAGAAAAATCGGTTGCTGCGTGGATCCGTTTTATCGCACTCATCATGATCCCCCCCCATGAATGCTGTTGTCTGGACAACCCCGTCTCCGAACATTCGGTGCCGATGGGGCATGGTCAGAACTTGTCGAGGCGAATGACCTCTACGTCCTGCACGAATGCGACCATCGCGTAGTTGGCATAATAGTGTTTGTGCAGGAACTCGAGCACGCGTTCGGCAAGTTCGCGAGTGCAAATGACTTCGATTCGGATGTTCGCGGTCTCCCCCCAAGCAGCATCACGCACGCCGCGGTTGCCTTTGCCGCGGGCGTCAGAAATGGTGTAGCCACGAACGCCCAAGCGATCTAGCTCGCGCAGCAAGGGCTGTTCAAGCGTCGCTTCGGTGATCACGGTAAACAGAACGCGTTTTTCGGTTGCCAGAATCACAGGTTAGCTCCATCTGGTTGCGCGGCCTGCCGATCACAGGGGGAGCGGCCGGTCGCAATATGTGGTGGCACAAGCTTCAACTCATCCGGGTGTTTCGCTGCGCACCAGGACGTGAGAGGTCTGCGGTGGTCAGTGTTACTCCAATCCTTCCGTCTTCGAGGCGCTCTATCGCGAACTCAATTTTCTCGTCATCCTTCGTGAATACATGCCTTTCCGCTTCCATTGACGCCGAGAGCACCTCTTGAGTGAAACCTTGCCCGACAAAGCCGGTGCGGTAATGATCAAGTACGGACGCATGGACTGCACGGCCTTCGTAGCGCACTGTAATGCGCGCACCTTCGCGTTGCCACTCTGTGCGGACGAGACCGGGAAAGCGGATCACCGGGCCGATATCGCTCCCCGACACGTCAAGCGCTGGTGTAACGGTGGCGCCGGGGATCACCTCACGCAGGGTCTCGCCGATCCGCGGTGACACCTGCTCGACCTGAGCCGTGACCGACCGCGCAAGCTCCGGGGCGGACCCTATCAGTGGCTGTACCGTTCCCCACATCCAGCCCAAGAGCGCGATTCCCGCCCAGATCAGGAGGGCGAAGACGATCAATCCCCCGCCGGCGAAGCCCATGAACAACCCGCGTCGCCTTCGGAGCAAGCCGGATGCACCGCTTTGAAGCAGTTCAAGCCAGAGCATCTTTTGCATTATCGATCCCCAATCGTCAGTCAGAATCCCCAACCACGAGCGACTCGCGGTCGCGGCGTGCCACGCCCGCGTGCTCACGTAGCTGGGCGAGCCTGCGGTCCAACAGTCGGCCAATGCGCTCTGATGCGCGGTCAATGGCGACGTAGATGTCATCCTGCACGTCCTCGACGATCAGGTCTGCTGCACCTTTCATTCGTACTTCAATCGCGCAACTCTTGTCTACGCCTCCACGCAAACCATTCACATCTGTGAGGCGTACCGATGTGCGCGATACAACATCTTGGCCGTGATTCAACGCGTACGCCAGACGCCGAGTCACATGCGCGCGCAGCGCTTCGGTCAGGGAGAAGTCTTTGGCATGGATCTGAATGTTCATGAAGCCTCCGTCAGGTAAATTGTCAGAGCAAGTGTGAGGCCTGCAAATAATCGCGACAAGCAGATAAAGATCTGGCTTATCATCGAAAAAATCTACGATCTAGAATATGGCATAAGAGTGCTTAACTACAAACATCTTCATTATTTTCAGTGCGTTGCGCGCGCTGGAAGTGTCGTTCGTGCCGCCGAGCGCTTACATTTGACTCCGCAGACACTTTCCGGGCAGCTTTCGCAGTTCGAGGCGCGTCTCGGGATTACCCTGTTTAATCGGGTTGGGCGCCGCTTAGAACTGACGAAGACGGGGCGTCTCGCCCTGTCTTATGCGGAGGAGATTTTTCAGGCTGGCAGTGAACTCGAAGATTTGCTCAAGGGTGGTGCGGAGGAGCGTTTCATCACCTTTCGGGTGGGTATTTCTGATGTGGTGCCGAAGTTCGCGGCTTACCGCTTCCTGTCTCCGGTGTTGTCGCTGCCGGAGCCAGTCCGACTCGTGTGCGAGGAGGATCGGCTCGATCGCTTGCTGGCCGAGTTGGCGATTCATCGTCTCGATATCGTGCTGGCCGACCGTCCGATGCCTCCGGGAACGGAGATTCGGGGCTTCAGTCACCCGCTCGGTGAGTCGGGGGTCGCCTTCCTCGCCGCACCCGCCCTTGCGGCGGAACTTGCCCCAGGCTTTCCGAAAAGCCTCGATGGCGCGCCTCTGTTGCTTCCGGGGCGGGACAGCGCGCTTCACGTGGCCTTGCCACGCTGGCTCGAGCGGCAAGGGCTTCGCGTTCATGTCGTCGGCGAGTTCGCTGACAGCGCCTTGATGAAGGCCTTTGGAGAGGCTGGTGCAGGGGTTTTCCCTGTGCCTGCTTCCGGCGTCGCCGATGTGATTGAGCACTATCGCCTTGATTACGTCGGCGAGACGGCCGAGATTCGCGAGCGCTTCTTTCTGATCTCCGCCGAACGGCGCCTGTCGCATCCCGCGGCGCGGGCGGTAAGCGAATACGCGCGCTCGGTGTTCCCCCCGGCCGCCCGATGATCCACTTTGGCCAGGGGTCGTGCCTTCGTCCCCAAGCCGCTCGGATTCGTGAAGGCATTTTTCGCGCAGCCCGAAGCTCGGAATGGTGCAGTGCATTGGGCGACGCCAGGATGACGACGGCGCTGCTGGATCGGCCGTGTGGCTCGGAAGGACCTCGACTGCGATCGGGCCCCGTCACTCGCACACAATAGGCCAATGACCATCTGCGGGTTATCGCGCTTACCGTCGCGAAAATTCTCCTGCGGCAGCCAACGGGCAACAGCGCGGGGTCAGCCAGATAGCGGGTCCGCTCGCGAGGGAACGGGTTCGTCGGGATAGAGATGGATCTCGATCGTCGAATGGGCGATTTCCTCGTGCACCGACAAACGGCGCCGCACGCGCTCTGGCGTGAGCGTCGGGTCGCGAGTCACCACCGACAGCGCACACGAATACGACTGCTTGCCGACCCGCCAGACGTGCAGGTCGACGAGCCGGGTATCGCCTGAAGCGCTCGCGCCCTCGACGACGTCACGGATCTCGTCAACCACCGGGTGATCCATCTCGCGGTCGAGCAGCACCTTGCTGGTGGCGATGATCAGGCCTTTGGCCCAGATGGCGACCAGCACCGCACCGACGATCCCCATGGCCGGATCCAGCCATCCCCAGCCGTACATCCAGCCGCCGAGCAGGGCGACGATGGCCAGTATCGAAGTCGCCGCATCGGCGATGACATGAAGATAGGCGGATTTCAGGTTGAGATCGTGATGATCGTCGTGATCATGTGCGTGGTCCTGACCCTGGTCGTGCGAATGACCGTGATCGTGATGGTGCGCCTTGCCGAGAATCAGTGCGCACACCACATTCACCGCCAGCCCGAGGATGGCGACCAGGATCGCCTCGCGGTACTGGATGGGTTGCGGCGAGAAGATGCGCTCTACCGACCCGACCACCATCATCACCGCGACGCCGAGCAGGAAGATGGCGCTTGCGAAGCCGCCCAGGATCTCGATCTTCCAGGTGCCGAACGCGAAGCGTGGATCGGTCGCGTAACGCCGGGCGGCAGCGTAGGCCAGCGCGGAGGCGCCGATCGCGAAGGCGTGCGAACTCATGTGCCAACCATCGGCCAGCAAGGCCATGGAGTTGAACCACCAGCCCGCACCGATCTCGATCACCATCGTCACCGCAGTGATCCACATCACGAGCCACGTACTGCGTTCGGCAGCAGCGTTGCCGTTATCGAAGACGTGCTCATGAGTCCAGTTGGACAGGTTCTCCAGATGCATGGCGGTTCTCATTTGATGTAGGTGCGCAGCACGGCGATCAGTTCCTCGGCCCCCAGCATCCGCGCTGCGTCGCTGGTGATCGCGGGGTCGGCGACGTGAGTGCGGACGTGCTCCTCGAGGACTTCCGCCATCAGTCCGTTGATGGCGCCGCGTACCGCAGCAATCTGGTGCAGGATCTCGGCGCACCCCTTCTCGGCCTGGAGCGCGCGCTCGAGCGCCTCCATCTGCCCGCTCATGCGGCGGACCCGCGCGAGCAGCTTCGATTTGTCACGAACGGTATGGCTCATGGCTTTTCGCTAAATACAATAGGGGGGTAGGGTATATCGCAGATGAAAGAGACGCAACCCGTCTGGGGCATGACTGAGCTCGACGCCCGTCGTTCGGTCCGTGCTGCGACAGGCTAGAGAGCTCCTTGGTCGTGTTTGCCCTCGCGGGACGCTGCCTCGGATCGCCGAAACGTACGCCACAGCATCAGGTCATAGGCGATCTTGAGCAGCCCGCAGGCCACCAGCGGTGTCGCAAGCCATCCGGCGTCGAAAAGCGCGCCACCGATCGCCGGGCTCGCCGCAGCCGCGAGACTCCTGGGCACGGCAGTGAAGCTTGCGGCCGCAGCGCGCTCCTGCGGTGTGACGACAGCCATGACGAAGGCCGAGCGCGTCGGCACGTCCATCTGCGACAGGGCGCTGCGCACGAACAGCAGCGCGAGCGCCGTCGGCAGGCTCTCGGCGAAGGCCGCCAGAATCAGGCAGACGCTCGACGGGATGTGGGTGAACACCATCGTGTTGATCAGGCCGATTTGCCGTGCCACCCAGGGCGCGGCCAGTTGCGAGGCCGCCGAGAGCAGCCCCGCCCAGAAAAAGAACTGGCCGGCGGCGGCGAGCGAGAGCTCGAAGCGTTCGAACAGCCAGAGCGCGAGCAAGGTATTGACGATCAAGCCGCCGGCGAAGGCGTCAACCGAGAACAGCGCCGCCAGCTTGATCACGACGCCGCGCGACGGCCCCAGGGCTGCGGGCGGTCCGGCCTGGTCTTGTCCGGATGAATCCGGCAATGCGCGATACAGGAAGAAGATCGCCACGCCGGCGAGCCCGTAGGCGACGAACATGAGGCGCAGCGCGTCGAGCTGGGATACGCCGGCCGTTGTCAGGACCTCGGGGAAAGCCGTCGCCAGCGAACCCAGGGCCGCACAGCACGCGCCAACGAAGGTGTAGCGTGCGAAGAGGAAGGTGCACGCCTCCCCCTGCGCCGAGGCCGCCAGCCGGGCATGCTCCAGCGGCAGGAACACGCTGACATCGCCGGAGCTGGGGTTCATCGTGCCGACGAAGGCGACGATCAGCAGCGGCCAGAATGCGCCAATGCCACCCATGCCACCGAGACCGGCCAGCACGAGGCCGGTCGCGGTCATCAGTCCGGCAGCAGCCAGCAACAAGCGGCGCTGGATGAAGCGATGGCCCCACTGTCCGATCGCCAGGGTCGCGAGCGCGGATCCGAGCAAGGTGGCCGAACTGATCAGCCCGACTTCCCACTTGCCGAGCCCGAGCGCGAGCAGATAGACCGGCAGCAGGATGGCGACGAAGCCGTCGGTGAACGCCCGCAGCGCCCGCCCGAGCAGCAACAGGCGCGCCTCGGGCGCGGCGCCGGCGGGGAGCAGCATCACTGTCTGTCCTCCAGCCTTGGGAAGTTGCTGAAGCCGTCAGCGCAGATAGGTGAAGACAAGGCCGATGGCGCCGCAGGCAGCGATCACCTTCATGATGTCCTGCTTGTACTTCCACAGCGCGATGAAGGCCGCCAAGGAGATCAGCGCGTAGAACCACTCGAAGCCACCGGCGAACGGCGCGGCTTCGGTTGCCCTCGGAAAGATGACGTGCCAGCCGAAGAACAGGGCCAGGTTGAGCACCACGCCCACCACGGCGGCGGTGATGCCGGTGAGCGGCGCAGTGAACTTCAGGTCGCCGTGGGTGGATTCCACCAGCGGGGCGCCTGCCAGGATGAACACGAAACTGGGGAGGAAGGTGAAGAAGGTGGCCACCGTGGCACCGGCCATGCCGGCGAGCGCCAGCGCATCCGCCCCGAAGATCTCCTTGGTCCAGGCGCCGACGAAGCCGACGAAGGACACCACCATGATCAGCGGCCCCGGCGTGGTCTCACCGAGCGCCAGGCCGTCGATCATCTGCGTGCCGGTCAGCCAGCCGTAGGTTTCCACGCCGCCCTGATAGACGTAGGGCAGCACGGCGTAGGCACCGCCGAAGGTCAGCAGCGCTGCCTTGGTGAAGAACTCGCCCATGTCGCGCAGCACGGGATCCTCCAGCATCGCCATGGCCCCGACCCAGAGTGCCAGGGCCGCAATCAGCAGCGTGACGAGGTAGGACCAGCGGAACCGGGTGTGGGCCATCGGCGGGGTGTCGTCGTCGATGAGCGCCGGGCCGTAGTCCTTGTCGCTGGCCCCGTGCCCGCCGCCCGCCCGGAACTTGTCCGGCATCACCCGGCCGCCGATGTAGCCCAGGATGCCGGCTACGAGCACGATGTAGGGGAAGGGGACGCCGAAGACAAAGATGGCGACGAAGGACGCTGCCGCCAGCGCCCAGAGCACATTGTTCTTCAAGGCCCGCGAGCCAATTCGCCAGGCGGCGAAGACGACGATGGCCACCACCGCCGGCTTGATGCCGTTGAACACCCCCTGCACGAAGGTCAGGTCGCCGAAAGCCAGATAGACGTAGGTGAGCGCCGCGAGGATGAAAAGCGAGGGCAGCACGAACAGGACGCCGGCGACGATGCCGCCCCAGGTGCGATGCAGCAGCCAGCCGATGTAGATGGCGAGCTGCTGCGCCTCGGGACCGGGCAGCAGCATGCAGTAGTTGAGCGCATGCAGGAAACGGTGCTCGGAAATCCAGCGCCGTTTTTCCACCAGCTCCTGGTGCATGATCGCGATCTGCCCGGCGGGGCCGCCGAAGCTGATGAAGCCGAGCGTGAGCCAGTAGAGGAAGGCCTCGCGGAAAGAGGGGTGGGCAGGTCGCGCCTGGGTTGGGGGCGAGGTGTTCACGTGGTCTTGTCCTTGTAGTTCTGCAGCAGCCAGTCGAAGATCTCGCACGCACGGCCGAGCAGCACGTCGTCGTCGGGCTCGGATGCCCGCAAGCCGGCGAGCAGCGCTTCGATGCCTGGCGCCTCCGGCACCGGCAGCCCGCCGGCGTCCAGGCAATGCACCAGCTCGCCCAGCCGCAGCAGCGCGGGCTCCGCCTCCAGCCCGAAGCTGGCCAGCAAGGTCTCGAATGTGACCCGGGCGCCCACGTGGCTGAACGTCGCGCCGTCGAAATCGAAGCCGAGCCAGTCGGCCTGGCAGTCGCGGGGACTCGCCAGCCAGACGATGCGGGCCTTCGGGTCGATGAAGCGGCGGATGAGCCAGGCCGTGGCCAGCCGGTCCACCCACGGACGTGCGCGCGTGGCCCAGATGCGGCCCTGATAGTCGGCGCGTGCGCGTCTTGGAATGTCGGCCTGGCGGGCAGTCGGTTCGTCGGGAGCCATGCGGCGGATGAGCGCATCGCGCAGATCGTCGAGCAGGCTCAGGGTCTGTCGCTGCGCCTCACCGGGGAAGAAGTCGATGCGTATCACCTGCTCGAAGCGGCGCACGAGCGCTTGGAGCTTGCGCGCGGCGACGGCGCCGTCGAGCGATGCCTGGATCCGCCCGAGGTCCTTGATATCCCCGGCGATGTTGGCGTACTCCTCGCCCCGGTCGAAGAGGGCGCGCAGCGCGTCTTCTCGTGCCTCGTCGCACCCCGACAGACGGTAAATCTCGCCGCTCCCCCCGGCCGCCACCGCTTGCCCGGCCACCTCGTCCAGCACCGCAGCGCTGTCGGCCGAGTCCGGTAGCAGATACACCCCGTCGCGCAGCGTCGCGCAGCCCAAGGCCTTGACCGAACGCCAGACCCGCATACGGTCGGTCGCGGCCTTGGTGGGCAGGCTGACGAAAAGGGCGAGATAGCTCAAAGGCAGACTTCCTGGGCTGAGCGGGGATGCCGTAGCGTCTGAACTGTAACCTGACGTTTGAACTACTACAAAGCGCTGTGTGCGATCCATCCCCGGCGTCCGAACGGGGTTGCGCTCACCCGCTGCTGCACGCTTTCACTGGCGCGCTGCTCTACATGTTCCCTACCGCGCGCGCACGCCCATGGCGTGGCCGAGGGCGACAAGGACTACATCCAGGAGATCTCGTGCACTCACCTGCAGCCCTTCACCGACCTTGGCGCCAAGCACATGGTCACCGGCTACGACCATCTGCTGTTCCTGGCAGGTGTGATCTTCATTCTCTACCAGCTCAAGGGCATCGCGCTCTACGTCAGCCTGTTCGCGGTCGGGCACTCGGTCACCATGGTTTATAGCGTCTGCGCCGGGTTGAACGTCAATGCCTACCCATGACGAACACCACCAGCACGAACTCGACTTCGCCTGGAACAGTAAAGAGCCACATGAACATCGGCACCGCCACGAGGCACTGGCCTACAGGCACCCGCACTTTCCGGACATCCACCACCGGCATTTACATTGATTGAACGAAGCACCAACTTCGCCTCCCGAATACCTCATGCGAGGCGGCGGCTTCACTCGGTTACTTGCCATTCGAACCACGAAGCGCCCAACGGCTGGTGTGGGTCGGAAGCGGAAATTCTGGGTTCCAGCAACCGGGATTTCGATAGCATATATTCGAGTGGGATTGACCGAGCTCAGGGGTTACAAGCCTCTTCAATCGTCACATCGGCATTCGGCGGCAAAGTCCATATTCATCCCGCCGCTACCCGATTCGCCCTCCATGTTGAACACCACACGCGTGCCCCGATGCCCTGCAGTTCGCCCGTGGTGTTTTGAGCGTTGACATCGTTCTCACGCGCGGTGATGGAGCACGCACTTTTCACACAAACCTTGTCCCCAGCCGATGGGGACAGGGATGTGAGTGGAGCTGTGGATAAGTCTTTTCGGGACCTATGGCGTCTGGCGGTGTGGCATTTGCCTACAAATGAGGCAGTGCCTCGTGTCGGCACGCTGATCGACCTCGACAGTAGAATCGGTGCCCGAACAAGCAATCGCCCCCGACGATGACAGAAACCGAACTCGAAGAACTGGATGCCTTGCTGTCGTCTGTCGAGGGGGTGAGCGCCTCGCTCCCGGTCGACGGCCTGCATGGCTTTCTGACGGCGCTGGTCATGAGCGGGGGGAAGCCGCGGGTCGAACCGATCTTGCCGTGGATTCTCAAGCCGATGCCGGGCTTGCCACTGGATCTGGAAGCTGTCCCTCAGGCCCGGCGCGTGGGCGAGTTGGTCGGCAAGATGATGACCCGCATCGACATCGAACTCGACGACCCCGAGTATCTCTTCGCGCCGATGGTGCGGGTGTACCCACATCGGGATGAGGAGCGCTCGGACGGCAGCGTCTGGTGTGCGGGGTTTCTGCGCGGGATCGCGCACGCGTGGGACCGCTGGGGGCCTTTGTGCGATGCGCCCGACATACAGACCCTGCTGTGGCCGGTCCATCAACTCGCCGCCGCGGCCCGGGAGCCCGCGCTCGAGGTCGATCAGAGGTTTCGCCATGCCGTGCCGAACAGGCCGCTGAGCCCGACACAGTGTGAGGCCCTCACCGATGCGCTGCCTCAAACTTTGGAGGCCATTGCCGACCGGATCACCGAGCATGAGGTCAGGAGCGCGATGGCGGCGATGGCGCGCGGGGAGGAGACTCCGGCGTGGCAGGAGGACGCGCCCTGTCCGTGTGGGAGCGGACGAGGCTTTTCGGTGTGCTGCGGCGGGAGCCGGGTGCTGCACTGAAGCGGCCTGGATGCCCGCTGGGAGTAAGCCCGATCCCGCATCACCTGACGACATCGTGGCCACCGGGGTTCGACACTTCACTCCGATTTTCGCCCCTTTTCGGAAAGTGCCTCCAGCACCGGCGCGGGTTTGAAGGCGACGATCGCAAAAGTGTCGTGGTGGCACGTTTGTAACAGTCACTCTCAAACTTGACGGCGCTTTGTAGGTCGATAAAGTGGCGGCATGCACGTCAAGCTCACCACCTCCGGAGGCCGCCGCTACGTCCAACTCGTCGAGTCCTATCGCGACGAAGCGGGACGAGTGAAGAAGCGCACCGTCGCCACGCTCGGCCGCGCCGAGCAGGTCGATGGTTCGCTCGACGCAGTGATCAACGGCCTGTTGAAGATCACCGGCCGCGAGCCGATGGGCGCCAAGCCGTCGGCGCCGACGGTGTCGTTCGAGTCGGCGCGCGCGCTCGGTAACGTGTGGGCGCTGACCGAGCTGTGGAAGTCGCTCGGGTTCTCGGATCTGCGCCGGGTGTTTCGCCGCACGCGTCGCACCACCGACGTGGAAGCGCTGATCCGCCTGATGGTGCTCAACCGCCTGTGCGACCCCGAATCCAAGCTCGGCGTGCTGCGCTGGGTGCAGACCGTGGCGCTGCCCGACTTCGGGCCGAAGGCGGTCACCCACCAGCAGTTGCTGCGCAGCCTCGATGCGCTGATGGATTATCAGGACGAGGTCGATGCGGTGGTCGCCGGGCTGCTGCGCCCGCTGATCGACCAGGATCTGTCGGTGGTCTTCTACGACCTCACCACGATCCGCAGCGAAGGGCTCAGCCAGCAGGCCGGCGACGTGCGCCAGTACGGCATGGCCAAGGAGGGGCTGATCGCCCGCCAGTTCATGCTCGGCGTGGTGCAGACCGCCGAGGGGCTGCCGATCTACCACGAAGTGTTCGACGGCAACACGGCCGAGACGCGCACCCTGCTGCCCACGCTCACCAAGGTGCTCGAGCGCTTCCCCTCGGTGCAGCGCCTGGTGCTGGTCGCTGACCGGGGGCTGCTTAGCCTGGACAACCTCGAGGCGCTGAAGGCCGTGCGCCTGGCCAGCGGCAAACCGCTCGAATTCATCGTCGCGGTGCCGGGCCGGCGCTACACCGAGTTCATCGAGCTGCTCGAGCCCTTCCACGAACAGCAGTGTGTCACCGCCACGCAGGAAGTGATCGCGGAGCAGGCCTGGAACGCGCTGCGGCTGGTGGTCGCGCACGACCCGGTGGCTGCGGCCACCAAGACCGAGCAGCGCAACGAGCGTATCGACGCGCTGACCCGCCAGGCGGACCAATGGACGGGCAAGCTCACGGAGCAGGATGAAGGTGTGAAGCACCGAGGGCGCAAGCTCTCGGACAGCGGCGCCAAGGCGCGCTTCTACCATGCGGTCAGCGAAGCGCACCTGTCGCGCATCCTCAAGGTGGATCTGGCCGAGGAGCTCTTCAGCTACCACATCGACGAGAAGGCGAAGCGCCTTGCCGAAATGATGGACGGCAAGCTGCTGCTGGTCACCAACGCCGAGGGCCTGTCCGCACAGAACGTGATTCAGCGCTACAAGTCGCTCGCCGACATCGAGCGCGGCTTCAAGGTGCTCAAGTCCGAGATCGAGATCGGCCCGGTGTATCACCGCCTGCCCGAGCGGATTCGCGCGCACGCGTCGATCTGCTTCATGGCGCTGATCCTGCACCGGGTGATGCGCAGCCGACTCAAGGCCGCCGACGCGGGTTACACGCCCGAGCGGGCGCTCGAGCAACTGCAGCGCATCCAGCATCACCGCGTGCGCCTGAACGGCGGCGAGCCGGTCGCGGGGGTGTCGACCATCAGCACGGAGCAGAACGAGGTGCTTCATGCCTTAGGAATCGCAAAACCAGCGACGCCGGAGCAGTTGGCGCTGTTGTAGTGGCATTTTTGAAAGTGCGCTCTAGCAAAAACAATCACTTGCGAGCGTAACTGTCGAACTCGAGTGGCCATGTGTTTGCAGAATCATGCTCCCGCGTCACAATACCCCCGGGTCCAGGGCCTTCATTGCTCCCCTCTTACTCATGAGCGAAACCGGTTCGGCTTGAACCGGACGTGCTCGCTCATCCCTATTTCACGTAAGAGGAGTCGGACCATGTACAAGATCAAAGCCATGCCAGAGCGGGTGTGCATCTGCGACCGCTGCGGGCGCGTGATGCGCACGCAAGACCACGACGAGAACCAGGAACGGATTTCCATCGACTTCACGGCCGGCTACGGCAGTGTTTTCGGTGACGGCAATCGGGTCCAGGCCGATCTGTGCCAATACTGCGTCAGGAAAGTACTCGGGCGCTGGCTGCGCGTGACCGAACCCACTCCGCAGACACCCCATCGGGCCTTTCAGCCGCATCAGCACCCGGACTGGCACCGCCGCCGCTTGAGCAGGCCCGGCGTACGTAGCCTCTTGTCGGGGCTTGAAAACGACGGCTGAGAAAGCGCGTTCCAACTTCGCGACCACACCGACCTCTGCCCTGCCGACGATGTGCATGAGGGGGTGTGGTGTTCGATTGTTCGAAGCCCCCCGGCACACACATCCCCGGCCATGATCAGGGGGAGAGACCGTGTGCGCCACGCTCACGCTGGACGACGCGTTGCTGACCACGTTTCTGCTCCTCGGTCCCCGCCCGTGCCGACCCGTTGGTATGGACCGGTCAATCTGTGAGAATGCGACGTCTCTCCCACTTTGCAGTCACCATGGTCACATCCGAGCGAATCCCCAAAGTGATGGCCGAGAAGTTCGCCGCCATCACCGCACAGACTGACGCGTTCTGCGCACAGCACCTCAACGAGGAATATCGTCAGATGATCCACCGCGTCGTCGGTGCGCTCGCCCGCAAGCGTCCTTCGCCGCTGTCGAGCGGCAAGGAGAGCGTCTGGGCGGCGGCAGCCGTGCATGCGGTCGGCCGGGTGAATTTTCTCGACGATGCCTCTCAGACGCCGCACTGCAAGCCGGAGGCCATCTATGCGTTCTTCGGGATCGCCGAGAGCACCGGGCAGAACAAGTCGAAGGCGATCCGGGATGCGCTGAAGATGGGGCCGTTTTCACACGAATGGACCCTGCCCAGCCGCCTCGCAGACAACCCGATGGTGTGGATACTGCAGGTCAATGGCCTGATGATGGACATTCGCACCGCGCCGGTCGAACTGCAGCGCCTTGCCTACGAGAAAGGCCTGATTCCCTTCATTCCTGCGGAACAGGGAGAGACGCCCGATTGAGTCAAGTCTCGGCCGACGCCGTGGCGAAAGCGCGCCCCCGTTTGCATCATCGCAAGGCCTTCAGATCAATGCTTCAAGGCCTTTGCGCTCAAGCAGGTTGAGCAGTTTTTGTGATGGACCACTGGGGTGCTTGCCGCCCAACTCCCACTGGCGCACCGCTGACGGACTCGTGTTGAGCAGCGACGCCAGGACGGTCTGGCTGATCTGATAGCGGTCGCGAAGGGACCGAATCTTCTGGGCGTCATAGTCGGGAATCGGGTCCAGACACAACGCGTCGTATTTGCGCATCTTGCGTTGGTCGATAAAGCCCAACCGGCTCAGATCCGCCGCCGTCTCGTGCACAGCCTCCAGGATTCGGCTCTTAGCCTTCGTCTTTGTCGTCATCGCAACCACCGCCGAGATCCGCGTCGATCAGCCCCTGAGCCATCTCGCGTACTGCGCCACACAGGGCCTCGTCAGTCAGTTCTGTCTTTCGCATCCAGCGGCTGAAGTGGCGAGTTTTGAAGACGCGATTCATCGCCGAACTATCACACTTGGTGATGGGTATCAGAAGGCTCTCTGAGCGTCGTCTCAAGCGCGAGCGTGCCCAGCATGCAGGCGATCCCAGCCAGGTGACCCAGCCCGCTACCATTCGGCTCGGTGAGCTGGATACCCAGCCACTTGGCGTAGCTCGACGCCTTGGCGAGTGAGGGTGGGCCGATGCGGCGGATGCGTACGGGAAGCTGAGCCTTGAGCGTGGAAGGAACCCAGGCCGGAGGACGGGCTTGGCCGTCCTGGGTGCGCAGCACGCACTGAAACTCCGACTCCTTGATCCCGAGTTCGCCCAGGAACTGGATATAGCTTGCGAGCGCATCGCCATGCTGGGGCCCGGTGAACACGACATCATGCTTCTGGCGATTGAAGTGCTTCAGGTGAAGTTGCAGGCCAGCACGGCACAACGCCGGTGATTTGCGTGCGAGCACCGCCAGACGCGCTTCGAAACTGGCCAGAAACGCGAGCTCGGCTGGCAAGCGCGGCCGGGGCAGCTTGGGCACGTTCGTGTCCGTGAGCGCGAGCCCCAGCAAGGGGGCATAGACCGGTGCTTGTGCGAGGATCGAGGCCACAGCGGCTGGCGCCATCTGCAACTGCTCGGCAATCTGGGCCTGTGAGAGGTCGGGCAACGCGGCCAGATGCAGGACGGCCCGGACCTTGTCGAGTGCAAGCCAGTGCGCGCTCAGGTGGGGTGGCGGTGCCTTGGGGCGCCCTCGGGGACGCTGGCAGGGGGCAGGCACCATGGGCGCCGTCGGCTCGATGGGTTCCTCGACTAAGGGCGCCGGCAACTGGGGTAGTCGCGCCAGCGTGCGCGCGACCAGTGCCAGGGCAGACGACTCGAGGTAGCGCATCGCCGTGCTCAAGGGCAGACCCGATGCGGCGGCGAGCACAGTGTTGGGCAGCGCACGCAGTTCGCGATCGGTGAGGGCGGCCATCACGATCTCGGTGCCATGGATATAGTGTCCCATCGACACGGTGGGGCTCGAATGCCCGAGCAGCCGCGCGACGGCAAAGCCATACACTCGGCTCGGCGCGCTGACATGGCCGAGCAACAGCAGGCGCGCTCGACGCCCGTTCGCAAGCCAGCGCGCGGTGGCGGGGTGCGCTGCGAAGAATTCCGGGATTTCGGGCGCATCGGGTGCGCGAAGACGCAGCATCGTCCACGTCGCAAACGCGTGCCGCAAGTGGTGAATGAACAGCAGCCGGTCTCCGGTTGCGCGGCGCAGCGCCGCATAGACACGGTCCGAGATGCCCTCGTAGGACACACTGGTGCGGCCCGTCTTGACGCTCGCCAGGAGCAACGCGGAGCGTGTCACCCCCGATTCGACCGCGGCCGCATCTTCTGCTTGTCGCCTGCGAACCCAGGCTCTCAGCATCGTGCGCTCGCCCGGTGCAAGCAAGGCGTGAGCGGGGAGGATCCGTTTCGAGTTCTCGGTTTTGAGGCGATGGCCGGGATAGTCGCGGACCAGCACCGTGAGGCCGCGCCCGTGCAGGTGGACGTCCTCGATGCGTAGCCCGAAGATCTCCATCGCACGCAGGCCCAATCGAAAGGCCATCATCAGGACGAGCTTGGCGATGCGCACGAGGTCGGGTGCAACCCCGCGGGCGAGTTCCTGATCTAGGCACGATTGCGCTGCCCAGTACTCGTCGATGGTGACCAGGTTGGCGTCGACCGGCATCAAATGGGCATCATCACCGAGCACGAGGTCCAGCCGCTGGATGTGGGACAAGCCATGTTTGCGCACGAGGTAAGCGTGAAACTCGCGCAGGCCCGTCTTGAGTGCGAGCCGGGCCGACTCGATGTCGCACTCGTTGCTGATCTCCGCGTAGAGGGCTTGCAGGTCCTCGAGCGGCATCCGTGTCGGATCGGCCGGCCCGAGGTGAGACAGCAAGCGGCGAAGAGATTCGGTCACCCGGTGACGAATCGTTGATAGGGCCAGCGGCTTTCCGGTCGCGCTGTTGCCGTCGACGAGGAACTGGATGAAACCGAGATAGCAACGGGCGAGTGGCTCGTGCGGGTGACGCGCCATCAGGGCAGTGATGGCCGCGAGGGCGGTCGAGTGCTGATCGGTTTCCAGAGCGGCCAGCGCAGGCTCGAGCCACGGATACATTATCGACAGATTCTCTAGCAGGTCCGCGTAGTCGGCGTCTGCGTCTTCGGGTGAGACGTAGGCGCTGGATCGCAGCCGCGCCGCGAGTGAGGACTGCGAAGCGCCAAAAATCCGCTGCCAGCTTCGGCGGTGAATCGCATGCGCTGGGAGCGCGCGTGTCATCACGCCGACGTCGAGCGAGGACGCATGAGCCCGCCACCAGGTGCTGGCGGATTCGATCAGGTCCTTGACCCCGGTCGGCTGTCGTTCGCGCGAGAGGCCTTGCGCGGTGAGGAAGCGCCGGATAGCGACCTGAGCCTTCAGAGCAGAGGGTGGCGCTGAAGCCGCCACGCCGGCCTGACGCTCGATGAGGCGGATGAGCAGAAGCGCGGTCAGTGCATCCGGAAACCAGCGCTGCAGATGCAGGTTCCCGAGTCCCTGGTGGGGGAGGTCGAACTCGAGGTAGCAGCGGGGGACGGTGCCGTGGAACCGGCCGCCTTGGCTGATGTGTTCGATCAGCCGGTTGAGCTTGACTGAATCGAGCAGCGCGCCGTGCAAGACCGCCGAAAGGAGGGTTGCGCCCCAGACTTGAAGGGGATCAATCGGGTTGCTACCGAGTGATTCGATCCCGCGATGAAGTGCTTCGCGCCATGCCGCGGTGCGCGCCGCGGCGGCCATGCTCGGTTCAGAAAACGGGCTGGGCGTGCTGGGCAGGGCCGCCGGTAGTCGTGTCTCGGCGACGATCACCCCCGCAGCTTGCAGATTCCGGATGACCAGATACAGGATGCGCAGCCAGTCGGCCGCCTCAGCGCTTTGCAGCTCTTGTGTGCGGATATGTTGAACAATTCGCGCCTCGAGCGTTCGCGCGCTTGCTAAGTCGGGCGCGGCGGTATCGTCTTGCGACTCGCGACCGCTCAACAGGCGTGCGTGCGGATTTTCAAGCTGCGCCAGGAATCGCTTGAGCCCGGGCATCCGCTGGCGCGTGCGCGGTGACAGGCTCCGTTCCGTATCCGACCACGCCGTCTCCAGCGTTGCATCCCGGTTCATCGACTAACCCCGCCGGTCGAGGTGGTGAAGGAGTCGGCTCTTGATCGGAACGAGCTCGAGCGTCTCGTGCAGGGACTGCAAGGCCGGAATCAGCTGGGCGCGATGCAAGCCGTAGTCAAAACTTGAGAACCTCCCAAACGGGGACTCGCCTTCGTTGAAATGTCCCAAGAACGCGTCGATCACCTCGCCGGTGACGCCGCGGGCGAGAAGCTGCGTGCGCAGAAATGCGCGATGGAAGTTGGCCGGCAGTGGCGCGCCACGCGCGGCAAGCTGACCGGCGACCCACGTGGGCGTCAGCGGCGCGAGCCGGCGGCGTTCATCGAGCACGACGAAGGGCTGCCAGTCAGCAGCCTGTTTGCGATCGATCTGCGGCTGCAGCCGCTGGAGCAGGTTATCGACATGGTCGCGGTAGTTCTGCAACTGAAGGCACAGCGACGCATCAACGATTGCCAGCCGTGCGCGGCTGCTGCGTTCGTCATCCTTGTCTGACAGTGCCGCGTCGAATGCATGCACCGCGTCATCTTTGCCCGCGAGAAAGAGCGTATTCGCGCGCGGGCTCGTCAGCGCGCGCATGCTAGTCGAGAGGGCCGCGTAGAGCCATGTGTAGAGGGTGTAACTCGCGTGATACGCAACGAGCAGTGCGCCAAACAGCGGCGTGCGGCGGGAGGTGCGGATCTCGGCGCTGAGGGTCCTGAGCAGGTCATGGACGACCCCGAGCGGTGCGACGAACCGGGCGCCGACCCTCATTCCCTGATCGCTCGTGATGGCCTCAGCGGGCACGCGTGGCAAGGCGGTTGCGGGTGTAATGCCGAGCTGCCGTGCGAGTCGATGACTGGCGCGCCCGTGCAAGCGAATGAGCGTATCGACACGATATTGGGTATAGAACATGCGCGGCTCATCGCCGCGGTCGGTCTCCGCGCAGAGCAGCCACGTGGCAGGGGCATCGGCCCCGAGGTTGCGCAGAAGGGTTGGCAATGTGCGGGAGACGCGCATGGGTGTGAGTCGCTCGAGCCCAGGCGCGCTGAGCAGCTGCATCACCGCCTGCTTTGCAGTGCTCGGTTCGATGCCGAACACGCGCTTGTTCGTTCGATGCTCGCTTCCCAGAAAGCGTGTTAGCAGGACGCCGATACCCAAGCAGTCGGGTAGCAACAAACCGGGGGCCAATGGTGGCTCTTGCATCTTGCTCAGTGCCTCGGGCAAATCGGTCTTGTAGCTGGGCCCGATGGCTGGAATCCAGAACCCTCTAGTGAGCACCGCAGGTGCGCCCAGGGCGGCACCGAGCCCTGCTCCTGCGTTGAGAATGAGCGTGGTGTGTTCAGTTCTTAGCGACAGTTGCTCAGAGGGTTCCATCACCTCGAATCGCAACTCCCGCACCCGGCGCAGGGGTTGGCCGAGCGCAAGCATCGTGAGCAGGATCAGCGCGCCGATACACTCAAGCCTTGCTTGGGCCCGGTTTTTTGCGTTTCCGGCCAAGTGACGCTCGACGCGCCGCAATAGAAGCCTATGGAGCGTGCGCAGTTCAACCGGGGTGGGTGTCGCATAAAAGAAAGGCAGCGGCTGTGCTTGCGTCTCGATTGCAAGCTGCTGTCTGCGCAACTCAGCGAGCTTGGTGCCGATTTCCTGGCTGGCATAAAGCTGAAACGTCGGCTCAAGGGATTCGGCGGGCGAGAGCCCTGCGGCCTCCAGCGCGCTCGTCTCTTCGTCTTCTTCAAGTCCGATGTCGATAAAAACCGTCGTCGCCTCAAAATGGGCAAAGTCGTCGAGATCTTCATCGAAGTCGGGTGCCTGCTGATGCTGCATAAAGACGCCGGCGACATCAGGCAGATTCACATATCCGGGCCGACGCTGTCGCCCGCCCGTGTTGTAGCGTTCGGAGCGTGCGCGACGGTACAGCCGGAACACGACACCCTGCGTCAACAGGTTGGCGTATCGCGCGAAGTAGCGTTTGAGGGAGCCGAGGTAACGACCGATCCGGTCGGGTTTGCCGTCCGCGCCCTCCCAGGCTGAGAGGTCGATGTCAGCCATGGCTTTCGCATAGTCCTGCGCCGTTTGCGCCTCCGGCAGAAGCGACACGACTTGGTCATGCTCAGCCAGGCTCAGTTCGCGAATCGCGAGCCCGACATCCGAGGTGGGGGACGGCGCGATCGGCCATTCGCGCGGGCCGTCGTAGTGTTCGAAGTGCTCGAGTCCGGCGTATCCAGTCCCCGCCCGGGTCTGGTCATAGGTAAAGCGAGCCTGCATGTAACTCGCGAGGGTTTGCAGCTGAAGCTGAAAATACCGGAGCGCGGCGATCGGACGGCGCTCATCCGGTGGGTAGTCGAGCGCTGCATGATGGCAATTCCATAATGCAGCGACGAGGCCGTGACGTGATACGCCGTGACGCAACAGCGGATGGTCGTGCTCGTGCTGGGGTTTGCGGTCCAGGAGCGCCAGTGCGGGGGCTTGGGAGAGCGCGGAGCGTCGCTCGCTGATCCAACGGCACAGCTCGATCCATTGAGGCAATTCGTCCAGCAGCGCTTGCTCACGAAAAATGCCGGGCATCGATTGCGCCGATGCGAGCAACGCCCCCACATGCTCGAAAACTTGCGCGTGCGCGACCAAATCAGGGTGGGCATTGATGAGCCAGAGCAGCCGGCGCAGCGCCATCGGATCGAACCCGGCATCGGTACAGGCCGCGATCAGACTCTGGTGCGCTGGGGCCTGGACGGGGGCGCTGAACTTCACAGAGCGGGTTCGCTGTCGGGTTCATCGAACCCCTGTCGCTTCTGTCGCGGCAGGACTGCATCCAGGCTGTAGCCCGTGGCGATGGCAAAGCGCTTGGCGCTGGCAGGGCCGTATGTCTTCGTCTTGGGATCGGTTTCCGCGATCGCAATGAAGCCAGCGTCGGCGATTGCCTGATGCAGGCAATAGAGCTGGTGTGGAAGATGCGGGCGCGTGCGGGCCAGGGCGTGATGGATGATCAGGTCAGCCGCCAGGATCTGGAGCTTTTGCGCCTTACGCAGACGGCCGCTTTTGATCCGGAGCACCACCACGGCATCCTCCGGGCCGTACAGCTGCTGCGCGAGCCAGTACGCACGACCTGCGCCCAGGACATCGTAGCCCTCCTTGCGCCGGATCACGGTCATCGGGTTCATCGCGTAAGCGAGTTCCAGGAGTGCTCGATCGTGATGGCGAACCGCAAAACCGAAGTCCGGAACCACCCAGTGCTGCTCCATGAACGCTGCAAGGTCTGCGTCCAGCCCGAGTATCTCGGCGAAAGGGAGGGTGATGTGCTCCATCGCCGGCAGTGCAGGGGAGGTCGCGCTTGATTGGGTCATATCCGTGAGGCGCCGAGCTGGGACGGTCAGTATGCGGTGTGAGGGGGCTGGCGCCCTCTCGACTACGTTGTCGTGGCCTTGCGCGGCCGCCCTCCAAGCCGTCCGTTGGCGCGCGCCGCGGCCGCCTTGGCTTCCGAGGTCTGGCGTCCCCCGGCTCGCCCTGCTTCTGCGCTCATCCAGCGGCGGGAGCCGAGCATGCCTTCAAGCAGGGCAGGCAGGTAGAGGTCGGCATCGAGCTGCGGGAAGTGCAGGCCGAGCCCTGAGGGGCTGATCTCGATTTCGCTCAGCGCTTGCGGTGCAGCTTGGCCGAGGCCCTCGGCCAAGCGAGGCTCGAACGACACCTCCAGCCCGGAGCTCAGCACGATCACGACGCGGCCACGAAGCGCATCAAAATGCGCCTCGGTCGCCACGGGGCCTTTTGCGCGGCGGTCTTGTCCGCGGCGGTTGGCCCGCTCGAATTCGGTCTCAGAAATCGTCATGAAGGTGCTCCCATTCATCACACAGCTTGCCCAACGCCTTCGTCAGGGCGGCGCTGAATTCGCTCAGGTCCTTTCGGGTGAAGCCGAAGTTCTCACGCAGCTCGGGCGGCCCGTCGGGACAACGAAGCTTGAAAACTGCCTCGCATCCACCCCCGATCACATGGACGTGGGCGGGGCGGTGATCGTTCGGATAGATCACAACCCGGGCGCTGGCGAGTCGCAGGATAGTAGGCATTATAGCAATTAACCCAAGCTACTTAGGTTTAATCCCTCGCGTGAGGGTAGGGGTCGTCTAGGTAGGACCATGTTACGTTTACATTTTAACCATATTTTTTGTATTTACTAGGGTTAGATCGTGGCCGGATGGTTTGTCAAATTTCGCCGGATGCCTGACGAAAGCCTTGTAGATAATGAATAAAGCCGATTGTGACCAAGGAAGACCTGGAGGCGCCGGTAGACTGGGCTAGACTCCGAAGGCGGACGTTCGAATCGTCTCGGGCGCGCCAGATACCGAAAGGCGCTGATTTCATGAAGGAATCAGCGCCTTTTTCACATCTCCCGCGCCGGTCAGAGGTCGAGCCAGCCACCTTTGGCGAAGCGGCGATAGGCTTGTCCTGCGCGATGCGTTCTTCTCCTCCAAAACGCAGTGACGGCGGTCGTGATTTTCCGCAGAGATTTTCCTAGACTGCGGTCGTGAGGCGCGCGCGTTCGCGCCCCGCAAACCCGGTCGCCCCGACGGGCACCCCCCGGATCCGGATCCCTTTCTTCCGCCCCCGCGCGGCAATCTCCGTTCGATGGCGGCCGCACGCCAGTCGTGCCGGCTTCGCACAACTGTTGCCGACGCCGGCAGAGGAGATACGGATGAATGCGTTATCCAAGGAACAGGCCGCGCCGCTCGCGGCCGCCGTCACCGGCCGGGTGGTCTGCCCGGACGCCCCCGAATTCGATGAACTACGGAAAGTCTGGAACGGAATGGTCGACCGGCGCCCCGCCGCGATCGTGCAGTGCGCGAGCGCGGACGACGTCGCCCCAGCGATCGCATTTGCGCGCGGGTGCGGGCTGACGATCTCGGTCCGCGGCGGCGGGCATCACATCGCGGGCAATTCGATTGCCGATGGCGGGCTCGTCATCGACTTTTCCGCGATGCGCGCGGTCCGCGTCGATGCGGCGCGCCGGAGCGCGGCCGTCGAGCCCGGGGCGACGCTCGCCGACTTCGACGCGGCTGTGCAGCGCCATGGTCTCGTCGTGCCGGTGGGCATCAACTCGACGACCGGGATTTCGGGGCTTACGCTCGGCGGCGGCTTCGGCTGGCTGACGCGCAAGTACGGGCTGACGATCGACGCACTGCGGTCCGCAGAAGTCATTACCGCAGACGGCGAGAAGCTGTGTGCGAGCGCGAGCGAGAATGCAGACCTGTTCTGGGCGCTGCGCGGCGGCGGCGGAAATTTTGGCGTCGTTACGCGCTACGAGTTCGAATTGAGTCCGCTCGGCCCGAACATCGTCGCCGGCCTGATCGTCTATCCGTTTGCGCAGGCCAAGCAGGTGCTGACGCGCTACCGCGATTTCGTCGCGGGTGCGCCGGAGGAACTGACGGCGTGGATCGTGCTGCGCCATGCGCCACCGTTGCCATTCCTTCCGGCCGACGTGCACGGGACGAAGGTCGTCGTCGTCGCGCTCGCGTATTGTGGCGACGTGTCGCAAGCGGAAGCGGTGGCCGCACCGCTGCACGTGCTTGGCGCGGCGCACGGCGCGCATGTCGGCGAGATGCCGTACGTCGACTGGCAGAAGGCGTTCGACCCGCTGCTCGCGCCCGGGGCGCGGAATTACTGGAAATCCCACAACTTCACTGAACTGAGCGACGCGGCCCTCGGCACGAAGATCGAGTACGCGGGCAGGCTGCCCTCGCCGCAGTGCGAGATCTTCATCGGCCACCTCGCGGGTGCGCCGAACCGGGTTGCGCGGAACGCGACGGCGTATCTCGCGCGCGACGCGAAGTTCGTAATGAACGTGCACGCGCGCTGGGACCACTCCGCGCAGGATGCGGAGTGCATCCGGTGGGCGCGCGACCTTTTCCGCGCCTCCGCACCCTATGCATCCGGTGGCGCCTACGTGAACTTCATGACGGAGGACGAAGGCGAGCGCGTCGCCGCGGCGTATGGCGAAAACTACGAGCGGCTCAGGGAGATAAAGCGCCGGTACGACCCGCAGAACGTGTTTCACATGAACCAGAACATCAAGCCGTGAAGTCGTCCAGCGCCCGCAACCTCAGGGGCGGAGGTACGCGTCCCTGAGGTCGGCGTTACGGCCGATGAAGCTCCCGCGGCCACGCCCCGGGAGCGCGAGAAAACGGCGACAATGGCGGCCAACCCGGTTTGAACGCCATTTCAGGATTCTCCTATGGAAATCAAGGTTAATTTTCTCGACAAGCTTCGTCTTGAAGCCAGATTCGATGACTTCACGGTGGTGGCCGACCAGCCTGTCCGCTACAAGGGCGACGGCTCGGCGCCGGGTCCGTTCGACTACTTTCTGGCTTCGTCGGCACTGTGCGCGGCTTACTTCGTGAAGCTCTACTGCGAAACGCGCAATATTCCTACCGATAACATCCGCCTGTCGCAGAACAACATCGTCGATCCGGAGAACCGCTACAAGCAGATCTTCAAGATCCAGGTCGAGCTGCCGGAGGATCTCTCCGCCGCCGACCGCCAGGGCATCCTGCGCTCGGTCGAGCGCTGCACGGTGAAAAGGGTGGTGCAGACCGGGCCCGAGTTCGTGATCGAAGAGGTGGACAATCTGGATGCCGATGCCCAGGCCTTGCTGGCGCTGAATCCGGAACCCGAAGCAAGCACCTACATTGCGGGCAAGGACCTGCCGCTGGAGCAGACCATCGCCAACATGTCGGGGGTCCTGGCGGACCTGGGCATCAAGATCGAGATCGCCTCGTGGCGCAATCTCGTGCCCAACGTGTGGTCGCTGCATATTCGCGATGCGCATTCGCCGATGTGTTTCACCAACGGCAAGGGCGCGAGCAAGGAAAGCGCGCTGGCGTCGGCCTTGGGCGAATATATCGAGCGGCTGAATTGCAATCACTTCTACAACGACCAGTTCTGGGGCGAGGACATCGCCGACGCGGCGTTCGTGCATTACCCGAACGAGCGCTGGTTCAAGCCCGGCCCCGGCGATGCGCTGCCGGCGGAAATTCTCGACGCGTACTGCCTGCAGATCTACAACCCCGAGGGCGAGTTGCGCGGCTCGCATCTGTACGACACCAACTCCGGCAATATCCAGCGCGGCATCTGTGCGCTGCCCTATGTGCGTCAGTCGGACGGCGCGGTGGTGTATTTCCCCACCAACCTGATCGACAACCTGTATCTCAGCAATGGCATGAGTGCCGGCAACACGCTGGCCGAAGCGCAGGTGCAATGCCTGTCGGAAATCTTCGAGCGCGCGGTCAAGCGCGAAATTCTGGAAGGCGAGCTCGCCCTGCCCGACGTGCCGCCCGAGGTGCTGGCGAAATATCCCGGCATCGTCGCCGGCATTGAAGAACTGGAGCGCCAGGGCTTTCCGGTGCTGGTCAAGGATGCGTCGCTGGGCGGGGCGTATCCGGTGATGTGCGTCACCTTGATGAACCCGCGCACCGGCGGCGTGTTTGCCTCGTTCGGGGCGCACCCGAGCCTGGAGGTGGCGCTGGAACGCAGCCTGACCGAGTTGCTGCAGGGGCGCAGTTTCGAAGGCCTGAACGATCTGCCCCCGCCCACATTTGAGAGCAACGCGGTCACCGAGCCGAACAACTTCGTCGAGCATTTCATCGATTCCAGCGGCGTGGTGTCGTGGCGTTTCTTCAGTGCCAAAGCCGACTTCGATTTTGTCGAGTGGGACTTTTCCGGCCACGGAGAGAATTCCAACATCGTGGAAGCCGCAACCCTGTTCGGCATCCTCGAAGATATGGGCAAGGAAGTGTACATGGCGGTGCATGACCAGCTCGGCGCAACGGCCTGCCGCATCCTGGTACCGGGGTACTCGGAGATCTATCCGGTGGACGACCTGATCTGGGACAACACCAACAAGGCCTTGTCGTTCCGTGCCGATATCCTGAACCTGCATCGACTGGACGATGCCGGTCTGGAGGCGCTGCTTGAACGGCTGGAACACAGTGAGCTCGATGATTACACCGACATCATTACCCTGATCGGCATCGAGTTCGACGAGAACACGGCCTGGGGCCAGCTGACGATTCTGGAATTGAAGCTGCTGATCCATCTCTCCCTGCAGCAGTTCGAAGCGGCGAAGGAGCGGGTGGAAGCCTTCCTGCAATACAACGAGAACACGCTTGAGCGCGGACTGTTCTATCAGGCCCTGAATGCGGTGCTGGAGGTGCTGCTGGACGACGACCTGGAACTGGACGACTACGAGGCCAATTTCCGCCGGATGTTCGGCAACCCGCGGATGGAAGCGGTGATCGGCTCGGTAAACGGCAGCGTGCGCTTCTTCGGCCTGACCCCAACGAGCATGAAACTGGAAGGGCTCGACCGGCACCAGCGCCTGATCGACAGCTACCGGAAACTGCACACGGCGCGGGCCACGGTGGCGGATTTATCCAGTCGGGGTACGGGTCGGGGCAGGGTCGGCCACCAGGCTGAGCGGGTGGCTTCCACAAGAAACTGATGCCGCCGCAGCCCTTACGCGAACTGAACGATCTGGTTCAGCACCGCGCACGCCTCGCGGAACTGCGCATCCGGCAGTCGCTTCATCGGGTGCGGCGCCGCATCCCGCATCCGCCAGTCGAAGGACTTCGGCTGGTGGCACAGGACGTAGCTGGTCTTGCCGGCGCGGCGCCCGCCCGCTAAGCCGGCCGCAACCGCGAACGGATTGTCGGCGTTGTACTCCGCGGTTGTCATCGGCATGCCGATGACCAGCGATGTACGGTCATTGAAGGCGCGGGGCGACAGCACCAGAAAGGGATGCCGGTCGCGCATCTCGCGGCCGGCCTGCGGGTTGCAGTCGATCCAGATGATCTCCCCGCGGTCCGGCACCCATGGCGCCTTGCCGCGCGCGCTCACCACCGCTCGGCCCCGACGCTCGGGCTGGCCATCGCCTCGCCGCCGTGCCGTGTCGGGTCAAAGCCTGCAAGGCGCTGTTCGAGACTCAGGCTCTCCTGCACGATGGGTGTGATCACCACGCGGCCCTCTTCGACGGTGATCCGGACCTGCTGATCGGCATCGAGATGAGCCTCTCGCGCTACTGCGGCGGGCAGGCGTACGCCGAGGCTGTTGCCCCAGTGCTTGATGGCAAGAATGGCTTCGGTCATGGTATCTCTGCTCCGTGTGTTTAAACGCAGTATAGACGTCGCGGTGCAGTAGACCAAGGAACCGCAGCCGCGGCGCAGGCGTGATCTTCGCGGACGCCAGGCAACGTCGTTCGCCCTGAGCGAAGAAAGCCCGATGCCCTTACACAGCCAACCGAGAGAACCGCCACTCCCGTCCGCCCTGAGCCCGTCGAAGGGCGTTTCCTGGCAGTGCCTTCGGACAGGTTTCGACAAGCTCAGCCCCGACTCCCATGCGGAGAGGGTGACCCCATCCCCACCCAAGCTCGTGCCCGGAAACCCGCCTATGCAGACCTACCCAAACGGATTGCACAGGTACATGCCCGTCACCGCAAGGCTCACGAATGCGCTGGTGTCGCGGAAATCTTCACGCCCAGCGCATGAAGCAGTTTGAGCACGGTGTCATAGCGTGGCTTCGCGCCGGGCGTGAGCGCTTTGTAGAGGCTCTCACGGCCAAGACCAGCATCCTTGGCGAGCTGCGCCATGCCACGGGCGCGCGCTACGTCGCGGACGGCACTTAGGAAGACATCAGGGTTCGGGTCTTCCAGGGCGGCCGTCAGATACTCTGCGATGGTTTCCTCATCGTTCAGGTAGTCGGCAGCGTCAAAGGTGGCAGTCTTGACCATCGTTCACTCCTTGTCCAAAGTCCGCGCCATCTCGATGGCGCGCTTGATGTCGCGCTTTTGCGACGACTTATCCCCGCCCAGCAGAAGCAGATAGATCACTGCTCCACGTCGCGTGTAGTAAGCGCGGTACCCAGGGCCGACGTGGATGCGCATTTCCGAAACGCCCTCACCCACCGGCTCGCAGTCACCGAAATTGCCGTGTTCAGCAGAGCGGATACGGTGGATGATGCGGGCTCGTGCCACGTTGTCTTTCAAGCCTGCAAGCCAGGCGTCGAACTCGTCCGTACGCAGGAAGGTGTTCATGGCGGCAGTGTATCCGTATGGATACGCTGCCGCAAGGGCGAACCGGTAGCGAAGACCGAGAGATCCAATCCTGCACATCGGGCGGCAGAAGTTGCCCGGCAGTAAGCTCTGGGCATCTTCCCCGATAGCCGCCGGCCGCCACGAGTTCAAGAATCAGGCTCCGATCAACAGCAAGGAGCCGATCATGGGAACCCGCGAACACCGGGAAGTCTGGAACAAGGAGCATACTTCAGCGGGGCTTGCACGAGCGCCATGGTCTGGGCCGGACGGCCCGGCATCCACGGCGCCTTGCCGCGCGTGCGTACCATCGCCCGGTGCCGGCGTTCGGGCTGACCGTCGTCTCGCTGCGGTGCTTTTGCTTTCAGTCCAGGTGCCGGCGAGCCTTCGGCAATGAGGACATTTGTGATGTATCCTCGAGCGCTTCGCCCCGTAAGGAGTTGTCATGGACGTTGCAGTCAGTAGCCTGGTCAATGTCGCCGTGCAGATGCAGCAGGCGAATGTCGAGCATGAAAAACAGGCCACGATCCTGAAGAAGGCGCTGGACGCGCAGTCCTCGGCGACGCTGCAGCTGCTGCAGGCCGTCGCTCCGCCTCCCGCACTGGCCACCGAAGGCGTGCAGGGCACGCAGATCAACACCTACGCTTGAGAACGGGGTCGGGAAAAGAGGCGCTGATTTCCGCCTTTCCCGCTGACTTGGCCGCGCCGGGAGTGCGGGCATTTCCGCCAGACCCTGCCGAAAATCGACCATGTCCTTCGACAACACCATCCCCCTGCGAACGCTGATCGACGAGGTGATGCCCCAGCTCGCAGCGGCGGAAAAGCTGCTGCACAACACCCTGCGCTCGATCCTCGCCGTCACCCGCGATCCCGCCCAGCGCACCCGCTGCGAGCAGCAGCAAGAGGCGCTCGACCTGGAGCTGTTCCGCATCCGTCTCAACTTCGACAGCCTGCTCCGGCGCCATGCCGGGGCCGTGGCGGCAATGGCCGGTGGCGGTGCCCGCGATGCCGGCCCGGTGCTGCAGCTGGATTCTGCCGAGGCCGAAGCGGTGCGCAGCGCCCGCCGGTTGTGCGAGCAGATCAAGGCGCTGTGAGCGGGCCCGCCCGACCCCCGATGACCCCCGCCGAGGCGCAGCGCGTGCGCGCCGAATTCGACATCCTGCTCGCGCACATTGCCGGGCTGATCCGGCGCTTCGAGGCGAGTGGGGGCGATGTGGCGATGCGCGACGACTACCTTGCGCTCCACCGTCTGCAGGCCCGGACCCTGATCCAGCGCCAGGAGTACGCTGTCGACGAAGCTCCGGGGGTGATGCCGCCGGGAACGAGTGCCCCGCCCGGCGAGCTGCACTGAGCAACGGCCCTTCGCGCCAGGCGAAGTGGATCGATTCGCCCCAAGGCATACCGGACCGGACCTCGACCGTCGCGGCGGTATGTGCGCCTGCACCCCGCCCAGCGTGCCGACGCCGATTCTGCTACCTGAATGGCATCGGACCCAGCGGCATCGGGCTCAGGCCGGCGTCCACCTGAGGAGCTTTTCGAGGCGCTGCGGTTCTTGCTGCAGATCGCTGAGGGTGTATTTGCCGAGCACGGCGAGGAAGGCTTCCTGCGCCTCGAGCATGATGTGGTTCAGCCGGCATGAGGGAAGGATCCGGCAGGTCGGCTCGTGGCAGTTGATCGGGGTCAGCGTTTCCTCGACGGCTTCGACGACGCTTCGCAGGTTGATTTTGGTGGCCGGGCGGTTGAGGCGGATTCCGCCGCCCTTGCCGCGGATCGTTTCGACATAACCCAGCCGCGCCAGGTGGTTCACGATCTTGACCAGGTTGTTGCGGGGGATGTCGAAATGCTCCGACACGATGGAGATCGTGACGAGTTCGGCCGGCTTCTGCAGTCCGAGAAAAATCAGCGTGCGAAACGCGTAGTCGGTGTATCGGGTCAGCTGCATCGCGCTCTCTCGGCATGTCTCGGGGGCTGGTGTTGCCCCGGTTTCCGCTCCTGGCGGTTCGGCTCATGGGCCGGGTAGCCGGAGTCGCGCGCAAGCGTACCACGGGCGCTGAAATAGGTGTATTTCGGACGCACCTTTATGCCGCAGGCAGGGCGCGCCGGCCCCGCCTTTGGTGCATTGCCCCCCGCCGGTCGGGTGGATCGGCGGGGGGCCGGGGGCAGCTCAGAGCAGTGCCGGCAGCTGTTGCAGCAGGGCTGCGCCATTGCCCAGATGGACTCCGGTAACGACGTAGCCGACCAGTTCGCCGTCGCCGTTGTGTGCCTTGCCGGTGAGGCCGCTTTCATCGCCCTCGACGGTCCAGTTCAGGCCGTCCGCGACCGTGCGACCGCCGACCTGGATCGGCAGGGCGGGCGTTTTGACGACGGTCGGCATTGCCGGCAGGCATACCGGGGTAGGCTCGCCGGCAAGCGTTTTTGCGAGCGCCTGGGCGGACAGCGCCAGCGGTTGCATGAAGGGCAGCACGAGCCCTTCGATTTCGGCGCAGTCGCCCAGGGCGTAGATGTGCTCGGCGCTGCTTTGCAGATATGCATCGACCTGGATGCCCCGATTGATCCTGAGCCCGGCCGCGCCTGCAAGCGCCGTGCGGGGACGCAGGCCTGCGGCGGCGATGACGGTGTCGACCTCGACGGTCGTCCCGTCCGAGAGCTGCGCCGCAATGGCGCCGCCGCTCGAGTCGAGGGCGGTGACGCGGTGCCCGAGGTGGAGGCGGCAACCTTTCTGCGCCAGCGTTGCTTCGAGGTGCCGGCTGACGAATTCGGGCAACAGCTTGGCGAGCGAGTGCGGCGAGGAGTCGGTCAGCCAGACCTGCTGCCCGCCCTCGGCGAGATCCAGCGCGATCTCGGTGCCGACCAGGCCGGCGCCGATGACCAGCACGCGCTCTCCGGCGCTGACGTGGCGCAGGTAGTTTTCGTAATCGGCGAGGTTGTTGAGGGTGATCATCCGATCGGTGGCGTTGCCTTCGAGCGGAGGAATCCAGGGGTTGGCGCCGAGGGCCAGGACGAGATCGCGGTAGGGCAACGTTTCATCGCCGATCCGTACCGTTTTCCGCTTCCGGTCGATCGCGTCCACCCGGGTATGGGTCCGGACCGTGATGCCGAACTCATGGGCCAGTTGTGCCGCCGTGCGCTCGACGAAGTCGGCGGCACCGAGCCTGCGGCTGAAGCCATGGACCAGCTGCGGTTTGGAATAGTCGGCGCCGTCGTCGGCGGTGACGACGACGACCGGTGTGTGCGGATCGAGGGCGCGGAATGCGCGCACCAGCTGGTAGGTCGCGCTGCCGCCGCCGACGATCACGACGGGGGCGGACTGCGATGCCGCGGCGGTGGTCGCGCCGGCGCCGCTCGGCATGCGGCGCAGCGGCTCGAACACGGATTTGCCGAGGAAGCACTCCGGGCAGAGGAAGGTGTCGGGGATGTCGGACCACGGGGTGCCGGCAGCGATGCCTTGTGCCGGGGTGCCTTGCGCGGGGTCGTAGATCCAGCCGCAGACCCGGCATCGCATCGCGCTTGCGCTCTCCGGAAGGGTATTCCTGACCGCCGCGGCAGCAGGTTTCGGGGCGGGGCGTGCCGGTGCCGGCTGCGCCGCGGCTGCTGTGCTCTCGATCACATTTGCCGGCTCCGGGCTGCCGCGCCATTCCTGCGCGATGCGCTGGCCGAAGGCGACGCAGTCGGCGAGGGCGTCCTCGGTTGGTTTCCACAGTGCCTTGATGCCGCTGGCGACATTGAAGCCGGCCTCTTCGAGGCGTTCGCCGATGCGGTCGACGGCGCCGCCGCTCCAGCCGTGGCTGCCGAACGGGGAGGCGTATTTGCCGCGGAAGCGCAGCCCGCGCATTTCCTCGAGCAGCGCCGCCACTTGCGGGAGCATGCCGTTATTGACGGTGGGCGAGCCGATCAGCACGCCTTTCGACTTGAACACCTGGGTCAGGACGTCGTTCTTGTCGGAAAGGGCGAGGTTGAACATCTTGACTTCGACCGCCGGGTCGGCGGCGCGGATGCCGCGGGTGATCGCTTCCGCCATGTGGCGGGTGCCGTTCCACATCGTGTCGTACACCAGGGTGATCTGGTTTTCCTGGTAATCGTCGGCCCACGCCAGGTATTGCTCGACGATCTGCGCCGGATTGTCGCGCCAGATCACGCCGTGGGCCGGGCAGATCATGTCGAGCGGCAGGTTGAACGACAGCACTTCCTTGATTTTCGCCGTCACCAGCGGGCTGAACGGCGTCAGGATGTTGGCGTAATACTTCAGGCACTCGGCGCGCAGCTCGTCCTGGTCCACGAGGTCGTTGTACATCTTTTCGCTGGCGTAGTGCTGGCCGAACGCGTCGTTGCTGAACAGCACCGCGTCGCCGCTCAGATACGTCAGCATGCTGTCCGGCCAGTGCAGCATCGGCGCTTCGACGAATACCAGCTGCTTGCCGTTGCCGAGGTCGAGCGTGTCGCCGGTCTTGACGATGCGGAAGTTCCAGTCCTTGTGGAAGTGTCCTTTGAGCGATTTGACCCCATTCTCGGTGCAATAGATCGGGGTGTCGGGAATCCTCGCCAGCAATGCCGGGAGCGCACCGCTGTGGTCGATCTCGGCGTGGTTGGCGATGATGTAGTCGATCCGCTCGAGATCGATTTCCTTTTCGAGGTTGTCGACGAACTCCTGGGCGTAGGGACTCCAGACGGTATCGATCAGTGCGACTTTTTCCTCGCGCACGAGGTAGCTGTTATAGCTCGATCCTTTATGCGTCGAGTATTCCGCGCCGTGAAACTCACGCAGCTCCCAATCGAGCTTGCCGACCCAGGTAATGTTGTTTTTGACCACGAAAGACATTCCACGCTCCTTATCCGGTGAGGACTCTTGCAGGGCCTTTCGCGGCACAAGAGTCTAGTACATGTATATAAGATGAAACTTTTACGGCTGTTCTGTGCAGCTTTCCTGCTTTGCCGCGAGATATCGCGCCAAATGGATGGGGTTGGAACGAAGCCTGGAAACCCGCTCGAACCCTGTAAACAGTGCCTTATCGGTCGATTGTGGCGATCGAGTGCACGCCTTGCTGCAAGGGATGAGTCAGTCGGTAACTAGCGGGTAGCCCGGAATCGATGGTTGAAGGCTAACAGAAGATGCATTTAAAAAGCAACTATAAAATGTTCGATGTTCAACTGTTTGGGTGGAAGCGGTGTCCGGTCGCGATGCCGGGATGCGCCGGGTGCGGCTCCGCCGCCGCGGCATCCATGCTTTTTACGTATCCGCGGCGGAGAAGATGGCGTGCTCTGCGATGTATCGTGACAAATGATCGCGGAACGCCGCGGCGGCAGGCGAGAGCGAGCGGCCGTTGCGGGTGAAGATGTAGAAGCGGCGGAAGACTTCAGGGGCAACGAGCGGGCGCATCCTCAAGCCATACAGGCGGACGAGCGAAGCGGCATAGGGAATGCAGATCGTCGCCCCGAGTCCGACCGAAACCATGCTCAGTGCGGTGGACATGAAGGTCACGGTCGCGTTGGGGTTGAGGTCGAGTTCGCGCATCGCGTTGTGAAGATCGGTCGACAGGCGCTCGGTGAACTGACCCTGCAGGGTGATCAGCGGGTAGCTGGCGAGTTCGGCCCAGCGCACCGACCCGGCGTTCGCCAGCGGGTGGTCGCGGTGAAAAACCGCATGGAAGGGCAACTCGAAGAGCAGCGCGGCGTCGATGTCGGAATTCGGGTCCCGCTCGGGGCCGACCCCGAGGTCCACCTCCCCGGAAAAGACCCGTGAGGTCACGCTCTCGACCGCGCAGTCGATGAGCCGGATGGTGATGTCCGGATGGTCGCGCGCAAACGCAGCGATCACGTCCGGCAGTAGCGTGCAGGCCATCAACTGGGGGGCCGCGATGCGCACCACACCCCGTTTCAGTGCCTTGATGTTTGCAACCTCGTCGAGCGCACCGTCGAGGTCGACGAGGATCTTCTCGATGTGCGGATAGATCCCGCGGCCGACCTCCGACAACTGGATCCGCCGTGTGCTGCGGTCGAACAAGCGAACGCCCAGGACCTGCTCCAGTTCCTTGATCAGCCCGCTGAGGGCCGACTGCGTGATGTAGAGGCTCTCGGCCGCGAGGGTGAAACTCCCGGTCCGGGTGACGGCGAGGAAGGCGCGGAGCTGGCGCAGCGTTACATTCATTTGCTTATCCGATAAGTCGATATGAAAAAGTCGTTTGAATGATAAAACGGTTTCGACTTTAATGGCGTTGTGACTTATGCGGCAATAAACGCAACACCCCCTTGCCGAGGGGACGTTTACCAGAGAGAGGAGACTGCAATGACCCCGATCGTGAAAAAGATCCACCACGTGGCCTACCGCTGCAAGGACGCGCTCGAGACCGCGCGCTGGTACGAAAAGCATCTCGGCATGAAGCTGGTGCTGTCGATCGCCGAGGACGCGGTGCCTTCCACCGGCGAGCCCGATCCCTACATGCACATCTTCCTCGACGCCGGCATGGGCAACGTGCTCGCTTTCTTCGAGCTGCCCACCTGCACGCCGATGGGGCGCGATCAGAACACCCCGGCATGGACCCAGCACCTGGCGCTGCAGGTCGAGTCGATCGAGGTGATGATGGCGGCCAAGGCCCGCCTCGAGGCCGAAGGCATCGAAGTCGTCGGCCCCACCGACCACGCCCTGTTCCAGTCGATCTACTTCTACGACCCCAACGGCCATCGCCTCGAGCTTGCGGCCAACACCGCCTCGCCGAAGATGTACGAGGCCCTCGACCAGGTGAAGTGGGCGATGCTCGAGGAGTGGGCGCAGACGAAGAAGGCTCCCAAGCATGCCGCCTGGATGCACGACGGCAGCTACAAGGAGATGTTCAAGTGAAACTCGCCACCCTCAAGCACGGCGGCCGCGACGGCACCCTGGTCGTCGTCAGCCGCGACCTCACCCGCTGCCGTGCGGTGCCGGCGATCGCGCGCACGCTGCAGGCCGCGCTCGACGACTGGGCGGTGTGCGAGCCGCAGTTGCGCCAGGTGTACGAGGCGGTCAACAGCGGCGCGGTCGACGCGCAGCCCTTCGACCAGGCCGCCTGCGCCTCGCCCCTGCCGCGCGCCTATCAGTGGGCCGACGGCTCGGCCTACCTCAACCACGTCGAACTGGTGCGCCGCGCGCGCAACGCCGAAGTGCCGGCGAGCTTCTACACCGACCCGCTGATGTACCAGGGCGGCTCGGACAGCTTCATCGGCCCGCGCGACGCGGTGGTGGCCGACGAGGCCTGGGGGATCGACTTCGAGGCCGAAGTCACCGTGGTCACCGGCGACGTGGCGCTGGGGGCGAGCCCGGAAGAGGCGGCGCAGGCGATCCGGCTGGTGATGCTGGTGAACGACGTATCGCTGCGCAACCTGATCCCGAATGAGCTCGCGAAGGGCTTCGGCTTCTTCCAGAGCAAGCCCGCTTCGGCCTTCAGTCCGGTGGCGGTGACGCCCGACGAGCTCGGCGCGGCGTGGAAGGACGCCAAGGTGCACCTGCCGCTGGTGGTGCATCTGAACGACAAGCTGTTCGGCAAGCCGAACGCCGGTGTGGACATGACGTTCGACTTCGGCCGGCTGGTCGCCCACGTGGCGAAGACGCGCGCGCTCGAGGCCGGCTCGATCATCGGCTCGGGGACGGTGTCGAACAAGCAGGGCGACCTGTGGGGCTCGTCGATCGAGCACGGCGGTGTCGGCTACTGCTGCCTGGCGGAGCTGCGCACCTACGAGACCATCGAGCAGGGCAAGCCGGCGACTCCGTTCATGGGCGACGGCGATACCGTGCGCATCGAGATGTTCGATCGCGAGGGCCGCAGCGTGTTCGGCACGATCGAGAACCGGGTGGCGGCGCTCGGGGGCTGAGGCGATGAAGCTCTACACCTACTTCCGCAGCTCGGCCGCCTACCGCGTGCGGATCGCCCTCCACCTCAAGGGGCTGGACTACGAGGCGGTCCCGGTTCACCTGACACGCGACGGCGGGGAGCAGCGTCGGCCCGAGTATCTGGTGCTGAATCCGGCCGGCCTGGTGCCGGCGCTGGAGGATGCGGGGCGGGTGCTGACGCAGTCGCTCGCGATCATCGAGTATCTGGACGAGACCCATCCGCAGGCGCCGCTGTTGCCCGCGCAGGCGCTCGATCGGGCGCGCGTGCGCGAGATCGCCCAGATGATCGCCTGCGACCTCCACCCGATCAACAACCTGCGGGTGCTGCAGTACCTCGGGCGGGAGTTCGGCGCCACCGAAGCGCAGCGCAATGCGTGGTACCGGCACTGGGTCGAGCTCGGCCTCGCCGCGGTCGAGGCCCGCCTCGCCGGCGACGGGCGCAGCGGGGCATTCTGCCATGGCGACCGCCCCGGCCTGGCCGACTGCTGCCTGGTGCCCCAGGTGTTCAACGCCCGGCGTTTCGACTGCGATCTCTCGGCGATGCCAACGGTGCGCGCGATCGCCGCCCGGTGCGAGGAGCTGGAGGCGTTCCGGCGCGCGGCACCGGCGGCGCAGCCCGATGCCGAGTGAGGCCCGGCCGGGCGGTCCGGTAACGGCCGCGTCCGGCGCGCGCGGGCAGGCGCGCCCTGAATCGCATACGCATACGAATGAGTGGCATCGATGAAGACTGATCAACCTCTCTGGACCCCCTCCGCCGAGCGCGTGGCGAACGCCACCGTCACCGCCTTCCGCCTCGCGGCGGAGAGGCGCTGGGGCGTGTCCCTGCCCGACTACGGTGCGCTGTACGCCTGGTCGGTGGCGCAGCCCGAGCAGTTCTGGGTCAGCATATGGGACGGCATATGGGACGGCGAGGGCAGCGGCGGCGTCATCGGCGCGCGCGGCGCGCGCGTGCTGGTCGACGCCGATCGCATGCCGGGGGCGAAGTGGTTTCCCGATGCGCGGCTGAACTTCGCGCAAAACCTGCTGCGCGCGCGCGACGACCAGGATGCGATCGTGTTCTGGGGCGAGGACCGGGTGCACAACCGCCTCACCCGCGCCGAACTGTACCGGGCGGTGGCCCACTTCGCCGCCGCGCTGCGCGAGCAGGGCGTGGTCGCCGGCGACCGGGTCGCGGCCTACATGCCGAACCTGCCCGAGACGGTGATCGCGATGCTCGCGGCGGCGAGCATCGGCGCGGTGTTCACTTCGGCCTCGCCCGACTTCGGGGTGCAGGGCGTGCTCGACCGCTTCGGCCAGACCGCACCCAAGGTGCTGCTCGCCTGCGACGGCTACTACTACAACGGCAAGACCGTCGATGTGCTCGGCAAGCTGGGCGAGATCGTCGGCGGGCTGCCCTCGGTCGAGCGCGTCGTCGTCGTCCCCTACGTGCATCACCGCGACGACCTCGCCGGGGTGCCCCATGCGCGCTCGTACGCCGACTTCGTCGCCCCGTTCCGCCTCGTTGACGACATCGAGTTCGCCGCGCTGCCCTTCGACCACCCGCTCTACATCATGTACTCCTCGGGCACCACCGGCGTGCCCAAGTGCATCGTGCACGGCGCCGGTGGCACCTTGCTGCAGCACCTCAAGGAGCACCGCCTCCATGCCGACGTCAAACCCGGCGACCGCGTCTTCTACTTCACCACCTGCGGCTGGATGATGTGGAACTGGCTGGTGTCGGCGCTCGCCGCCGAAGCCACCGTGCTGCTCTACGACGGCTCGCCCTTCGCCGGCGCCAACCGGATCCTGTTCGACTACGCCGATTCGGAGCGCATGACCCACTTCGGCACCTCGGCGAAGTTCCTCGACGCCGCGGCGAAATTTGGCCTCAAGCCCCGGGAAAGCCACCGCCTCGATACGGTGCGCGCGCTGCTGAGCACCGGCAGCCCGCTGGTGGCCGAAGGCTTCGACTACGTCTATCGCGAGATCAAGGCCGACCTCCAGCTGTCGTCGATCTCGGGCGGCACCGACATCGCCTCCTGCTTCGTCCTCGGCTCCCCGGTGCGGCCGGTGTGGCGCGGCGAGATCCAGTGCCGCGGCCTGGGGATGGCGGTCGAGGTGTGGGACGAGGACGGCCGCCCGCTGCGCGGGGAAAAGGGCGAGCTGGTGTGCACGCGGCCGTTCCCGGCGATGCCGGTCGGCTTCTGGAACGACGCCGACGGCAGCAAGTACCGCGCCGCCTACTTCGAGCGCTTTCCCGGAGTGTGGTGCCATGGCGACTTCTGCGAGCTCACCGCGCACGACGGCGTAGTGATCTACGGGCGCTCGGACGCGACCCTGAACCCGGGCGGGGTGCGCATCGGCACCGCCGAGATCTACCGCCAGGTCGAGCAGCTCGCCGAAGTGGTCGAATCCCTGGTGATCGGCCAGGACTGGCCGCCGCAGAACCCCAACGACGTGCGCGTGGTGCTGTTCGTCAAGCTGCGCGAAGGCCTCGTGCTCGACGAGGCGCTCGTCGAGCGCATCCGGCGCACCATCCGCGAGCACACCACGCCGCGCCACGTGCCGGCGAAAGTGCTGCAGGTGGCGGACATTCCGCGCACCAAGAGCGGCAAGATCGTCGAACTGGCGGTGCGCAACGTGGTGCACGGCCGTCCGGTGAAGAACCAGGAAGCGCTCGCCAACCCCGAGGCGCTGGCGCACTTCCGCAATCGTGCCGAGCTGCAATCCTGAATGATCGGGGTGGATTGCCAACGCTTCGGGATGGTTTGTTTCCTATAACTGAACCTGTCAGGAAGAGACGTCGTGACGATCGAGAACTCAACTCAACCGCAGCCGGCGCGGGGCGCATGCCCTGTCCGTCATTCCGAGGGCGCTTGTCCGGTGTCCGGGCTGGCCGCCGCCTTCGACCCCTTCGAGGGGCCGTACCAGGTCGATCCGGCCGAGGCGCTGCGCTGGTCGCGCGATCAGCTGCCGGTTTTCTACAGCCCCAAACTCGGTTACTGGATCGTCAGCCGCTATGACGACATAAAGTCCGTGTTCCGTGACAACGTGCTGTATTCACCGCGCAATGCGCTGGAAAAGATCACTCCGGCGACGCCGGAGGCGATGAAGGTGCTCGCAAGCTATGGCTATGCGATGAACCGGACGCTGGTCAACGAGGACGAGCCCGCCCACATGGAGCGCCGCCGCGTCTTGCTCGACCACTTCATGCCCGAGAACCTCGAGGCCAAGCAGGAGATGGTCCGGCGCCTGACACGGGAGAAGATCGACGGCTTCATCGACCGTGGCCGCGTCGACCTGGTCGAAGAAATGCTGTACGAGGTTCCGCTGACGATCGCGCTGCACTTTCTCGGCGTGCCCGAGGACGAGATCGAGCGCATGCGCAGCTTCGCGGTCGCGCATGCGGTCAACACCTGGGGGCGGCCGACGCCGGAGCAGCAGATCGAGGTCGCCCATGCGGTGGGCCGTTTCTGGCAATACGCCGGCGAAGTGATCGAAAAGATGCGGGCCGATCCGGACGGTGAGGGCTGGATGCACTACACCATCCGCAAGAACGCCGAGATTCCCGAGATCGTCACCGACAGCTATGTCCATTCGATGATGATGGCGATCATCGTCGCGGCGCACGAGACCACCTCGCTGGCCTCGACCAACATGTTCAAGACGCTGCTGACCCATCGCGACGCCTGGGAGGACGTGTGTGCCGACCCGTCGCTGATCCCCAACGCGGTCGAGGAGTGCCTGCGCTATGCCGGATCGATGGTGGCCTGGCGGCGCGAGACCACCGCTCCCGCGCAGCTGGGCGGCGTGGAGCTGCCCGCAGGCGCGAAGCTGCTGATCGTTCAGGCCTCGGGCAACCAGGACGAGCGCCACTTCGAAGACGGTGACAAGTTCGACATCTACCGCGACAACGCAGTCGAGCATCTGACGTTTGGCTATGGCAGCCACCAGTGCCTGGGCAAGAACATCGGCCGCCTGGAGATGCGCATCTTCCTCGAAGAGATGAGCCGCCGCCTGCCCCACCTTCGCCTCGCCGAGCAGGAATTCACCTACCTGCCGAATACCTCGTTCCGCGGCCCCAACAACCTGTGGGTGGAATGGAACCCCGAGCAGAATCCTGAGCGCGCCAACCCGGCGCTACGGCGCGGGGGCGTTCATTTTCCCGTCGGTGCGCCGCTGCGCAAGGAGATCGCGCGCAAGGTCCGGGTGACCGCGGTCCGGCGGGAGGCCGACGGTGTTCTCGGGCTGACGCTGGAGGATGTCAGGGGGCGGCCGCTGCCGCGCTGGAGCGCGGGGGCGCATGGCGAACTCTGCCTGGGCGAATATGAGCGCAAATATTCGCTGTGCGGGCGGCCCGATGCGCCCGGCTACGATGTCGCGATCCTCCTCGAAGAGCAGGGACGCGGCGGGTCCCGTTATCTCCATGAAGTCGTGCGCCCGGGGACGGAATTGAAGTTGCGGGGGCCCAACAACTTGTTCCGCCTCGATGAAAGCGCCCGCGGCTACGTGCTGGTTGCGGGCGGAATCGGGATCACGCCGATCCTGGCGATGGCGGACCGGCTGAAAATGCTCGGCCGTGATTACGTGATCCATTACGCGGGTCGCTCGCGCGCCTCGATGGCGTTCCTCGCCCGACTCGAATCCGATCACGGTGGCCATGTCCGGATCTATTCAAAACAAGAGGGCGAGCGCGTCGATCTGCCGGCCATCGTCGGTTCCTTGGCGGAAGGCGCGCAGATCTACGCTTGCGGACCGGCGCGGATGATTCGCGCGCTGGAAGACCTTAGCGCTGAATTGCCGGGCAATACGCTTCATTTCGAACATTTCTCTGCACAGGGCTCCGGCCTCGATCCGGAGCAGGAGAGTGCCTTCGAGGTGGAGTTGATGGATTCCGGCCTGACCGTAGCGGTTGCCGCCGATACGACGCTGCTCGAAGCGATCCGGGCGGTCGGCATCGACCTCGCCAGCGATTGCTGCGAGGGGCTGTGCGGGAGCTGCGAGGTGACCGTGCTGGAGGGCGAGATCGATCACCGCGATCTGGTCCTGACCCGCTCAGAACGGGCTGAAAACCGGCGCATGATGGCGTGTTGTTCCCGCGCCAAAAGTGGAGGGCGGATCAAGCTGGCGCTGTGATCCCGCGAGTCGTAGCCAAGAAGTTCACACAGGAGAGACAAAATGAAATCCAAGCGTAATGCACTCATCGGTGCCGCACTGTCGGCGGTGATGGCTCTGGGTATCGCGAACGACGCCGAAGCCCGGACCAAATTGAAGCTCAGCCACTATCTGCCTTCGGTGCACGGCATCCATACCGATTTCATCATGCCGTGGACCAAGCAGGTCGCGGAGTGCTCCGGTGGCGAAGTCGAGTTCGAGGTGTTCCCGGCCGGTACCCAACTGGGCAACGTCGCGCGCCAGCAGGAGCAGGTCGTCGCTGGCGTGGTCGATATCGCCCACGGCCTGCACGGCATCCCGCGCGGCCGCTTTCCGCGGACCTCGCTGATCGACATGCCCTTCCTGACCGATGACGCGGGCGCGGCGACGCATGCGCTGTGGCAGCTGCTGCCCGGGGTACTGGCTGAAGAGTACAAAGGCCTGAAGGTCCTGGCGCTTCATGCGCATAACGGCGGCTTGCTGCACACCCGCGGGAAGAAGGTCGAGACCATGGAGGACATGAAAGGGCTGCGTATCCGCACGCCGAGCCCGGCGGTTTCGGACATGCTGTCCTTCCTCGGCGCGACGCCGCAGGGCCTGCCGCCCGGCGAAGTCTACGAGAACCTCCAGCGCGGCGTGCTGGACGGCACCGTATTCCCCTGGGATCCGGTCAAGTCCTTCGGCCTGAACGAGGTGTTGAGCAACCACCTCGATCTCGGCGCCTACACCGTGTCGTTCTTCTTCGTCATGAACGAGCGCTCGTATGCGCGGCTCAGCCCGAAGGCGCGCGCCTGCATCGATCAGCACTCGGGGGACGCGCTGGTCGCCAAGTTCGACGCCTGGTGGGACGCCTGGGACAAGCCGGGGCGCGACGAAGCAGTTGCCGCCGGCCATGTGGTCACCGAGCTGTCGGATGCCGAGCGTGAACGCTGGCGCAAGGCGCTGCAGCCGATGATCGAGGCCTACGTCCAGAAAGTGAAGAACGAAGGCGTGGACAATGCCGAGGAGATCTACCGCCTGATGCAGGAAAAGGTCGCCGCATTCCAGGCGGCGAAACAGCAAGGACGTTGAAGTCCTGGCCCGGACCGGTCCGTGCGGCAGCCGTGCCCGGACCGGTCGCTCACCTCTGATAGGAGACAACCCGGTGACTCGAGTGCATAGCCTCGCACGTTCCCTCGTGACGGCCCTGGCCGCATTGGGCGTCGCCGCATACGGCGGTGCCGCGCTGGTCACGGTGGCCGATGTGATTGGACGGAACTTCGACCTGCCCGTGCAAGGGGTGGTCGATCTGGTGCAGTTGCTGGTCGTCACCGGCGCCTGGCTGGTGATGCCGTTCGCGTTCATGACCGGTGCCCATGTCGGCGTGGACTTCGTGGTCAAGTCCCTGCCGGGCGCGCTGAGGGCTCCGTTGCGGCTTTTCGTTGCGGCGGTCGCGCTGGCGCTGGTGGGCTTGATGCTCTGGTACGGCTTCGAGACCTTCGACGTCCGTTCGGCTTACGGCGATCGCTCGCAGCAGCTCGGCATTCCGGTGGCGTGGTACTGGTACCCGCTGCTCGCCGGGCTCACCCTGTCGCTGCCTGGAGTTGTGCTGGAGGTGCTTGCCACCTCGCAGAAGGGGACCCGCAATGAGTGATGGATTTCTCGGCCTCGCAGGTTTCGTCGCCGCGCTCGGGTTGATCGCGCTCGGGATGCCGGTCGCCATCGCCATGGGGATCATCGGCGTACTCGGCTACTGGTGGCTGAACGGCTGGGCGGGCACCGCCTATATCCTTGGTTCGAGCCCCTTCGAGTCGATCTTTCCTTATTCCTTCAGCGTCATTCCGCTGTTCGTGATGATGGGCGTCTTTGCCTCCCATGCGGGCTTGTCGCGCTCGCTGTTCAACGCGATCAACAGCTTCGTCGGCCATCGGCGGGGCGGGCTCGCGGTGACCACGGTCGGTGCCTGTGCCTTTTTCGGGGCGATCTGCGGCAGTTCCCTCGCTACGGTCGCGACCATCGGCCGGGTCGCATTGCCCGAGATGAAACGCGCCGGTTACGACGACTCGCTGGCCACGGCCACGGTTGCCGCCGGCGGCACCCTCGGCGTGCTCATCCCGCCGTCGGTACTGCTGGTGATCTACGGCCTGCTGACGCAGAGTTCGATCGGGCAGCTGTTCATTGCCGCGCTGATTCCGGGAATCCTCGGTGCGGTTCTGTATGCGCTCGCGATCGTGGTCCGGGTGAGGCAGAATCCCGGCCTCGCCCCGTCCTCGCCGCGCACGGGGTGGGCCGACCGCATCCGTTATCTCGGGCAGATCTGGCCGGTGGTGGTGCTGTTCGTGACGGTGATCGGTGGCATCTATGTGGGGTTGTTCACGCCGACCGAAGCGGCTGCCGTGGGTGCGGTCGGCGCGTTCCTGCTGGCCCTGAGCTCGGGCAAGCTGAGCGCTCGGGCGCTGCGTGAGTCGGTCGCCGAGACGGCTGCCTTGACCGGGATGATCTTCTTCATCCTGATCGGCGCGGCGCTGTTCAATTTCTTTCTCGAGAACACCGGGCTGCCCCAGTTTCTGATCAGCCAGATCGAGGCTTCCGGCCTCAGCCCGCTGGCCGTGATGGTGCTGATCCTGGTTTTTTACCTGATCCTGGGCTGCTTCATGGACTCCATGTCGATGATCCTGCTGACCGTGCCGCTGCTGGCGCCGGTCGCGCTGCAACTCGATTACAGCCTGATCTGGTTCGGCATCGTCGTCGTCACGGTGGCCGAGATCGGTCTGATCACCCCGCCGATCGGCATGAACCTTTTCGTCGTCCAGGCGGCGACGCGCGGCGTATCGTCCGGGACGGTGGTGCGTGGGATCCTGCCCTTCATCGTCGCCGACCTGTTGCGGCTGGTGCTGCTGCTCGCTTTTCCGGTCCTGGTCCTGTGGTTGCCGGGGGCAATGTCGTGAGCGGGCGATTGCGGCCGGATGCGTACCCCAAAGCGGTCAAAAATTGAAAGGATGCCAACCGTGAGCGAAAAGAGTTCTGCCGGAGGGGCGAGACCCCCATCTCCGATTTCTCCAAGTGCCATGTGGGGATTCTCAAAGAGCTGGAGGCCTTCTCCGAACTGCCGGCGCTTTTATCGGCGGCCGAGCGTGCCAGGCTGGTCGCGCAGCGGGTGGTGGAGATGTTCGGTCAGGCCGTGATCGAGCACCATGCCGAGGAGGAGGAAGAGCTCTTCCCCGCGGTGCTGGCGAGTGCCTTGCCCGGCGAGGAGCTCGAACTCGTCAAACAGCTCGTCGGGCGGCTGGTACGGGAGCATCGCGAAGCGGAAGCCATCTGGAAGCGTCTCGCCCCCGCGGTAAAGAAAGCGGCCAAGGGCCAGAGCGTCCAGATCGATTTCGCCGAAGTCGAGCGCCTGCTGCGCAAATATGCCGAGCATGCCTCCTTCGAGGAAGCGGAATTCCTCCCCCTGTCGGAGCGGATCCTCCGGCGCAATGCGAACCACATGGCTGCGCTGGGCCTCTCGCTGCACATGCGTCACCTGCCCTTCCACACCCGCAACATCTGACCGGCGCGCTTCGGCGCGCGCACGCCTACACCCAGCCGAGCGCGCCTGCGAGCGCGCCGACGGCGATCATCCACATCGGCGCGAGGCGGGTTTTCAGGGTGACCAGGGCGGTGGCGCCGATCAGGGCAAGGGCGCCGAGGCGGTGCTCCGGCGCGCCGACGAAGGGCAGGGCGAGCAGCCAGCCAGTGGCGAACACCAGGCCGACCGTCACCGGCGCCAGCCCGGCGGTGAAGGCGCGCACGCCGGGGGTGTTGCGGCGGCTGGCGCCCCAGCGGCTGACGCCGAGCGAGAGCAGGGTCGACGGCAGCAGGATGCCGACCAGCGCGGCGGCGGCACCGATCACGCCGGCGACCTGGAAGCCCAGCACCGGCACGAACAGCACGTTCGGCCCCGGTGCGGCCTGGGCGAGGGCGATCGCGGTGGTGAAGTCGGCGTCGGCCAGCCAGCCGCGCTCGACGACGAAGTAGCGATGCATCTCCGGCGCGGTCGACATCGCGCCGCCGATCGACAGCAGCGACAGCATCAGGAAATGCAGGAACAGGTCGGCGAGATCGGCCGCGGGGAGTGCGCTCATTGCTCGGCCTCGGGCGGGGAACGGGTAGCGGTGGTGCCTGCGGCGATCGCCCCCGGGCGCTGCGGTCCGGCTCCGGGCGAGGCGGCAGCGTTGCCGGGTTGCGCTGGCGGGCCTCCGCTTTGGCGCATGATGCAGACGCGCGCCAGGCTCCAGCCGGCGAGGCCGAGGCCGATCACGATCCATGCCAGCGGCACGCGGAACACGACCACCGCGATCAGCGCGGTGAGCCCGAGCAGGGCGCACAGCCACGGCCCCATCAGGTTCTTGCGCAGGGTCAGCAGCATCTTGCACGCCATCGCCAGGATCAGCCCCGCAGCCACCGCGCCCATGCCGCGCAGCGCGCCCGCCACCGCCGGGTAGCCCGCCAGCTGCTGGTAGCCGGCGGCGGCGGCGAGCACCAGCACGAGCGGCGCGAGGAGCATCCCGGAGATGGCGGCGAGCGCGCCGCGCCAGCCGAAGAAGCGGTCGCCGACCATCAGCGACAGGTTGACGACGTTGGGCCCGGGCAGCAGCTGGGCCAGCGAGTAGGCTTCGATGAACTCGTCGCGGCCGAGCCAGCCGCGGCGGTCGACGAGCTCGCGCTGTGCCACCGCGAGCACGCCGCCGAAACCCTGCAGGGCGAGGAGGGTGAAGGCGACGAAGAGTGCTCCTGGCGAACGCGGATGGTTGCGGGCGGCGCTGGCGGGCGGTGGCGTGACGCGGGGGACGGAAGTCAAGGCGGACTCGGACAGGCTGGCGGAAAGAACGGCGGCGGAAAAGGATGAGGTCGCGGATGCGCTCGTGCGGGCCGGGGGCCGGGGGCCGGGCGCAGGGGCGAGGCGGGCGGCCCTTCGGACCGCGTCAAAGGCACCGATTATAAGCGCTGCCCCGGCACAGGCCAGGTGCCGGCCGCCGTGTGCGGCGGGTACGGCCGCCGTGCGGAGGCTAGAATGAAGGCAGGATCCTTACTGCTGTCTTCCATTTTTGTATGCGCCACACCATCTCCACCACCGAACAACTCGATATCCGCGGCCTGCAGTACAAGGTCCGGCGCTGGGGCGCGGCCGATGCGCCGCGACTGTTCCTGCTCCATGGCTGGATGGATTCGTCGGCGACCTTCCAGTTCGTGGTCGAAGCCCTGCGCCACGACTGGCAGGTGATCGCACCCGACTGGCGCGGCTTCGGCGGCAGCACCTGGCTCGGGCGGCCGTACTGGTTTCCCGACTACTATGCCGACCTCGACGCGCTGCTGGCGCACTACGCCCCCGGCGAGCCGGTGCGCCTGGCCGGCCACAGCATGGGCGGCAACGTCGCCGGCATCTACGCCGGCCTGTACCCGGAACGGGTGAGCCAGGTGGCGATGCTCGATTTCCTCGGCCTCAGGCGCCCGCCCGACGCCGAAGCGCCGGCGTTGCTGCAGAAGTGGATCGCGGCGCAGGCCGAGCCGCCGCGACTGCGCGTCTATCCCGACCATGGCGCGCTCGCCCGCCGGCTGTGCGCGGCCAATCCGCGGCTGACGCCGGAGCGGGCGGATTTTCTCGCCCGCCATGTCGGCCGCGTGCGCGGCGACGGCCAGGTCGAGATGGGCTGCGATCCGTGGCACAAGCTGCCTTCGCCCTTTCCCTACCGGGTCGAGGACGCGATGGCGTGCTGGCGTCGGGTGCGTGCGCCGGTGCTGTTGCTGATCGGCGACGAAGGCTTCGTGCTGGAGCGCTTCGGTGACGATCCGGCCGAACTGCAGCGGCGTGCGGCGTGTTTTGCCGACGTGCGCCAGGTCACGATTTCCGGCGCCGGGCACAACGTCCAGCACGACCAGCCCGAACAGGTTGCGGCCGCGCTGGAGTCCTTCTTCCTTCGGGAGCCGACATGATCCGCGCCCGCTTCGCTTCCGCCCACGCCGCGAACCCCGACTGGCACGTCGCTCTGGCCGAGGCGTTCGATGCGCTGATGCACGATGTCCATGGCGCCATCGCCCATGCCAGCGACATCGAATACACCTTCGGCCTGTGCTACTTCACCGACCACTTCGCCGCCGCTGCCGAGGAACTGCTCGCCGAACTGCAGCGCCGCCTGCCCGGCGTCCATTGGGTGGGCACGGTCGGAGTCGGCGTCGCCGCCACCGGCGCCGAGCATTTCGACGAGCCGGCGCTGGTGCTGATGCTGGCGCCGCTGGCGCGCAACAGCTTCCGGGTGTTTTCCGGGCGCCAGCCGCTGCGCATGGACAGCGAAGGCTTCCATGCCCACACCGCGCTGGTCCACGCCGACGGGCGCACGCCCGACCTGCAGGAGCTGCTGCCCGAACTGGCCGCGCGCACCGCTTCGGGATATCTGTTCGGCGGCCTGTCGGCCTCGCGCCGGCGCGCGGTGCAGATCGCCGATGCGGTGTTCGACGGTGGCGGCCTGTCGGGCGCGGCATTCGCCGAAGAGATCACGGTGATCTCGCGCGTCACCCAGGGCTGCCAGCCGATCGGCCCGCGCCGGCGGGTGTCGCGCGCGCAGGACAACCTCGTCGTCACCCTCGACGGCCGCCCCGCGCTCGCCTGCGCCCTGGAAGACCTCGACCTGCCGCAGGACATGGCCGCCGAGCCGATCGCGCGCGCCCTGTCGAGCACTTTGGTCGGCCTCCACCGCCGCGCCGACGATGACATCGTCGCTCCGGCGGCGTTCGGTGCCGACATGCTGGTGCGCAACATCGTCGGCATGGACCCGCGTGCCCGCGTGCTGGCGATCGCCGACGAGCTCGAGACCGGCACCTGGCTCGCCTTCTGCCGCCGCGATCCGCAGGCGGCGATGGCCGACCTGCGCCGCGCCGCGCGCGAGATCCGCGACCAGCTGCTCGACTGCGAGCAACTCGCCGCCGGCGCCGTGTATGTCAGCTGCTCGGGGCGCGGCGGCCCGCACTTTGGTGCCCCGGCGGCCGAACTGCTGGCGATCCGCGACGTGCTCGGCAATGTGCCGCTGGCGGGATTCTTCGCCGCCGGGGAAATCGCCCACAGCCGGCTCTACGGCTACACCGGGGTGCTGACGGTGTTCGCGATGGCGCGCGCGCCGGGCCAGTTCCCGCGCTGAGGGGCGGGCTGCGGGCCGGCGGTGGAGCGCGCGCCTGGCCCGCTGCTGGCGATGGCGGCGGCGGCGATGGCAGAATGCGACGCTCGACCACGGAGCCGACCCCATGCCCGGAACCCTTTTCATCGTCACCGCGCCTTCGGGCGCGGGCAAGACCACCCTGGTGCACGGACTGCTGCAGCGCGATCCGCGCGTGCAGTTGTCGATCTCCTTCACCACCCGCGCGCCGCGCCCCGGCGAACAGGATGGGCGCGAGTACCGCTTCGTCGACGTGCCCACCTTCCGCGCGCTGCGCGATCGCGGCGAATTCCTCGAGTGGGCGGAAGTGCATGGCAACTACTACGGCACCTCGAAGGCCTGGCTCAGGGAACAGATCGCCGCCGGCCGCGACACCTTGCTCGAAATCGACTGGCAGGGCGCGCAGCAGGTGCGCAAGGCCTTTCCCGGTTCGATCGGGGTGTTCGTGCTGCCGCCGTCGGTGGAGGCGCTCGAGGCGCGCCTGCGCGGACGCGGCACCGACAGCGACGAAGTGATCAGCCGCCGCCTGCTCGGCGCGCGCGGGGAAATGCGCCATGTGGGCGAATTCGACTACGTTATAATCAACGATGAAATCGATGCCGCGCTCGATGACCTCATCGCCGTGGTGCGTGCCTCGCGCCTGCGCTACGAGTGCCAGCACCAGCGGCATCCGCAATATTTCAATTTTCTCGAACAGGACTGAACATGGCCCGCATCACCGTCGAAGACTGCCTCAAACGCATCCCGAACCGCTTCCAGCTCACCCTGGCGGCCACCTACCGTGCCCGCCAGCTGACCATCGGCAGCACGCCGCAGATCGAACTCGACCCCAACGACAAGGACAAGCCCACCGTGATCGCGTTGCGCGAAGTGGCGGCAGGCAAGGTCGGCCTCGAGATGCTCAATCGCGGGCAGGCCTGACCCGCAGGGCGGGGCGAGCATGGCGACCAGCGACGTCGGCGTCCCCCTGCCTCCTTTCCGGCCGCCGGCCTCGAGCGTCCTCGCGCTCGATTTCCAGCAGCTCAAGACCAAGCTGCTCGGCTACCTCAAGGCCGAAGACGTCGGCCGCATCGAAGCGGCCTACCATTTCGCCGCCAACGCCCATGCCGGGCAGTTCCGCATCAGCGGCGAGCCCTACGTCACCCACCCGGTGGCGGTCGCCTCGCTGGTCGCCGACTGGCGCCTCGACCCCCAGGCGCTGATCGCCGCGCTCCTCCACGACGTGATGGAGGACACCCACATCACCAAGGCGGAGATCGCCGAGCGCTTCGGCAAGGTCGCCGCCGAACTGGTCGACGGCCTGTCCAAGCTCGACAAGATCGAATTCCGCTCGCAGGAAGAGGCCCAGGCCGAGAACTTCCGCAAGATGCTGCTGGCGATGGCGAGCGATCTGCGCGTGATCCTGATCAAGCTCGCCGACCGCCTGCACAACATGCGCACGCTGGACCACGTCCGTGCCGCCAAGCGCCGCCGCATCGCCAGCGAGACGCTGGAAATCTACGCCCCGATCGCCAACCGCCTCGGCCTCAACGACCTCTACCGCGAGCTGCAGGAGCTGGCGTTCCGCAACAAGTATCCGCTGCGCTACGCGGTGCTGGCGAAGGCGATCCGCGCCGCGCGCGGCAACCGCCGCGAAGTCGTCGGCCGCATCCGCCACAGCATCGAGGAGCGCCTGCCGCAATGGGGCATCTCGGCCGAGGTGCAGGGGCGCGAAAAGCACTTGTACGGCATCTACCGCAAGATGGTCGAGAAGCACCTGAGCTTCTCGCAGGTGCTCGACATCTACGGCTTTCGCGTCATCGTGCGCGACGTGCCCAGTTGCTACCTTGCCCTTGGCGCGCTGCATGCGCTGTTCAAGCCGGTGCCGGGCAAATTCAAGGACTACCTCTCGATTCCCAAGGCCAACGGCTACCAGAGCCTGCACACCACCCTGATCGGCCCCTTCGGCATGCCGGTGGAAGTGCAGGTGCGCACCCGCGAGATGCACCACATCGCCGAGAGCGGCGTCGCCTCGCACTGGCTGTACAAGGAAGACGAGAAGACCCTCACCGAACTGCAGCAGCGCACCCACTCCTGGCTCCAGTCGCTGCTCGAGCTGCAGTCCACCTCGGGCGAGGCCACCGAGTTCCTCGAGCACGTCAAGATCGACCTGTTCCCGGGCGAGGTCTACGTGTTCTCGCCCAAGGGCACGATCTTCTCGATGCCGAAGGGCTCGACCCCGGTCGATTTCGCCTACGCGGTGCATACCGACATCGGCAACCGCTGCGTCGCCTGCCGCATCAACGGCGACCTGATGCCGCTGCGCAGCGAACTGCGCAACGGCGATCAGATCGAGATCATCACCGCCGCCCACGCCAACCCCAACCCGGCCTGGCTGTCGTACGCGCGCACCGGCAAGGCGCGCTCGCAGATCCGCCACTTCATGAAGAACGCCCAGCAGGACGAGTCGGTGGCGCTCGGCGAGCGCCTGCTCAACCAGGCCCTGCGCCCGCACGGGCTCACTCTCGGCCAGGTGTCGACCTTCGCCTGGGACCGCTTCCTGCGCGACCGTGGGGTGCGCTACAAGAAGGAAATCTTCGCCGATCTCGGACTCGGCAAGCGCCTGCCGGCGATCGTCGCCCGCCGCCTCGCCGAAGTGCAGGATCTGGAATCCGGCCGTCCCGACGTGATCAAGCCCAAGCCCGCGGGGGCGATCACGATCCGCGGCTCGGAAGGCATCGCGGTGCAGCTGGCGCGCTGCTGCCGGCCGATCCCGGGCGACCCGATCATCGGCACCCTGCGCAAGGGCCAGGGGCTCGAAGTCCACACCCACGACTGCCCCAACGTCGCCAAGCTGCGCGGCGACCGCGGGCGCTGGGTGGATGTGGACTGGGAGCGCGGCAGCGACGAGCGCCTGTTCGATGTCGCCATCCGCGTCCTCAGCCGCAACTCGCGTGGCGTGCTCGCCCGCGTCGCGAGCGCGATCGCGGAAGAGGACTGCAACATCCAGAGCGTCAGCATGGACAGCGAGCAGGGCACCTACACCGCGCTCCACTTCATCCTCCAGGTGCGTGACCGCATGCACCTGGCGAAGGTGATGCGGTCGGTCCGCCGCCAGTCCGACGTGGTGCGCATCGGCCGCGTCAAGGGCGACGGCCGCGTGGGCTGAACGCCGGCAGCGCTGGTAGAATGCCGCCCCTGTACCGATGATCCGTGGAGCGAATCCGAATGGCGATGTACGAATCCGAACACACCCGATTCATGCGTGAATGGATGGAAAAACATCCCGAGCAGCGCGAGCAGCAGCAGACGGGGCGCGCGTTGTGGTGGGACAAGCCGCAGGACGTCGCCGAACAGCAGCGCCTGGCGCAGGCGCGGGTGCCGGTCAAGCCCTACTACTACGACGTCGGCGGCCATTGAGCGCTGACCGGCGCCGCGCTGCCCGCGGCAAGGACGGCCGCCCGGTGCGGCACCACGCCCGTGCGCTGACGGGCGCGCCCCGATGAGCCTGCCGCGCCGCCTCGCCTTCATCGACGTCGAGAGCACTGGCGCCCACCCGGTGCGCGACCGCATCACCGAGATCGCCATCCTCCGTGTCGAGGACGGCGAGGTCGTTGCGCGCTGGGACAGCCTGGTCGACCCCGGGCAGCCGATTCCCGCCCTGATCCAGGGCGTGACCGGGATCAGCGACGCCATGGTCGCGGGTGCGCCCGCGTTCGAGGCCGTTGCCGACACCGTCGCCGGCCTCCTCGAGGGCTGCGTCTTCGTCGCCCACAACGCCCGTTTCGACTACGGCTTCATCAAGAACGCCTTCGCCCGCTGCGGGCGCGAATTCGACGCCCCGGTGCTGTGCACGGTCAAGCTCTCGCGCGCGCTGTATCCCGAGTATCACCGCCACGGCCTCGATGCCTTGATCGAGCGCCACGGCCTGGTGTGCGCCGCGCGCCACCGGGCGATGGGTGACGCCGAAGTGTTGTGGCAGTTCGTCCGGCTCGCCTGCGCGGGCTTTGCTGGCGAAGTGCTCGAGAAGGCGGTGGCGCGGGCGATGAAGGCGCCGCAGACCCCGCCCGGCCTGCCCGAAGGCCTGCTCGAAGCGCTGCCCGACGTGCCCGGCGTGTACCTGTTGCATGCCGAGGCCGAGGCGCCGCCGCCCGGGCGCAGCGACCGCCCGCTCTATATCGGCCGCGCGGCGAGCCTGCGTGCGCGGGTCAAGGAACATTTTTCCGGGGTGCCGCGCAAGGGCCGCGACGCCGGCCTGGCGGCGCAGGTGCAGCGCGTGGAGTGGCGCGAGACGGCCGGTGAGCTGGGTGCGCAACTGCTCGAGCACACGCTGTTGTGCGCCTTGCGCCCGAGCGCCAATCGCGCGCCCGAGAGCGGCGCGGAGGCCTTCGCCCTGCGTCTGCTGGAAAACCGCCGGCGCGCACCGATCTGGCAGCGGGTGAACATCGCCGGTACCGATCCCGGCAGCTGGGACGGGCTCTACGGCGCGTTCCGTTCTCCGCGCGAGGCCGACAACCTGCTGCGCGAGCTGGCCCTGCTGTACCGCCTGTGCCCGCGCCGGCTCGGTCTCGAAGCGGGCGCTACGGGGCCGTGCACGGCCCATGCCGCCCGGCGCTGCGCCGGAGTCTGTGCCGGGCGGGAAACGCCGGCCGCGCACGACGCGCGCCTGGCCGCCGCGCTCGAGCCGGTGCGCATCAAGCCCTGGCCGTGGGCCGGCGCGGTGATCATCGGCGAACACCATGAAGGCAGCGGGCGCGAGGCTTTCCACCTGTTCGCGCACTGGTGCCACCTCGCCAGCGCGGACTCCACCGATGCGTTACTGGCGGCGGCCGCCGGCCGGACGCCGGCGTTCGATCTCGACACCTGGCGCATCCTCAGCCGCTGGCTCGCGGCGCCGGGCAATCTTGCCCGCGTGCGGCCGCTGTGAGTGCGCTCCGGCGCCCGCCGCGGGCGCGCTAATGCGCGGCGCAGGTGCGCAGCTGCGACAGCTTGCTCAGCACCATGCCGCGTCGGCCACGGGGCCGGATCAGGCCTTCGCGGACGAAGTGCGCCAGCACCCGCGACAGGGTTTCCGGGGTCAGGTTGAGCTGGGCGGCGATGGTCTGCTTGTCGGTTTCGAGGTGGATTTCGCAATGCTCGGCATCTTCCGGCGCGAGCCGGGTCAGATAGTGGGCGACCCGCTGCGTGCTGCTCAGCTGCAGCTGCAGCTGCAGCGTCGACATCAGGTCGTGGCTGGCGGCAGCCAGGTGCAGGCCCATCGCCGTACAGAAGCGGTGCGAGGCGTCCATCGCCGCGCGCAGCGCCGCGGTCGGCACCAGCAGCAGCTCGCAGGCACGCATGGCCTGCGCATTGACCACGTGGGGGCGATCGAGGAGGGCGGCATCCTCGCCGAAGAAAGCGCCGCTGCCGGCGATGCGGACGATCTTCTCGCTGCCCGAGGGAGACAGCACGAAACACTTCACGTCGCCGTCGACAACGAGGTGGACGCCGCGCGCACGGTCGTCGCGCTGCACCAGCAGCTCGCCGCGTGCGGCGTGGATCGGGCGGACGCTGGCGGTGATGCGCTCGAGCGCCGGTGGCTCGAGCAGGTCGAAGGGGGCGAAATCGGAAAGAAGGGGGGGCGTGCGTTGTTGTTTGGCTTTCATGTCGTACTCCATGACCAGCCGCAGCAGGCTGTGGCGGGTTTGTACACTAGCCTCCCGGCCCGGGCGATCGATCTCCAGGGGGGTGCGGAAACGTCGCCGGGAGGTGCTGCATATACCTCCGAGGAGGTATTGGATGATCGTGATGCGCTGGTGAAGGATATTGAATATATTGGGTTTTTAAAGTTTTACGGGGCGCCAGATGGGAAAACGGGATATGTCCACGTTGTTGCCGGCGGCACCGGCGTGACGGACGCATGCGGATGAACATGCAGCTCCCGCCGCCGGTGCGGCGGCGCTCGATCATGCTGCTGGTGACGGTGGCGATGCTGACCCTGGCGCTGATCGGCCTTGCCGGGATGAGCGCCTCGGTGCTGGTCGTCGAGCGCGCACGCAGCAGCACCGAGGCGATCAAGGTCGCCGGCAGCCTCCGCCTCTATGCTCAGCGCATTCCGAGCCTGGCCGCGGTCGACAGCCTGGGGGGGCGCGGCTTGTCCGCGCGCGGGATGGCGGTGAGCGGCGACTTCGAGCGCCAGCTCGAACACCCGGCACTGGCACAGGCGATCGCGCGCGCGCCGCAGGCGCCGTTCGCCGTGGCCTACCGCGGGGTGCACGCGGCGTGGCGTTCGAGCCTGCAGCCGCGGTTCGAGGCGCTGTCCCGCGAGGGGGCATTGTCGGCCGCCGGAATCGAGCAGCTGCTGGCCGAGGTCGATGCCTTCGTCGAGCAGATCGATGTACTGGTGGCGGCGCTCGAGCACGACAGCGAGGCCCGCATCCATCGCCTGCACCAGGCGCTGGCACTGGCGATGGGGCTGACCCTGATCGTCGCCGTGATCGCGCTCGGCCTGCTCTACCGCGCCTTGCTGCGTCCGCTCGGTGGCCTGCTCGAGGCGGCGCGGCGCATCGCCGGCGGCGACTTCAGTGCGCGCGTGCGCAACACCGGCGAAGACGAGATCGGCCGTGTCGGCACCTCGTTCAACCTGATGGCGGGGGAACTGGAGAAGCTGTACGGCAATCTCGGGCGCCACGTTGCCGAGAAGACCGCCGAGCTGCAGCGCAGCAACCGTGCGCTGGAACTGCTCTATCACGCGATCACCCGCCTCTACCACAGCCCGACCGCGCCCGAAGCCTACGCGGCCACACTGCGCGACATCGACCGGGTTGCCGGGCTGAGCGGCAGCTTCGTGTGCATCGAGCCCCAGGCCGCGGCCGCGGCGACGGTGATCGCATCGACCTTCGGCGTCTGCCCCGAGCGTATCGCCCGCGGCGAGGATGCGTGCGCCGCCTGCCGCATCAGCATGGCTCCGGGCAACGGCGATCTGCTGCGCTTTCCGCTGCGCGACCGCGAACATCACTACGGCATGCTGCGTCTGGCGTTGCCGCCGGGGGCGAGCCTGGAGGACTGGCAGCGCCAGCTCGTCGAGGCCTTGTCGCGCCATATCGGCATGGCGCTGGGCGCGGCGCGGCGCGGCGAGCAGGAGCGCCTGCTCGCGCTGCAGGAGGAACGTTCGGTGATCGCGCGCGAACTGCACGACTCGCTGGCGCAGGCGCTGTCCTACATGAAGATCCAGGCCAGCCTGCTGCAGCGCGTGGCCGGCGATCCGGCGCGCGCGGCCGAGGCTGGGCCGATTCTGGTCGACCTGCGCGCCGGGATCAATGCCGCCTACCGCCAGCTGCGCGAATTGCTGGTGTCGTTTCGCCTCGGTCTTTCCGGCGACCTGGACCGCCTGCTCGGCGACGCGGTGCGGGAGTACGGTGCGCGTGGCAAGCTCGAGGTGACGCTCGAGTTGCGCCTGGGCGACTGTGTGCTGAGTCCGAACCAGGAAGTGCATGTGCTGCAGATCGTGCGCGAGGCCTTGTCGAACATGGTGCGCCATGCCGGTGCGCGCCGGGCCCGGGTGGCGGTGCTCGGCGAGGCCGGCGGCGAGGTCAGGATCGAGGTCGAGGATGACGGCGTCGGCCTTGGCGCCCCGCCCGAGGATGCGCGCAACCACCACGGGCTGTCGATCATGCGCGAGCGCGCCCGCAGCCTCGGCGGCGAGATCGAAATCGGCAACCGTGCGGAAGGCGGCACCCGGGTCCGGGTGCGCTTTGCCGCGGCGCGGGTGGTGGCCGGCGGCGCCTTCGGCGGCAAGGCCGGATTCCCCGCGACCGACTGACGGCGGGCGGGCAGGCCCCGACCGCCTGCTGCACCGAACCCGACTGCCTCAGGGTGGAACTTCAAGCCGGAGCTGCTTTGACAATGAACGAAATGCAATCGGTCCTGATCGTGGATGACCATCCGCTGTTCCGCAAAGGGCTGGCGCAGCTGCTGCAGACGGTGGACGGTTTCAGGCTGGCTGGCGAGGCCGCCAGCGGCGAGGAAGGACTCGCCATGGCGCGCACGCTGCTGCCCGATCTGGTCCTGCTCGACCTGAACATGCGCGACATGAGCGGACTGGAGGTACTGCGCAGCCTGCGCGGTTCGCGCATCGGCGCACGCGTGGTGATGGTGACGGTATCGGACCAGGGGGAGGACGTGGTCGCGGCGCTGCGCGCCGGCGCCGACGCCTACCTGCTCAAGGACATGGAGCCGGAAGAGATGCTCGGCGCCCTCGCCGAAGTCGCCGCCGGGCGCGTCGTGATCCCGCAGCAGCTCAACCACCTGCTCGCCGCCGCGCTGCGTAGCGAGGGCCGGCCACAGTCGGTCGCCGCCGCCGGGCTCACCGAGCAGGAAGTGCGCATCCTCGAAAAGATCGCCGCCGGGCTGTCGAACAAGCACATCGGGCGCGAACTCGACATCGCCGAAGGCACGGTGAAGGTCCACGTCAAGCACGTCCTGCGCAAGCTCGACCTGCGTTCGCGGGTCGAGGCCGCGGTGTGGGCGGTCGAGCATATGCGCGGCTGAGCGCTCCGCTGCCGCCCGCGACCGGCCCGGCTGCGGTCGGGATGGCGCAATGCAGCATGCTGTGGTTCAATCCTCCCCCATGCTTGAAACCCGAGATCTCGCCTGCCTGAAGGGCGATCGCCTGCTGTTCCGCGGCCTCGCCTTCCGCCTCCAGGCGGGCGGGCTGCTGCGCGTGGCCGGTCCCAACGGCGTGGGCAAGACCAGCCTGCTGCGCCTGGCTACCGGGCTGGCCCTGCCCGAGGCCGGCGAGATCCGCTGGCGCGGCGAATCGATCCGGCGTGCGCGTGAGGCTTTCCACGGCGAGCTGCTCTACCTCGGTCACGCCGCTGCGCTCAACGACCTGCTGAGCCCGCTGGAAAACCTGCGCTTCGCCTGCGCCGCCGCCGGTGACGCGGTCGACGAGAAGGCCTGCGCCCACGCCCTGGAGCGGATTGGCCTCGCGCGCCAGCTCGACCTGCCGGCGCGGGTGCTGTCCCAGGGCCAGCGCCGGCGCGTCGGCCTGGCGCGCCTGTTCCTGTCCGCTGCGCGGCCGCTGTGGGTGCTCGACGAACCGTTTACCGCGCTCGACGTCCATGCCGTGGCCGATCTCGCCGCCACCTTGTCGGCGCACTGTGCCGACGGCGGCATGGTGATGCTGACCACCCATCAGGATGCGCCGTTCGCGACGCCGCCGGCGGTGCTCGACGTCGGGGCCTTCGCATGCTGAGCACCTTCTTCGCCGTGCTGCGCCGCGACCTGCTGCTGGCCTGGCGCGGCCGCGCCGACGTGCTGGTGACGCTCGCCTTCTTCATCATCGTGGTCTGCCTGTTCCCGTTCGGGGTTGGCGCCGAACCCAACCAGCTGCGCGCGATCGCCCCCGGCGTGCTGTGGGTGGCGGCGCTGCTCGCCTGCCTGCTGTCGCTGCACCGGCTGTTCGCCCAGGATTACGTAGACGGAACCTTGGAGCAGCTTCTCCTGTCTAGGGAACCGGCTGCGTTGTGGGTGACGGCCAAGGTGCTCGCGTTCTGGCTCAGCACCGGCCTGCCGGTGGTCGCGGTGGCGCCGGCGATGGCCCTGCTGCTTGACCTGGAGCAAGGTGGTCTGCCGGTGCTGGTAATAAGTTTGATGCTCGGCACGCCGATCCTGGCCTTGCTCGGGGCGGTGGGCGCGGCGCTGACCCTGGGCCTGCGTGGGGGCGGGATGCTGCTGGCGCTGCTGGTGCTGCCGCTGTTCGTGCCGGTGCTGATCTTCGGCGCCGGTGCAGTGGAGGCGGAGCTGTCCGGCTCCGGCGCGGCGGCCCACCTGCTGCTGCTGGGAGGCGGACTGGCCGGCGCGCTCGCGCTTGCACCCGTGGCGTGCGCGGCAGCGCTGAGGATTTCGACTGATTGATGACACCCTGCGGAGGCCTTCCCGAAGAGGGCTCCGCCAACCTGTAAAGCGACTTTTCAGCGCATGAACAAACCCGAACGCGCTCGCAGCTTGTTCCGCTTCGCCGCCCCGCAGAACTTCTATCCCCTCGCCGGCCGGCTCGCGCCCTGGTTCGCGGTGGCGGCAGCGGTGCTCGGTGTGGCCGGCCTGTGGCTGGGCTTTTTCGTCGCCCCCACCGACGCCACCCAGGGCGAGGTGTACCGGGTGATCTTCATCCACGTGCCGGCAGCCTGGATGTCGATGTTCATCTACCTGGTGATGGCCTTCTGGTCGGCGGTCGGCCTGGTCATGAACACCCGCCTGTCCTTCCTGATGAGCCAGGCGCTGGCGCCGACCGGGGCGCTGTTCTGCGTCGTCGCCCTGTGGACCGGGGCGCTGTGGGGCAAGCCGACCTGGGGCGCGTACTGGGTGTGGGACGCGCGCCTGACTTCGCAGCTGCTGCTGCTGTTCCTGTACTTCGGCTTCATCGCCCTCACCCGCGCGATCGAGGACCCGCGCCGCGCCGATCGCGCCGGGGCGATCATCGCCCTGGTCGGCGCGGTGAACGTGCCGATCATCTATTTCTCGGTGCAGTGGTGGAACACCCTGCACCAGGGCGCCTCGGTGAGTCTGACCAAGGCGCCGTCGATGGCCGCAACCATGCTCGCCGGGATGCTGGTGATGGCGCTGGCGTCCTGGGCCTACACCCTGGCCGTGGTCCTGTGGCGGGTGCGGCCGATGATCCTCGAGCGCGAGCGTCATACCGAGTGGGTGGGGGCGGTGCTCGAACAAGAGCTGCGAACCGGCGGAGGGCGTGCCTGATGCTGTGGCAAAGCTGGTCCGCGTTCTGGGACATGGGGGGCGCAGCCTTTTACGTGTGGGGCAGCTACGGCCTCGCCCTCGGTATGGTGGCGCTCGAGCTGATGCTCGTGTTCCAGCGCCGCAAAGACACTTCGCGCCGGCTGCTGCGCTGGCGGCGCGCGCTCGGCAAGGATGCCGGCAGGCAAAACGGCGGTGAGCCCGAACCCGCTACGGAGTCGGAAAGATGAAAGCCCGTAACAAACGTCTGATCCTCGTCGGCAGCGGCGTCGCCCTGCTGGTGGCGGCGGTGGCCCTGGTGCTGAGCGCCTTCCAGCAGAACCTGGTGTTCTTCCACACCCCGTCCGAAGTGGCCGCAGGCAAGGCGCCGACGGGCAAGACCTTCCGCATCGGCGGGATGGTCGAGGAGGGCTCGATCGCGCGCGAGGCCGACGGCCTCACCGTGCGCTTCGCGATCACCGATACCGCGAAGATCATTCCCGTGACCTATCGCGGCACGCTGCCCGACCTGTTCAAGGAGGGCAAGGGCGCGGTGGTGCAGGGCCGCCTCGAAGACGGCGTGTTCCGTGCCACCGAGGTCCTCGCCAAGCACGACGAGAACTACATGCCGCCCGAAGCCGCGCACGCCGTCGAGCAGGCGCAGAAGGCCGCACAGACGGTGAGCCAGTGACATGATTCCCGAACTCGGACATTTCGCCCTGATCCTCGCCCTGGTGCTGTCCCTGGTGCAGGCGGTGGTGCCGCTCGTCGGCGCCCGCCGCAACAGCCTGGCGCTGATGGCGGTCGGCCGCCCCGCGGCGCAGGGACAGTTCCTCTTCATCCTGGTCAGCTACCTGTGCCTGACCTGGGCCTTCGTCAGCAGCGACTTCTCGGTGCAGCTGGCGGCGTCCAACTCGCATAGCGCGACGCCGATCTTCTACAAGATCACCGGCGTGTGGGGCAACCACGAAGGCTCGCTGTTGCTGTGGGCGATGTCGCTGGCGCTGTGGACGGTGGCGGTGACGGTGTTCTCGCGCCACCTGCCCGAAGCCTTCCTCGCCCGCGTGCTCGGGGTGCTGGGCTGGGTCAGCGCCGGCTTCATCTCGTTCATGCTGGTCACCTCCAACCCCTTCGACCGCCTGCTGCCGGCGGTGGCCGACGGGCGCGACCTGAACCCGCTGCTGCAGGATCCGGGAATGATCATCCACCCGCCGCTGCTCTACATGGGCTACGTCGGCTTCTCGGTGGCGTTCGCCTTCGCCATCGCCGCGCTCCTCAGCGGCCGGCTCGACGCCGCCTGGGCGCGCTGGTCGCGGCCGTGGACGACGGTGGCGTGGGTGTTCCTCACCGCAGGCATCGCGGTCGGCTCGGGCTGGGCCTACTACGAACTGGGCTGGGGCGGCTGGTGGTTCTGGGACCCGGTGGAAAACGCCTCCTTCATGCCCTGGCTGCTGGGCACCGCGCTGATGCATTCGCTCGCCGTCACCGAGAAGCGCGGCGCCTTCCGCAGCTGGACGGTGCTGCTGGCGATCGGCGCGTTCTCGCTGTCGCTGCTGGGCACCTTCCTGGTCCGTTCGGGCGTCATCACCAGCGTCCATGCCTTCGCCACCGACCCCAAGCGCGGCCTCTACATCCTCGCCCTGCTGGTGGTGGTGATCGGCTTCTCGCTGCTGCTGTACGCAGTGCGTGCACCGAAGCTGGCCGGTGGCGGCAGCTTCGGCTTCGTCTCGCGCGAGACCACGCTGCTCGGCAACAACGTGCTGCTCACCGTGGCTTCGGCTTCGGTGCTGCTGGGCACGCTGTATCCGCTGTTTCTCGATGCCCTCAACCTGGGCAAGATCTCGGTCGGCCCGCCCTACTTCGAAGCGGTGTTCGTGCCGCTGATGACGCCGGTGGTGGTGCTGATGATGTTCGGCCCCTTCCTGCGCTGGAAGGACGATGACCTCGCCGCGGCGCTGCGCAAGGTGGCCCCGGCCTTCATCGCCAGCGTTGCGATCGGGATCGGGGTCGCCTTCGCCGTCGATCACCTGACCTGGCGCACCGCGCTCGGCCTGGCGCTCGCCGCCTGGGTCGGGCTGGCCAGCCTGCAGCTGCTCCATGGCCGGCTGCGGGAGCGCGCCGGCGCCTCCGCCGCCTCGCGCCTGCGCGCGATCACCGCATCGTGGTGGGGAATGTGGTTCGCCCACCTCGGCGTCGGCGTGTTCATCACCGGCGTCACCCTGGTCGGCAGCCTGGACCAGCACCTCGACGTCCGGATGCAGGCCGGCCAGCATGCCGAGCTCGCCGGCTACACGTTCACCTTTCGCGGCGCGGTCGACGCCGACGGCCCCAACTACGACGCCGAGCGCGGCATCGTCGAGGTCGCCCGCGACGGCCGCGCGATCGCCACCCTGACCCCGGAAAAGCGCCTGTACTGGGCACAGGGCATGCCGATGACCGAAGCGTCGATCGACATCGGTCCGTTCCGCGACGTCTATGTGTCGCTCGGCGAGCAGCTCGAGGACGGCGCCTGGATCGTCAGCCTGTACTACAAGCCCTTCATCAGCTGGGTCTGGCTCGGCTGCCTGCTGATGGGGCTGGGGGGCGTGTTCGCCGCCGCCGATCGCCGCTACCGCCGCCTGGCCGCGCGTGACGCTGCCGCCGGGGCCGACCAGCGCATGCCGGCCCCGGTCTGAGCGGGGGCTCAAGGACTCTCATGAAAGCCAAGTTTCTCGTTCCCCTCGCGTTGTTCTTCGGCCTCGCCGGCTTCCTCGCCTTCGGCCTGACCCTCAATCCGCGTGAAGTGCCTTCGCCGCTGATCGACAAGCCCGCGCCCGGTTTCAGCCTCGCCCGCCTCGACCAGCCGGAACAGCGCTTCGCCCTCGAGGAGATGCGCGGCGAAGTGTGGCTGCTCAACGTCTGGGCGTCGTGGTGCGTGGCCTGCCGCCAGGAGCACCCGGTGCTGGTGCGGATGGCGCAGCAGAAGCTGGTGCCGATCGTCGGCCTCAACTACAAGGAAGTGCGCGGCGACGGCGCGATCAACGTCCGCGGCATGGCGCCCGAAGCCGAGACCGGGCTGGCGATCGAGCGTGCGCGGCGCTGGCTTGCCGATCATGGCGACCCCTATGCCTTGTCGGTGCTCGACATCGACGGCCGGGTCGGGATCGACTTCGGCGTCTATGGCGTGCCCGAGACCTTCCTCATCGACCGCGAAGGCCGGATCCGCTACAAGCACATCGGCCCGATCACCCCGGACAGCCTGAAGAACGAGCTGCTGCCCCGGATCGAGGAGGTCCGCCGTGCCGGTTGAACGCCTGTCCGCCGCGCCCGGACGGCGCTTGTCCGGTGCTTTCGGCATGCTCGCCCTGGCCTGCGCGCTGGGACTGGCGCCTGTCGCGCAGGCGGCTGACGCGCCGGCCGCAGCGATCGACCCCGGAGTGGCGCCGGCGGTGGTCGCCGATCCCGCGCTCGAGGCCGACGTCATGGCGCTGGCGCACAAGCTGCGCTGCCTGGTGTGCCAGAACCAGTCGATCGCCGAATCCAACGCGCCGCTCGCGGTCGACCTGCGCAACCAGGTGCGCGAGCAGCTCGCCGCCGGCAACAGCAAGGATGAAGTGGTCGACTACCTGGTCGCGCGCTACGGCGACTTCGTCCTCTACGAGCCGCCGTTCAAGGCCACCACCGCCCTGCTGTGGGGCGGGCCGCTGCTGCTGCTGCTCGGCGGCGCCGGCTGGCTCGCTTACCGCCTGCGCCGGCGCCAGGCCGAAACTGCCGCGGCAGGCGCGCTGAGCGCGGCCGACCGCGCCCGTGCCCGCGCCCTGCTCGCCGGCGGCGAAGCGCCAGCCTCCCCCCCTGAATCCCCGGAGTCCCGTTCGTGACCGTCTTCGTCCTGTTTGCCTGCCTGCTGCTGGCGGGCGCACTGCTGTTGATCCTGCCACCGCTACTGGGGGCGGGCGCGCGGCAGCGGCGGGCGCAGGCCCGGCAAAGCGCGATGGCGCTGACCGTGTTGCGCGAGCAGCTCGCTGAACTCGATGCCGAACTGGCCGCCGGCCACATCGACCCCGCCAGCCACGCCCAAAGCCGCGAGGAACTCGAACGCCGTGCCCTGGAAGAAGGCGAGGCCGCTGCGGAAGCGGCCGGGGCGGCCGATTCCCGCCCACGTCGCGGCTGGGCGCTGGGATTGGCGCTGGGCGTGCCGGCGCTGGTGGTGGCCGGCTATCTGGCGCTCGGCGAGCTCGAGGCCCTCGATCCGCAGAACGTCGCCGGCCAGCAGGGTTTCACCCAGGCGCAGGTGGCGGAGATGGTCGGCGCCCTCGAAGCACGCCTCGCGCAGGAGCCCGACAGTGTCGAAGGCTGGAGGATGCTTTCCCGCACCTATCTGGTGCTGCAGGACTACGCCAAGGCCGAGGCGGCCTACGCCCGCCTTGACGGGCTGGTGCCGAACGACCCCGACGTGCTCTCCGACTGGGCCGACGTCGTTGCGATCCAGCGCGGCACCGTTGCCGGAGAGGCTGAAGCACTGGCACACAAGGCACTGGAGGCGGCGCCGACGCACCCGAAGGCGCTCGCGCTGGCCGGCACTGCGGCCTACCAGCGCGCCGACTACGCTGCCGCCGCCGGCTACTGGGAGCGCATCCTGGCGCAGATTCCGGCCGGTGAGGAGGTCGCCAGGGGCGTGCGCGCCAGCGTCGATGAGGCCCGCGCCAAAGCCGGCCTCGCTCCGCTCGCCGCCGATGCGGGCGGCGCTGCGCCGGGGGCGACGCTGGCGCTGAGCGGCCGGCTGGAAGTCGATGGCGCGCTCGGCGCGCAGGTCGCACCCGAAGATGCGGTGTTCGTCTTCGTGCGCGGCGATGACGGCGGTCCGCCGCTGGCGGCGCTGCGCTTCAAGGGCAGCGAGCTGCCGGTGGATTTCCGCTTCGACGGGGCGCCGATGATGGGGGCCGAGTTTCCGGTGCCGGCGCGCGTGGTGGTGGCGGCGCGCGTTGCCAAGGGCGGCGACGCCACCCCGCGCAGCGGCGATCTCGAAGGTGCGAGCGCGCCGGTGGCCGCCGACGCGCGCGATGTGAAGGTGGTGATCGACCGCGTCCGCGACTGAGCCGCCGAGCCGAGGCCCGCAGCTGCCGCCGCGGTTCAGCCGCAGTACTCGAAGCGCACCCGCTTGACGTTGCACAACAGCTCGTAGGCGATCGTTCCGGCGGCCTGGGCGACCCGGTTCACCGCGACCTCTTTCCCCCACAGCTCGACCCGGCTGCCGATCCCGGCGCCAGGCAACGCGCTCAGGTCCACGGTCAGCATGTCCATCGACACCCGGCCGATCAAGCGGGCGGGAGCGCCGTCGATGCTCACCGGGGTGCCGTCGGGCAGCGTTCGCGGATAGCCGTCGGCATAGCCCAGGGCGACCAGGCCGACCCGGATCGGGCGCTCGGCGACGAAGCGCCCGCCGTAGCCGAGCGCCTCGCCCGGCGCGATTTCGCGCACCGCCATCACCGCGCTTTCCAGCGTCATCACCGGCTGGAGGCCGCCGTCGGCGTCGGCGAGGGGGGAGGCGCCGTAGAGCAGGATGCCGGGGCGGGCCCAGTCGCGGCGGGCCTGCGGCCAGCCGAGAATGGCGGCGGAGTTGGCCAGGCTGCGGGCGCCGGGCAGGCGCGCGGTGGCGGCGTCGAAGCGGGCGATCTGCTCGGCGGTGGCGATGACCTGCGGCTCGTCGGCACGGGCGAAATGAGTCATCAGGGCGATCTCGCCGACCTTGCCGCAGGCGCGCAGGCGCCGCCACGCGGCTTCGACCGCGTCGGGCAGGAAGCCGGCGCGGTTCATGCCGGTGTTGAGCTTCAGCCAGACGTCGATCGGTGCGGCGAGCGGCGTCGTCTCCAGCATCCGCAACTGGGCCTCGTGGTGCACGACCAGCCACAGGCCGTGGGCGGCGGCTTCGTCCAGCTCGGCGGCTTCGAACACGCCCTCGAGCAGCAGGATCGGGCCGACGATGCCGGCTGCGCGCAGCTCCAGTGCCTCTTCCAGGAAGGCGACGGCAAAGCCGTCGGCTTCGCCGGCGAGCGCCCGCGCGCAGCGCACCGCGCCGTGGCCGTAGGCGTTCGCCTTGACCACCGCGAGCGCCCGGCTGCCGTGGCGCCGGCGGGCGAGGCGGTAGTTGTGACGGAGGGCGGCGAGGTCGATCAGGGCGCGGGCGGGGCGCATGGTGGGGTACGAGAGCGGCAAACAGGCATGGTGGAGTGAAACCGGCAGGATCGCAACATGCGCGGGCGGTGCCGTGCCACGACCCGTACCTGACTGGCCCCGCCTCCTTGCGCGGGCTAAGCTGTAAGCGAAAGCGAAAGCGCAGCGCCCGCCGCAGAGGCGGGCGGATACCAGCACAGTGGGTTCTGCCGTGGAGACATGCATGAGTACTGAATCGGACCGCGGGCAAAAAGATGCCTCCACGCTGAGCCTGCGGGAGGCGGCGCAGTTGCTGAGTGACGAGGGGCTCGGGGTGCACGAGGCCGAGATCCTGCTGGCGAGCGCGATCCAGCGCTGTGAGCTGCACGCCGACGTGATGCGCTGGGCAACCGAGCAGTGGGACGGGCGGCATCTGCCGGGCAACATCAACGGCCGCCAGACCCGCATCGAGCGTGCCGACTTCGACGCTTGGCGGAGCAGCCGGGCGGCGGGTTGAAGAGACGGGCACGTCCCCTGGAAAGCAAAAAGGCCAGTCCGTGAGAACTGGCCCAAGTGCTTGAATCCGTGTGGAGCGGGCGAAGGGGATGGCAAAGGGGGTGGTGCCCAATTCCCAACTCGTTGGTTGATGCGAACTTCGAGGGCTTGGTCACCTCAGCAGTGCGGCGGCCGCCGCCATTTGCTGGTGCTCGAAGGCCGGTGCGAAATCTTCCAGCTCCTGCGGTCGTAGTCCGATCTCCCGATCGAGCGCGAGCTGTCGCCAGTTCGATACCGCTGCATACACCTCGGCCAGGACGGCCAGTGCTTGATCCGTGTCCAACGCGAACCGGGCCGCGCGGGCCAGCAGCATCTGCACGTCGGTGATCGGCCCGTCTTGCTCGGACAGCCAGGTCTTGGACTCCCGGTCCTTGTCCGGGAATGGGTTGAGGTCGAAGGCTGGCGCCAGGCGCCACAGCCCTCGCGCCACGTGGAGGAAACCGTGGTTCTGCAGGTGGTCGTCCACGTTGGTGATCAGCAGGTTGAATACCAGGCGGCGCCAAAGTTGCTGTGTGTCCTGGGTGGGCGCTTGGCTGTGCGTACGGATGGTGTCGGCGATCTCGGTATAGCTGCGATCCTCTTCGCGTGATGCCTGCAGCAGGGAGGCGGCCGACTGATAGGGAATCCGGCCGTCTTCGCCATCCCGGTCGAAACGGCGGATGACAGCAACCGGCACCCCGTCCAGTTGCACGATGCGCGCGGGTGCGGTGTCGATGCCGGCCTGGGCCGCGAGCCGTTGGGCCAGCACCTCCCCGCGGGTGACGCTGCGTGCGTCGCCCACGCTCGGGAACTTGCCGATGGCGAGCCACCCGTCCGCATCTACCATCGTGCACTTGGGCCGCATGCCGCCCAGCGAGGTGCCCTTGCCCTGCAGATAGCGCAGGTCCTCGGTCGTTTCCTGGCCCATCTCCACTGCCCGGCTGGCCAGGAAGATCCGCTCCAGTTCGATCGACGGCGGTGTGCTGCGCCGACCTTCGGTCGCCGTTCGCAGATAAGGTCCTTCCGGGTCGCGCAGGCGCAGTGCCCCCACGCGACTGAAATCGTCGACCGCCAGCAGATAGTCCATCTCGGTCAGTGCGGGCAGGTGCGGATCTTCCCTGCGACGCTTGGCGTGGTCGCGGGCGATCACCCGCCGGCCCCAGGCGTCCGGTGCGGTGTCGGCGATCGCACCATGAAAGACCGAGTCGTGTGGCGAGGCGGCCTTGTGGGGCTGGTAGCCCAGCGCGAGTTGCAGGTCGGCGGAGATATTGAAACGCTCCGGATGGGTCAGCCAGGTTTCGTGATAGGCGATTGCACTGTTCTCGCGCCGACCCTGTCGGACATACACGAGCGAGCCAACCTGCCAGCCGGACTTGCCGATGCAAAGCTCGACCTGGCGGCGCATCGGCGCTGCGGCGGTCCTCACAGCGCCCCCGGGGGGCGAGGCTTGCTGCGCACCCGCTTGGGTAGTCGCTCGTCCATCAGCGTCAGGCCGATATCGTCCCTGGAGGTGTCCAGCAGGCGCTCCAGCGCCTGGATCTCGCCGAAGACGTGCAATGCGCGGCCGAAGAAGTGGATGGGGACGCGGACATCGCCTTTTTCCATGCGCCGGACGGTGGACAAGGATGCGCCCATTCGTTCGGCCAGTGACTCCTGGGAGATGTAGCGTCGCCTGCGCGCGAGAGCGATGTCACTGCCGAGCTTGCGGATGGCGCGTTCGACGGGCAGAGGGAGGGGGTGGTCCATGATAATCGCCTTCAAGAGAGATTTAATGTCTTTTTAAAGCTCCCATGAGATTCATTATGCCGATGTGCCCGGAACAATCAATTAATACCCCTGTAGGAACCGTTAGGGCATCTAAAAATTCCAACGGGAGTGATAAGATCGGATTCTGCATGATAAATCAAACCTTATGCTACGTTCCCTGCACGCTCTTGCAATGGCTCCAGGGGCTGATTGGATTCCGTGCTATTTTTACAGCATGGATGAAAATTCCATGCATCAGGTAATCAAGCGGCTGCAGGCGGGACTCCCCCGCGGGGCGCCGTTCGACCTTGCCACCCTGAGCAGTTCGGGGTGTCGCCCCAGCTCGCCGCCCACTATGCCGACGGCGGGTGGCTCGTGCGCCTGGCCCATGGCGTCTATGCCTTCCCGAACGATGAGTTCGGGGTCTACGGTGCGCTGAAGTTCCTGCAACAGCGCGTGCCCGGCCTGCACGTCGGCGGCAAGAGCGCCCTGGCCCTGCAGGGCGTGCGGCACAACCTGGGCAGCCGGGAGACGCTGGTGCTGCGGGGGGCGGTCGCTTCGCGTTGCCGGCCTGGTTCACCTCGCGCTTTCCGGCCCGCAACATCTTTGATGGACTGCGTTCCCCCGCAAGGACTTGCTCGGGCAACTGCTGTCCTGCTGCACCAGCGTGAAGGCCGTGCGCCTGTTCCTCACCTGGGCGCGCAAGACCAGTGCCTCGTGGATGTCGATGCCCTCCTGGCGCACCCGGTTCGCACCGGCAGCAACACGCGCTGGATGAGCCGGCTCGATGACGGCATCCTGCGGAGCCTGAGACCTCATGGATAAGACCTGTGCGGACACCGTTCGCCTGCTGCTGGCCGTCGCGCCTGGCGTGTTCGCCAACGGCATCTTCGCCATGAAGGGCGGCACGGCCATCAACCTCTTCGTGCGGGATATGCCGCGCCTGCCGGTGGACATCGACGTGGTGTACCTCCCGTGGCATACGCCGCGCGTCGACCGCTACACCATGGCTACACGGGTCCAGAAAGCAAAAAGGCCAACCCGGAAGGCTGGCCCAAGTGCTTGAATTCATTTGGAGCGGGTGAAGGAATCAGAACATTGAGACCAACCTATTGATTCACAGAGATTTTTCCCGCATGGCTTACAGCCATAGTACCGCATTATGTACCACCGCCGCACACCAGGCAACGAGTCCTAGTCCACCAAGGTCTGAGTAACGCCAGCGACTGCCACGGAACGCTGTGCCGAGCCGGTCGACAGACCGCTCCGCTGATCCAGCTGGGACAGCCAGACGTGCCGCAGCTCGGAGCCTCGCCACAGCCAGTCATCATCCTCGCTGGCGAGGAGGTTCCCCTTGCGTTTGATTAGATTGATGCAAGATATTCAACCCTGATGCTATTTTTCAGGCACCAACTTATCTTCGGCCTACGCAATGATTAGATGGTGTTGTATATTTATCTCATGAGTAGAACTACAAGGCATCAGGTAATCAAGGGTCTGCAAGCGACGCTCCCCCGCGGAGCACCGTTCGACCTGCCTGTGCTCCAATCTTTTGGCGTCTCCCCCCAACTGGCTGCCCGCTACGCGGAGAGCGGGTGGCTGGTGCGCCTGGGACACGGGGTCTATGCCTTCCCCAACGATGCCTTTGACGTGAACGGGGCGCTGCTTTTCCTACAACGGCGCGTGGCCAGCCTGCATGTCGGCGGCAAAAGCGCGCTGGCCTTGCAGGGGGTGCGCCACAACCTGGGCGTACGCGACACGCTGGTGCTCTGGGGCGAGGCCCGTTTCGCGCTGCCCACCTGGTTCACGGAGCGTTTCCCGGCCCGCTATGTGAATGCCCGGCTGTTCGATTGGTCCGACCCCGACTTGGCCGAAGCCACCCTGCACACCCCGCCCGGACAAACGCAGGGGCTGCGCGTGGCCGTGCCTGAGCGTGCCACGCTGGAACTGCTGTACGAGGCTGGCACCGGGCAAAGCCTGGAGGAAGCGCGTCATCTGTTTGATGGCCTGCGCTCGCCTCGCAAGGCGTTGTTGGGACAATTGCTGTCCTGCTGCACCAGCGTGAAGGCCGTGCGCCTGTTCCTCACCTGGGCGCGTGAGACCAGCCTTCTGGATGTCGATGACCTGCTGCAACAGTACCCGGTACGCACGGGCAGCGACAAGCGCTGGATGAGCCGCCTCGATGACGGCACCTTGCTCAGTCTGAAACCCTATGGATAAGCACTACGCAGACACGGTTCGCCTGTTGCTGGATATCGCTCCTGAGGTGTTCGCCAACGACATTTTTGCCATGAAGGGCGGCACGGCCATCAACCTGTTCGTGCAGGACATGCCTCGTTTGTCGGTGGACATCGATGTGGTCTATCTGCCTTGGCAGGAGTCCCGAGAGCAGGCGCTGCAGGCGATCAACCAGGAACTGGCTGCGATTGCCGAGCGGGTGGCATTGCTGGGGGTGCAGACGCGCCTTATCCGCAGCAAGGACTTGGGGGACACCAAACTGGTCGCGGAGAACGAGATCAGCCAGGTGAAGGTTGAGGTCAATGTCGTGTTCCGGGGCAACGTGCTGCTGGTCGTCCGCCAGCCATTGAGTGCCAGACCCCGCGATCTGTTCGGGGTGGAGTTTGCAGTGCCAACGCTGGACACCGCGGAGCTCTATGCTGGCAAGCTCGTTGCGGCGCTGGATCGGCAGCATCCGCGCGACCTGTTCGATGTCTGTTGCCTGTTTGAGACCGGCGAGATGACCGACGCGATGGTCGAGTGCTTCGTCGTCTATCTGGCCGGACACAACCGGCCCACCCATGAAGTGCTGTTCGGCAACGACAAAGACATCACCGCCGAGTACGAGCGAGCCTTCGTTGGGATGACGGAGCTGGAATGTCCGCTGGAGTACTTGCTGAAAACACGCAGGCGGCTGAGGCACGAACTGCCACGGCGTCTGAGCGCGGCCCACCGTCAATTCCTGAGTGGCCTGGCACGCGCGCAACCCCAGTGGTCACTGCTGCAATGCACGCATGCAGAGCAACTTCCGGCACTGCGCTGGAAGCTCGCCAACCTGGAGACCTTTCAGAGGCGCCGACTACGTGATTTCACCGCACAAGCGGATGCGTTGGACGCGGCGCTGGCTGAGACTCAACCATAGGCGCTCTTGGCTGCCCACGGCCGCCTTGATGTCATCACAGCCCCAGAAGGCAGGAGCTTCTTTTCAAGGCGAGCACATGTCGTGCTTGTTTCTATTTCCGTCTCACGCCATGCGCCAGCGGTCTAAGCGCTGGCTCGATACGATCCAAAACTTCTGGGAATACTCTCGTCCGCAGTGATGCAGCAACCCCGGAGTAGCTGTCGATAGACCCGTGACGGCATAGCTGATCTGCAGCAAATCTTGCCAAATGGGTAAGCCGCGAATAAACCTTGCATGCGCGCACCAAAATCGCGTGTTGAGCGAATTTTCGCACCGAGATTCATCATGTTTCGTGTGAAAAATTTTTACACGAAACCAGGATTTGAGAATTGCACGGTAGCAAGAAACTGCTGAACAGGCACGAACTGGAAGCAGCTTCTTTCTTCCGCCGCTGAATACCCATGATGCAGGACCAGGAAGCCCATGGATTTGAGGAATTTTGAATGTAGCGGTTTTCTTATAGGAGATGGCGCATGACCGACAGTCCACCAAGTTCCAAGGTCTATTACCGGCCTATAGAAGCTGCCATACGATGGGCGGGCCTGCTGAAGTTCGAGAAGGAGATTGTGAGTCTCATCCCAACGCCGATCAATCTTCCCCCAAGAATAGACTGCTGCCCTCGCTGGTCTGAGCTTCGCCTCTACACGGAACGCATTTACGATGCGATCTTCAACAAGGAGCTTCCATACGGCAGCAATGGCATCACACAGTACGACGAGTCACTTTGGGGCTCGCCTGACCTGACGATTCGACACGTCGATCTCAAGAAGTGGATGCGAGATCACTACCCTGAACACCGGCCTGGATTTCTTTTCAGTCGTGCCGAAAGCATTTCCCATCCGGTAATCACGCTGGAGACGGGACAAGCCTTGCTGATTGAACGGCAAGCGTTGAAAACCGAGCTGGATTACTATAAATGCCAATTCCATGAATTGCAGGAGCAGCATCAGGGGTTGCTGAAGCAATGCGAGCAAATTCCCGCCTGCAAGGAATGCCTCATCACGGATCGGGCAGAAGCCACCTACCAAAACATCATTGGCGCGCTATTGGCCTTGCTGCTGAGTCAATCTCCCGGAGGCGTGCCTTATTCGAGCTTCCGCACCCAGGAAGCCATTGTGTCTGCACTTGTCGCGCATTATGGCGGGATCATGGGCATCACCGAGCGCACGCTCAACGGCAAGTTCGCGCTGGCGCGTCGGCGGATGCGTGAGGCGGCCACAGAGACGATCCCAACACAATGAAGTGTGCAACACGGCGGCGGTGATTCTGTCGCACAACCATCTGAGCGGAAATCCCGAACCGAGCGAGGCTGACAAAGCGCTGAGACCCTGCAGTTCCAGAGTGCGCTGGCGATTGCTGGATCATGTCTGTCATGGCTGCCGGAGGCAGCGTGGGCACGCATGGCATCCGCCACCGCTCGGCTACGGACATCGCCAATTCGGGCATCCCGGTCAAGGTCGGCATGGCGCTGACCGCCCACAAGACCGTGGCGATGTTCATGCGCTACGTCCACACCGAAGACAACCCGGTGCGTAAGGCGGTCGAGTTGGTGGCGAGCCGGCGGAAGTCAGTCGTCGGCACGCGCCAAGAACCGAAAGAGGTGACCACATGATCAGTGACCAGCGCCCCGCCATGTCGGCCCCAATCGTCGTGTCGCCCTCACGCCAATCGGCTCGGCGGCCTTCCCCGCCCGTGCAATGCGCTGGGGTCTGGAAAAGTGTACCCGTTACGGGTATGGTTTGGAGGTCAAGATGGCCCGCGTCCTCAAGCGGAAGGACTTTGGGCGGTGGCAGGCGGGTGAAAAGCTGCCTGATGCCGTCTTTTGCAAGGCGATTCAGGAGATGGAAAGCGGTCTGCTTGACGCGGACCTGGGTGGCTTCCTCTACAAGAAGCGGGTTGCCCGTCCCGGCGGCGGCAAGAGCGGCGGCTACCGCACGCTGCTGTCGGCCCGGATCGGATCGGTAGCCGCTACGTGTTCCTGCATGGGTTCCCCAAGAGCGACAAGGCGAACATCACGCAGGACGAGAAGAAGGTGCTGCAATTCGCCGGCAAGGTGTTCCTCGAGCTGTCCGCCGAGGCTTCGTCGAAGGCGTTGCAATCGGGTGTGTTATTGGAGGTGCGTTGTGAGCAAGATCATTGAATCCCTGCGGGGTGATCTGGCCGCGCTCCACGAAGTGGGGGCGATCAGCAAGGTGACGATGCGCGAGTTCGGCGCGATCTGCCCGCCGCCGGTGCGGGAGTTCAGTGCAGCCGACATCAAACGCCTGCGCGAAACCTTGAAGTTCAGCCAGCCGGTGTTCGCTCTTCATTTGCACACGTCGGCCTCGACCGTGCGCAAATGGGAGCAAGGCGAAACCCATCCCACCGGGCCAGCCCTCAAGCTACTCAACGTCATCGCCGACAAGGGCTTGCAGGCCATCATCTGATGCCTGACGAGGGAGGCAGGCATTGGCAACGCGAATTGACCCTTTCAGCTCACAGCATCTTGAAGCTGCGTGCCGCGTGCTCGCCGATACCGAGCGCGGTCTGAGCGGGACGCAGATCGAGCGGCTGCTGCAAGAGATTGCGATTGCCGACACGTCGCCCGGCATGACCAAGTGGAAGCGGTTGTTCAATGCGCTGGCCGGCGCACAGAACCAGCATCAGGTCGGCAACCATCTCATCATGTTCATCAATCGTGCGATGAACCCAGTGAGCTACGCCCGCGATCCTGCGACGTTCGCCTGGCGGCGCGACGAACTCAATGTCGTCCTGGCCTTCTCCGGTTTCTACGTGCGCGAAGACGGCAAGGTCAGGCACGCCGACAAGGCCACGACGCTCGATGCCGCGCGCGCCCGCGCGGGACGACTCAAGGCCGCGCTGGAAAGCCGCGTCGTCCACGCGGAAGTGCTCATCTACTGCCGTGCCGAGCTGCTGGACGAAAACTATTTCCATGCCGTTTTCGAGGCAACGAAAGGCGTTGCGGAGCGGATTCGCCTGCTGTCGGGTCTGAACGGCGATGGCGCTGATCTGGTGAACAAGGTATTCGCGGGCCAGCAGCCCGTTCTGGCCTTGGGGCCGCTCACCACCGAGTCCGAAAAGAGCGAGCAGAAAGGCTTTGCCAACCTGCTGATCGGCCTGTTCGGCGCCGTGCGTAATCCGCTGGCCCATGCACCCAAGACGAATTGGCCCATGTCCGAACAGGACGCACTGGACATCCTGACGCTGGTATCACTGATTCACCGCAAGCTGGATGGCGCCACGAAAGTAGTTGCCGTATCGCCATAAGGGAAAGACAAGAATGGACGAGGCGATCGTTGTCTTCTCTCGGAAAGGGATTTTCCAGACCACGATCGCCGCGCGTGACGTTCGCAGCCGGGAACATGCGCGCAAGCTGTGGCCCCTGGTGTCTCCCAGCGCATCACGGCAGATGGTGACATGGGTCAGCCCCTCCTTCGAGAGCGGAAAGTTGCGTCGGCGATCGCACTTCCGCGTGCTTCCTGCCCAGCACACCTTTAATCCCAAAGCGCACTTCGACGATGAAGAAGCCAGCCGGTGGCGCGCTGTGCAGGAAAGCCCCGAACACCGGCAAGCGAAAGAACTGGTCGCGGCCGAACTCTCCCGACGCTTGAACGCCGGGCTTGCGATGCCGTGGGCGTTCAAGGACGCGGATGCGTCGGACTATCCGCTGGAAGGTAACTTGTTGCTCGGCGCCGACCAGGTGGTAACCGAGCATCCGCTGGAGACGCCATTCGGCAGCAAATTCCGGCTCGACGTTGCAGTGCTCGGACCACCGGTTCAGGCCGAACCGATGGTGCTGGGCGGCGTTGAAATCGAACTCGGCCACGCCTTCGACGGACGCAAGGCGCTGATTGGGAAGTCGCTCGGGTTCCCGCTCATCTCCATCGACGTCACCGAGATGACGCTGGCCGAACTCACACCCGAATGGGCACAGCAAGTATTGACTGCGACCACGCAGAGCCACGAGCAAGGACGCCGGCAGACCTACATCTATCTCCACGACCTGCTGTACCCCCTCTATGCGCAATTGCCAGCGTTTCTTGACGACGAGCAGCGCCATCAGTTCCTTGTGTTTGCCAACGATGTGGCCCTGAGCAAACTGGTGCGCTGGATGAACTTGCTCGCCGAGAAGCTGGAGTACCCGAGGGGTACGGTCGCCGTTGCCTTGGTCAACGGCAAGAATGAGCAGTCGCGCAAGATGCTGGAACGCGCGGGACAGGTCGTCGGTCCCGACTGGAGTGAGTTCAACGGCCAGAGATGCCTACGGTTGACCCTACCGCGCCCCAAAGGCCCGGCGGATCTCCAGGCCCATCGCTTCCACATGACGATGGCGCGCATCCTGTTGTCGCACACCGATGCGCTTGTTGGCTACAAGTATTGCAACGGCGTGGACAACAACCACCCCGAAGAAGATGTGTGGGTTTCGCACCGCTGGAACGCCGACCTGAAAACCCATACCCAACACCGCGTATTGCCGAAGCGGCTGGCCGAACCGATCAACAGGTTGATGGCGATCGTCTCGAGCTTGCATCGCAATCACGCGACAACTAGCCAAGATGTGTGACTACATTGACGTCTTCGCCCCTGTGACGCCTTGCGCTGCGCCGTGCTGGACCCGATACCAGGCAATTCCAACTGAGCAACCGGAGCACGATTATTTGGCTATTTGCATTCTGAGGTTGGAAGGCGGAGATTTCCAAGTCCAAACCGGCCGGATGCTGAGGTTGGAATGAACGTCTTGGGCGCAACCTCACCTCAACTTCAACTGGTTGGAATTGAGCATGATGAGGCTATGGCTGCTTTGAGGCTGTAAGCCGACGGTGATGTTTCGCAGGTCACTGACGGCAACCGACCCAATGCCGCCGCAGACCTTTTGGGAAAGCTGTCGTTCAACGTTCAAGCTCAGGGACGCTGCGCGGCTTTATCGCGCAGCGTCCCTTGGAGCGCAGGGTTAGGCCGATTTTTGTTTATGAAGTCTGGCCAGCTTTTCCCATACTCGGCCAAATTTGGCTCCCCACAAACAACGGTCAGGAAACTTCCGGACGGATGTTGTTTTAGGCGTGTGAGTCCTGCATATAGCAAAGCCATAGCCCTTTTGTCTTTTGCATGTTCTATGCATATCAGAAGAGCGCGGGCCTCCCACCCTTTGAAGCTGTGAAGAGTGGTTGCCTTGATCCTTGCATCGCCCATGAAAAAAGCAAGCTTCTTCCGGCGACTCTGTCTTTTGTCTTTCTCGAAGGTGTTGACGCAGCGAGCACCTTGTTCTCCAACGAGTGAGACGATACTTTGACCCAGTTCCTGACTATCAACGAGCACAGTCATATCGGACACCGAGAGCCCTTCGTCGCCATGAGATTTCATTAGTTGCCAAATCTCTTCAGCGGTAGTGAATGCTGCCTGTCCGGGACAAACTTGAACCCAACGAAGCTGACAAGGATTGATGTTCAGTTCCATCTGTCGTATCGGCGGAAGGTCTGCGTTCTCACGAGGAAGAAACCGTCTGCCGTAATCCAAGACAAAATCAATCAATCCCGACGGTAGGCGATAGCTTATGTTCAGCTTCGTCCAATTACCGGCAAAACCGGCACCCTTCATGGCTCCGTCCGTCCAAGAATTTGCGGTTCCATACACATCCTGAGTTGCATCCGAGGCGAGCAGCATCTCCCCCCCCGGTTTGCATACTTTGCGAAGCAACGCCCACCAGTTTGGCTGGAAATCTTGGCCTTCATCGACAAGCACAGCGTCGTAACGCTGTACCAAGCCTTCATGATCGCTTTCGATTATCGATTCAACGAGGGAACACAAATCCTGGTCTGGAAAGTGCCCTTCGACACTCCAGAGTGCGCGGTATTCTTCGGCATGGTCTGTGTCCTCACAGACGCGTTTGCACCAATGGTGGAAATTCAACCAAGTGGCTGCCTTGCGCGCTGGCGGATGATTCCTTACGGCAGCGTCTGCGAGATAGTTGAGTAGCGTGATGTTGAAAGCGACGACAAGAACGTCTTTTCCTTCAGCAATGAGTTTCGCTGCACGCGCCGCCAAAACAACTGACTTCCCTGACCCGGCCGGGCCAGTAATTCTTCGGTAGCCCGACTTGGTGCGAGAATTGGCGAGTCGCCGTTGTGTCTCGTCAAGTTCCAGAGGCGTGCGCTGAGTCTTTGGGGCATCCGGTTCCACCAACCAAAGCCGAAGATCAGCGGCAAGTTCCGGGTTCATGAATTTTGATTGGGTTCTTTTGGCTTCTGGAAACACACGCAATAGATCGCCGCGCTCTAATGCGTTTCTTCCCGATATCGGGTTGTATTGAAACCACTCCTGCATTTGCCGATACTCGCGGCAAGGCATCAATAGCTGAGATACCCGGTCGTCGTCTGCGGAAGGAAAAATAATTCCGGCGGTTACGACGGCGAGCCCACTGCGTTGATCTATACGCGGGCAATATAGGTCTTGTATTTCTTGCTTGTATCGAAAGACTTTCTCGACTGGGTTATCACTTTGCAGTGAGAATGTCTTCCCATCCCTACGACCTTTCAGGATTGGTGGCTTATTGGGGCGCGCCTCTACCCAACGCTCGACTGCATCCAAGTCCCAATTCTTCACCTCGAAAACTGCGATTCCCACATCGGGGTGCAGTAATACGAAATCCGGCCGCAAGCCATTCAGGTGAGGCTGAATGTATATCTCCCACTTCTCGGGGAGGTGCGCATCGAAGAATTCAAAGACGCGCCATTCACCTTCCTCCAGCGGTTGCCGGAGAGATTTTAGGTCCCCTCTCGGAGGCGATATGGTTCGTGTCACGTCAGCGGCTCCGTTGGCCTAACGTTGGAATTCAGCGGCGCGCGAAGCGCGTCCGCTGCAATGACTTGTTATGCCATATAGGGAGCGAAGTTGCCAAAATACTTCTTTAGCGATTGCGTAATTTCATTTCGACATTCGCCTTTCGCGAGCCGAACTATAAGCTCGGGAAGTTCTCCATTGGCAAGGCCGAGCGCTGAGCTTGCTTGAGTAGATAGAGATTTGCGATTGTATAGTGATAGGAGGCCTTCATAATTCTTCGCAGACAATACCAAATTTAATTCTGAAAGCGCTTGATTGTAAATGGCGCCTGCGTCAATTTTTCCCGCTAGCGACTCTAGCGCAGAAGTTAGTGCAGCAGCACCTTTTGCTTTTTCATCAAACATATTTAGTTGAAATTTTATTTCGCTTGCGGCACGGAGTGAGACCTGAGTTTCTAGCTCACTTTGCAGCCTCTTAAATATAGCGGAAGAAACAGATAAAAAATCAGCATTTTCATCACGGGCCAGTCGTGTACTGACCAATGCTAATAGTTCCTTGGTGCAAAATAGATTCTCTACCTCAGCGACCGAAAGAACGAATATTGAATCTTGCTCTAGCTTCTGGATTTCAGCGGGAACTCTTCTGTCTCGATCAATGATGCCAAATACGTTAAGGTGGTGAAGTTGCGGATTAGCTTTCAATGCTTTAACTGATTGTACTACTTGACTACAATTGCCTACTGGTATGACTAGGTAGTTGCTAAGAATTGAGGTGTATAGGGCTGAATCAAAACTTCCTGCAACACCCTCTACAAACACAACTGGTTTCCTACTGCCCAATACCTCTAGCAATAAGTCTTCCGGGATAGCCTCATCTTGTTTAATTAACTCCCAATCCCAGCGATTTCCATTAAATGATTTTAACCAAATCTTAGTTGTCTCTTCCATTGCCGCAGCAAAGTCAACGTCATGGGTTAGATATATAAACAAGCAGTCAGGTCTGGATTGCTCTATTTGATCCCAGAGAGGGGCTTGGACTGATTTATGGAGATGTAGTTCTGGCTCGTCAACGACAATAATTGCACTGGACGGGGCGGCCAAGCATTGCCCAATAAGATAAAAAATAACCCGCTCGCCATCACTCATATCCGAGGAATTATAGATACTTTGTTGCGAGTCCTTTGTTTTTGTTTGGATTCGAAGGCCGCCAATCACAAGTTCTCTATGGGGAAGTATTTTTTCCCAAATTTCCTTAACTACATCTAGCTTTGTTTTAGGTGGCTCTACTCTACTGGTTGTCAGTTTTGATGCTGAAAGGTATTTGGCGCTTTCCTCAGTATGGTCTGAAAAAAGAAATACCATTAACTGGTGATAGTCGTTCAGAGGGCTAACCGCTGGCTTACTTTGCCACCTGTGCCCTTGTTTGTATCCCTGGATATTGTTCTGCTCGATAGCTCGCTCATAACCCGTCCATAGTTCGGATGTTGCCAAGTCAATCGACTTTGGTGTCGTTGAGTCGGGCATTGCTAGGGATTTCTGAGCGGATATCCGATGTACTTTATCGCGATCTGGTGAATCAAACTCTATCCAAGTTCCTAGCCTGGTTTTACCGGAACCATTGGCGCCTACGACAAGCAGGCTTCTTGATGATTCGACGACCGATAACTCAGCACTGTTTGGTGGTAGATGCACATTCATTTTCATAATTTGACCATCACACGGAGATAATTTTATAGGGCATAACGGACAAGGTAAGCGGCCCGCAGAATGCGGGTCCGCTTGAGCGAATTGTTAGCCACTAGCTATTGAGAACAGAATGGTATTCAACATCTGAAGAGCTCCATTCCCCGCCGTTTTCATCGACGTAAATCGATTGCCCATTTACTTTCTTTGGAGGTGATGGATGCATTTCTTGGAGAATAACATCTCTTACCAGTAGTTTTGAATCGTACATAAAAACTACAGGGCAAACAGTTCCGTCCTCCAATAAGAGTCCTTTGATATCTCCATTGTTTGGAGAGATAAGTTTGATCTCTTTTGCAGACATAGTTTCTCCTCTCGGCTAACTTTGTTTTAGGGCGACTGCCCTGCTGCGTAACATCGTTGCTGCTCCATAACATCAAACATCGACCCACGGCGTAACGCGCTTGCTGCTTGGATGCCTGAGGCATAGACTGTACAAAAAAACAGTCACAACAAGCCATGAAAACCAGCACTGCACCGTTACCACCGCTGCGTTCGGTCAAGGTTCTGGACCAGTTGCGTGAGCGCATACGCTACTTGCATTACAGCTTACGAACCGAACAGGCGTATGTCCACTGGGTTCGTGCCTTCATCCGTTTCCACGGTGTGCGTCACCCGGCAACCTTGGGCAGCAGCGAAGTCGAGGCATTTCTGTCCTGGCTGGCGAACGAGCGCAAGGTTTCGGTCTCCACGCATCGTCAGGCATTGGCGGCCTTGCTGTTCTTCTACGGCAAGGTGCTTTGCACGGATCTGCCCTGGCTTCAGGAGATCGGAAGACCTCGGCCGTCGCGGCGCTTGCCGGTCGTGCTGACCCCGGATGAAGTGGTTCGCATCCTCGGTTTTCTGGAAGGCGAGCATCGTTTGTTCGCCCAGCTTCTGTATGGAACGGGCATGCGGATCAGTGAGGGTTTGCAACTGCGGGTCAAGGATCTGGATTTCGATCACGGCACGATCATCGTGCGGGAGGGCAAGGGCTCCAAGGATCGGGCCTTGATGTTACCCGAGAGCTTGGCACCCAGCCTGCGCGAGCAGCTGTCGCGTGCACGGGCATGGTGGCTGAAGGACCAGGCCGAGGGCCGCAGCGGCGTTGCGCTTCCCGACGCCCTTGAGCGGAAGTATCCGCGCGCCGGGCATTCTTGGCCGTGGTTCTGGGTCTTTGCTCAGCACACGCATTCGACCGATCCACGGAGCGGTGTCGTGCGTCGCCATCATATGTATGACCAGACCTTTCAGCGCGCCTTCAAACGTGCCGTGGAACAAGCAGGCATCACGAAGCCCGCCACACCGCACACCCTCCGCCACTCGTTCGCGACGGCCTTGCTCCGCAGCGGTTACGACATTCGAACCGTGCAGGATTTGCTCGGCCATTCCGACGTCTCTACGACGATGATTTACACGCATGTGCTGAAAGTTGGCGGTGCCGGAGTGCGCTCACCGCTTGATGCGCTGCCGCCCCTCACTAGTGAGAGGTAGGGCAGCGCAAGTCAATCCTGGCGGATTCACTACCCCTGCGCGAAGGCCATCGGTGCCGCATCGAACGGCCGGTTGCGGAAAGTCCTCCCTGCGTCCGCTAGTGGCCGAGAGTGTGAGGTCACGAACGGCAGCTTCCCGGAAGCGAAACTCGCGGGAGGCCCGTCTGGCTGATCGGCAGCTTTGCGGAAATCTCTATGACTGCAACGGGTCGATAGGGTGAGCTCGAGGTATCGGAGACCTGCCGTTCAACCTCGTTTGCGCGCTCGGCGACCGGTGTCGTCGGCATTGCCGCCGCTCGCTGGGCACAAGCTGAACGGCCCCTTCGGCCGAGTTGCTGAAGTAGATCATCCGGCAGGTTTTAGAGTGAAGCAGCCCGTCAGGCGTCTGATCTGGAGAGCATGTCTCCGTCAGCTCTTGGCTAAATTGTACGCATGCAGCATCGGGCTTGAAGACATCCGCCCGTTTCCCCAACGCAACCGATAATGGTCACCGTCTAACCTTCCCCCTTGCGCACAAGTTGCTAAACTTCTTCCATGGTCAAGTCAGAACTCATCCGTTGCATCGCAGAGCGATTCCCGACGCTGACGGCAGCTGATGCGGACGCGGCAGTGAGTCTCATTTTGGAACAAATGACCCAAACGCTCGCGGTCGGTGACCGGATCGAGATCCGTGGGTTTGGTAGTTTTGCACTGAACTACCGTCCGCCGCGTCAGGGACGCAATCCCAAGACCGGCCAAAAGGTCGAGATCCCGGCCAATCATGTCCCGCATTTCAAGGCGGGGAAAGAATTGCGCGATCGAGTTGATGCCACCGTTGCGCCGGATACCAAGCAGCAGCGCAAATACACCCTCGACAAGTTGCTGGCCCAGTGCAAATCAGACGCCCCGTCGCCGCGGGTATCCGGCTGGGACGACATGGCGCCGCTAGGAAAGGAGCTCCTGTAAGTTGCTTTGGCGAAACGGCATTTGCGTCGCGGAGCATTATCGGCGACCGCGGGAGAACAATCAGACGCCTTATCGGTTGCTCGGTGTCTGATTCGATGGCGCCCCCATCCGGAGATGGACATTGGATGACTTCTGCCTTCCTTGGTCAGCGGCATCGTGCGACACGACTTGATTGAGAGGCATCGGAAGATGACAGAAATCCTTGGCTGTCTCACCCCGGCTGGTGTCCCGCATGAGGCTGACCGCCGTCGACCGCTGGGTCATCTGCCGGATACACGAAGGGCGGACGCCTGATGGGAATCTCGAGCCGCAGGTTTTTGCTGGATCAGGACGATCGCCTGTACCAACTGCCCCACTCAACGTACGAGCGGATGCGGCAAGACCCGGGCAGTCACCCTATTACCCGCTTCGCAAGTCAGCGCGTACGCATGGCAGACCTGCTGGTTGAACTTGTGGATCGTCAGCCGATTCGCGTCGTTCGCTGTGCCTATGGCATTTTTACCTTCACTGCAGATGGGTGTTTTGACCCAAGCACGTTCGAGCGCCAGCAATGGGCGCGTGCCGAACAAGCATTGGCGCCGCTGTCCGCCAAGTTTGACGGCACATCAACCGTCGTCGACGCCAAAACGCGCTTCGTCGCCCAAGGGGGGCACTGGACCCCATCGCAGACGTTGGCGTCTCGAATCCGCGATGCTGCGCTGGAGCAAGGGGATTACACACGATTGGTCGTGAGCCCTTCGCGGCCTGCGCCTTCCGTCCGGTGAGTCCCATGCAGGAATCACCTGAACAAGCGATCAAGCGTTACGTGCAAAGCGGTGAGTACGACACGCACTTCCGGGCATGGTCAGGGGACAGCTACCTCGGCCGCGTCCAGCACGGGGATGCGGCCCTGCGTAAGGCGCTGAAATCGGCGGTCCACGAGCGAGCCACGTGCGCCTCCGCTCCAGCGGCCCTGGACGAATTGGATGTTGCCGCGCTCACCCGCCGGAAGGTACTCCCCATGGTTCAGGGACTCTTTCCCCGCCACGAACAGGCGTGCGTCCTCGAAATGCTCGAGCGTTCGGTGGTCTTTCTCACGCCGGTGATGATTGATCAGGTGCTCGAACAGAGTCAGTGGCTCCACACGGCTTGGACTCTGGCAAACCTCTTTCTCGCCGGCGTCAAGGCCGAAATCCTTTCCGACGATGCCCCCTACCTTGTGGGTCTGAGCGAGGAGACGACCTGCTACCTCTCGGCAGCATACTTCGACGCATCGGGGCGCTTCGACGACTTTCTGGTGCACGAGGTGGCCCATATTTTTCACAACTGCAAGCGCCGCACCATTGGGTTACGCGAGACCCGGCAGCGTGAGTGGCTGCTGGAGATCGACTACGCCAAGCGCGAGACCTTCGCTTACGCCTGCGAGACTTACAGCCGCATTCACCCGTTGGGCAAGGGGCCACGAGCACGACAGATGCTGCTTGCGGAATATGCGCAGGGGCCAATGCCGGCAGACGACCGGGTGGATATCGCCGAGTACCTCGATATCCTCGGCGAGGCCGTGGTCGCGCGCAATGGCTGGAAACGCATCCTGACGCGCTGCGCGCCGCCCCGACATCGGCAAAGCTCGATACCTCAATGACTGACCTGACAGAACTGCGGACCGAACTGCGCGGGCTGCGCCGCTGCGACCTGCTGATCATTGCTGAGCGCGCCGCCGAACTCGTGTCCAAGGCCAATCTAAAGCCACTTTTGAGCGACTTCATGCATGTCGATGTCCTGGTTGTGCCAGGGACAAAGCCAGTTCCTTTGATCGAAGAAATCCAGAAGTTCTACAGCGAGAGCTGCGACGGCCGGTACTTCGAGCAGTGTGAGGCCAATGCCAAGAACTACAAGGAACACTCAAGGGGTACGGACGCGTTTGTTGCCGAACTCGACCGCTTACTACGCAAGTGTGTCCAAGCAGTCGGGCGGCAACCGGGCGCCTCAGTACGCGAAGCGTTCGAGTTCCTCTTCCGGCTGCTACGTCGTATCGATGAAGCACCCGATGATGTGGTCTACTTCGCCGAGGAAGCCGGCTCATGGCAGCTTGGCGTCAACTGGCAAGTGGTATTCCCCGCCTACTTTCGATGCTTGGCTGAGATGGCATCCCCCGAAGAATTCGCGAGAACCATTGATCAGATGATCCGTGCCTTCGCTGAGCATGAGCGGCCACTGCATCTGAGAACGGCACACCAGGTGGCGTCGGCCGCGCAGCAGGCCAAACTTCGAGCATTGAGCGGGACGGGTGGATGACAGCCATAGTCATTAGAGGAGGTCGATCGGCGAAAGCCAGCAGAGATTTGCGTTGGACCACCGAAAGTCGCGCGCTGGGGGATGCGTCAGGTTTCGGCCACCTGCTGCCGTTGGGCTTTCCCGGTTCAACGTCAGGAGCAGACTGATTGCTGTCGCTCAGGCTTCGGGGCCGGCTGAGTTTTCTCGACCCAATCCGGACTTTGTGCGTCAGACCGGAATATGGCGGTAATGAGCCAGACAGCCGCCACTCAACTGGCTTCAATCTTACTGGAAGCGGTGTGATTCAGCTGGCTATTGAAGGAACGCATAGACCGCTGGCGGATCGCTGCGGCATCGTCGGTTGCCATAGGCACTGCAAGCATTCGCTGGAAAAGCCGTCTGTCAGCCAGTGCGACCGCCGCGCCTTTGTCAAGGCTGGCTCAGTATCGCTTCGGAACGTACAACTCCGGCGGCATCACGCTTCGTTCGTAGTCCGGGTTGAAAACCCGATCGGGCAGAACGACAGGGGTTTGTGGAACGTCCTCGTAGGGGATGTGCTCAAGCAGGTGTGAAATGCAGTTAAGGCGGGCGCGCTTCTTGTCGTTGGCCTCGACGATGTACCACGGTGCCTCGGGGATGTTCGTCCGTGCGAGCATGTCCTCCTTCGCCTTCGTATAGTCCTCCCAGCGAACACGGGATTGCAGGTCCATCGGACTGAGTTTCCATTGTTTCAGCGGATCATGAATGCGCATCAGGAAGCGCAGCTGTTGTTCCTCGTCGGCAAGGGAGAACCAGTATTTGACTAGACGAATGCCTGAACGCACGAGCATGCGCTCGAATTCGGGAACGTCTTCGAAAAACTGTTGCACCTCGTCCGGTGAAGCGAAGCCCATTACGCGCTCGACGCCAGCACGGTTGTACCAAGAACGGTCGAAGAGGACGATCTCTCCAGCAGCGGGCAAGTGAGGTACGTAGCGCTGGAAATACCACTGGGTCATTTCCCGCTCGGTTGGCTTGGCTAGTGCCGCCACGCGGCAGACGCGTGGGTTCAGACGTTGGGTGATGCGCTTGATGACGCTTCCCTTGCCTGCCGCGTCCCGGCCTTCGAAGATCACCACCACTTTTTCGCCGTGGTGTTCAACCCAGTCCTGCAGCTTGATGAGTTCTGCCTGCAGCTTGATCAGCTCAGTGAAGTATGTGCGACGGTCCAGAGTGTCGGCATGCTGCTTCTTGTAGACCTTGCGCAGTTCGAGTGACAGGACAGATTCCGAGAGTTCGAGTTCGAAGTCTTCGTCAGACTCATCGTCGAGTTCGGCTTTCAACCATTCCAACGCACCCTTGTGGGTTTCCGACATGTCGATCCTCTAATCATTGTCCTCACGAGCCTGCGCCCGCGTTCCCTACTACGAAACTTCAAGAAGCGGGGGCAACCAGATCGACCGTGATCTGATTCCGATTCTGAATGGAAACGATCAAACCGAAGCGTGCTCCATCCTTGAGGTATTCATGACGTTCCTCCGTGGTTGTGGCTGACAGGAGGTTCTGCTGATAGCCCTGTGCGGCGAAGCCTCCCGCATAATGGCCGATGACTTCAGGCAGCGCAGCCTGACCTTGATAACGTACCTGAACATGCTGGTCGGTACGCAACCACTGGACCCGGACCAGACCCGGAAAACGAGCGACGGGTCCCGGGTCGGTTCCCGATACGTCGCTGGTTGGCAGAGTGTTCGCGGAAAGCGCCGGTAGCAATGCCCCCAGCGTTTCCTGGGCACCCGGAATGATCTGCTCGACTTGCGCCGTCGCCGACCGCACGGTCTCCTGGGCTCCTGGCATGAATTGCTCGACCTGGGACGAAATCGACCGGACCGTCTCGGGTGCGGCATCCACGCCTTGCTGCGCCATCCCAAAAAGCCAGCCAGCGATGCTGATCGCTGCCCAGGCGAGGAGTCCCATCAACAAGAGCAGGAAGGCGGCGATGAGAATCCAGGTTTTGCGACTGATGGAAGACAGGCCGCTCAAAAGGTTACGAAATAGCGGGTGTGCGAATGCGTTCATTGCTGTGACTCCATCTTGAACAAAGGGTTGAAACAGGCGCCCACCTTAAAGCGTGCCCGGGTTTTGATAAAGACGAATTATGGTTAATAATATTTCGGATAATTCCGATAGGTTGATATGAACCTCAAGCATCTTCATGTGTTCTGGACGGTTTCCCGTCTCGGAGGAGTCAGCCGGGCGGCGGATCAACTCGGTCTCACGCCACAAACCGTCAGTGGTCATCTTCGTCACCTCGAAAAGGAATTGGGGGCCGTTCTGTTTCGTCCGGCCGGTCGCGGTCTGGAACTGACCGAGGCCGGGCACCTTGCCCTGTCTTACACCGATGAAATCCTGAAGCTCGGCGGGGAAATGAAGCAGGCCTTGTCCGCGTCGCTGCAAAGTCCGATGCCGGTGCTGCGTTTGGGGATCACGGATGTCGTTCCCAAGTCGTTTGCCTACCGCTTGCTGGCACCCGTGGGCAAGTTGCCGGATCCGGTGAGACTGGTTTGCCGGGAAGGCAGTCTGGACGTGTTACTGGCCGAGTTGGCCTTGCAGCGAATCGACATGGTCGTGGCAGACCGTCCGATGCCGTCCGGTTTGGCGATTCGGGGTCATAGCCACAAATTGGGCGAGAGTGCGCTGGCTTTTTTCGGGACCGACTCGCTGTGCAATGATCAGGGTGAATTTCCGGGCTGCCTGAATGGCGCGCCGCTGCTCCTTCCCGGATCGCACGCCGCGATTCGTGGTCATATCGATTACTGGTTAAATGACCAGCGTTTGATGCCGCGTTTGATGGGTGAGTTCGACGATAGCGCACTGATGAAAGCCTTTGGGCAGGCCGGCGCCGGGTTCTTTCCGGCACCCGCCATCCTTGCTGATGAAATATGCGCGCGCTATGAGGTCCGATGCATCGGCCGGGTCGATGACCTGCATGAAGTATTCTGGGCCATTACCGCCGAACGAAGGATCAGTCACCCCGCGATCATGACGGTGATGGAATCTGCCCGTGTGGCGTTGTTTCCCGGGGCGAATCACGCAACAGATCAACTTCCCTGATCAGAAGGCATCATGCAGTCAGACAAACAACGGATTCACAGAGCACTACCATCAATCACCTGGAGCGCGATTCTTCTTGTCTGGAATACGTGCTGATGTTTCGTGACCTCAAACTTGGCGTGGAGTTGAACCATGATCGATGAAGGGTCACCCATTCCGTGGGTCTTGGCAGGCCCGATCCTGCGACAATGCGCGCCGACTCGGCTGGTGTGCTGGCTGGCGGTGCGCGAGCCGGTCCGTTTGCGCATTCGTCTCGATCCCGACGAAGGGGCGTCACAAGAACGGGTGCTCGTTCCCGGTGCACCGGGTTGCCGGTTGCTGACCGCCGGAACGCACCTCCACTATCTGTTGATCGACCTGCACTTCGATACCCCCTTGCCGCAGGATTGCTGGATCGGCTACACGGTGGCACTGCAAAGCCTGACGGCGGTCGATGACGCGTGGCTTGAGCATGTGGATTGGGCGACCGAGCTGTGTTACCCCGACAAACAGTCCCCCGGCTTCGTGCTGCCCTCGCGCATTCACAGCCTGCTGCATGGATCATGCCGCAAGCCGCATCATGCCGGCGGTGATGGTCTCATCGAGGCTGATCGTCTGCTGGAAGATCTGCTTGCGCGGAAGGTGTCGCCGACAGACGGCGCCGCGCCGTCGGAAGCGCCCGATGCGCTGCCCGTCTGGCCGTCGGTGTTGATAATGACCGGCGATCAGGTCTATGCCGACGATGTAGCCGGCCCGATGCTGCACGCGATTCATCAGGTGATCGCGCGACTCGGCCTGCCCGATGAGCCGCTGGCCGGCGGTGAGCTGAGCGGCGCCGACAGCGCGCAGGCGCTTTACCGCCATCCGGCTGGATTTTACCGTCGCGAAACCCTGTTGCCGCGCCATGCGCGCAACTACGCACTGGTCGAGGTGTTGTTCGGCGGCGTGGAGAAGCCGGTGTTCACCACCGACAGCGCCCACAATCATCTGATCTCGCTCGGCGAGGTGCTGGCAATGTATCTGTTGGTGTGGTCGCCGGCCCTGTGGTCGCAGATCGACCTCACGCCGCCTGCCCATCTGGATGCCGACTCCCTGAAGCGCTACAACGCGGAGCGTGACGTGATTGAGGCGTTTGTCGCAGGGTTGCCGGCGGTGCGGCGGCTTTTTGCCCATTTGCCGACAGCGATGATTTTCGATGATCACGACATCACCGACGACTGGAACCTGAGCCGCGAGTGGGAGGAGGTGGCCTACGGTCATCCGTTCTCACGGCGGGTGATTGGCAACGCCGTGTTCGGCTACCTGATCAATCAGGCCTGGGGCAATCACCCGGACGCTTTCGATGCACAACTGCTGGATCAGGTTCAGGTCAGCCTCGAGACGCCCGGAGCCGAAGCACATGACGCGCTGATCGAACGGTTGTTGCGCTTCGACCGCTGGCACTACACCTGGCCTACCCAGCCGCCGCTGGTGGTCATGGATTGTCGCACCCACCGTTGGCGATCGGAGTCTGCCGCCCGCAAGTAACCGGTAACTGAGCGGCGTCCTTCTCGCGGCGTAGCGATCGTTGAATAATTCTCGCCATGTTCAACGACGACGGGATTGGCAGTGATGGCATCGACGGTGAGGAGCAAATGGCGGCGACGCGGCCACGAGGAATGGCGGGCGGTGTTCGATCGCTTTGCGGCAAGCGGTCTGAGCATCCGGCAGTTCTGCGACAGCGAGGGCTTGAGCAAGTCGAGTTTCGAGCGCTGGCGCGGCCTGCTGGCCGGTGAGGCGTCGAGCGTCGCCGATCGCGGCGATGCGTGCGCTCGTGCGGGCTTTGTCGATGCGGGCCTGGTCGACGTTGGCGGCGGTGCAGGCCGGCTCGAGCTCAAGCTCGATCTGGGTGGCGGTGTCGTGCTGCATCTGGTGCGCGGCTGATGTTCTTCCCCGAAGGGGCGGTGCGGGTGCATGTCTATGGCCGCCCGGTTGACATGCGCAAGTCCTTCGATGGGCTGTACGCGCTCACCCGCCACGCACTTGGGTGCGATCCGCTGTCGGGCGAGCTGTTCGTGTTCATCAACCGGCGCGGCACGCAGATGAAGGTGCTGTACTGGGATCGCAGCGGCTTTTGCGTGTGGGCCAAGCGCCTCGAGCAGGGACGGTTCGTGTCCGACTGGTCGCGGGTGCTCACTCGCCAGATGGACTGGACCGGGCTGAAGCTGTTGCTCGAAGGCATCGAGCCGGCGCGCTTCAAGCGCCGTTTCAAGCTCCCGGAAGTGGCCGCCAAGCCCGCATGAATGCTGGGTTTTACGGTAAAATTCCGGCCATGACGACGCCCGTTTCGCTGACCGTTCCGACGCCCGCCGAGGCCGCCCGCTGGGCGCCCGAGCAAATCGTCGCACTGGCCCAGGCGAACGCGGCCGCCGCCCGCCAACTCGATGCCCTGCAGCTCGAGTTCCAGGCGATGAAGCATCAGATCGAGTGGTTCCGGCGCCAGCTCTTCGGGGCGAAGAGCGAGAAGCGCATCGTCGATGCGAGCCCGCATCAGATGAACCTGGGCGAGTTGCCGGTGCCCGAATCCTCGCCGCCGCCCCCTGCCAAGGACATCGCCGCCCACACCCGCCGGGCCCGCACCACCGATTACGCGGCGGGCGACGCATCGGCGCTGTTCTTCGACGAAGCCCGCGTGCCGGTCGAGACCATCGCCGTGGCGAACCCGGAAATCGACGGGCTCACCGCCGACCAGTTCGAGGTGATCGGCGAGAAGGTCAGTCACCGCCTGGCACAGCGCCCGGGCAGCTACGTGATCCTCAAGTATGTGCGTCCGGTGATCAAGCGCCTCGACACCCAGGCGATTTCCTGCCCGGCGGCACCCGAGGGGGTGATTCGCGGCAGCCGCGCCGATGTGAGCTTCGTCGCCGGGCTCATCACCGACAAGTTCTGCTACCACCAGCCGCTGTACCGCCAGCACCAGCGGCTCGGGGACAACGGCATCAAGGTTTCGCGCCCGTGGCTCACGCAGCTCACTCACGGGGCGCTGTCGCTGCTCGAACCCATCTTTACGGCCCAACTCGACTCGATCCGCGCGAGCCGCATCAAGGCGATGGACGAGACCCCGATCAAGGCCGGCCGGGCCGGCCCGGGCAAGATGAAGGGCGGCTACTTCTGGCCGGTCTATGGCGAGCGTGACGAAATCTGCTTCGCCTATCACGAGGGGCGCAGTGGCAAGCACATTGCGCAGACCCTGGGCACCGACCCGCCGCCCGAGGGGGCGGTGCTGCTTACCGATGGCTATGCGGCCTACGAACGCTACGCGGAAAAATGCGGGCTCACGCACGCGCAATGCTGGGCGCACTCGAGGAGGAAGTTCTTCGATGCGCAGGCGCTCGAGCCCGAGCGTGCGGGCCAGGCGCTGGAGATGATCGGAAAACTGTACGCGGTGGAGAAGCACATCCGCGAGGCCAGGCTCGTCGGTGAGGCACGCCGCGCGCATCGGCTCGCGCAGGCCAAGCCCGTGCTCCAGCAGTTCTTCGCCTGGGTCGACGCCCAGTTCGAATCCCAGGGCCTGTTGCCCAGCTCACCGCTCACCACCGCCATGGCGTACGTGCGCGAGCGCCGGGCCGCCCTCGAGGTGTACCTCTCCGATCCCGAGGTGCCGATCGACACCAACCATCTGGAGCGGGCGCTACGCGTGGTGCCGATGGGCCGTCGCAACTGGCTCTTCTGCTGGACCGAGGTCGGGGCAAAGTACGTGGGCATCGCGCAGAGTCTGATCGCCACCTGCCGCCTGCACGACATCGACCCCTATACGTACCTGGTCGATGTGCTCCAGCGCATCGGCCAGCATCCGGCCGCCAACGTGGCGCAGCTCACCCCAAGGCTGTGGAAGCAACACTTCGCGGCCAATCCGCTGCGATCCGATCTCTTCGAAATCTCGAAGTAGGCAAGGACGCCGGGCAGTTACCGCTTACGCCCGCAAGCCTTCCGGCCTGCTGGACTGGGAGGCGCTGACCGATCTGCAGCAGACCATAAAGGGATTACCAGCGGTATTGCTGGTGTCGCCGGCGCCGATCTTCGGCGTCAAGCTGATCGAGTCGATTCAGCGCGTGTTCTCCTGGTTCGGCCAATCCCTGATGGTCGACGCCGAGAACTGGATGGCCCACCCGGGGGCGGGCAACGCCATCCTCAACATCTTCCGTCACCCGAAAACCCCGCAGCACTTCGTGGTGCTGTCGGGCGATGTTCACTACTCCTTCGTCTATGACGTCGAGCTGCGCGGTCGGGTGCGCGGTCCGGACATCTGGCAGATCACCAGCAGTGGGCTGCGCAACACGTTTCCGCCCCGTCTGCTCGATGTGCTCGACCGCAGCAATCGCTGGCTGTACTCGCCGCGTTCGCCACTCAACTGGCTCACGCGCCGTCGTCACATGCGCGTCATCCCGCGCAAGCCCGACGGGATCGCGCACGGTCGCCGCCTGCTCAACGGTAGCGGTATCGGCCTGGTCGAACTCGACGCGGAGGGCGTGCCGTGGCGCATCCGACAACTTCTCCATGATGGCCGGAACGTCAACTTCTCGCGCCGTGAGGCGGAGTCGCGTTGGGATTGAGCGGTCTGGCGCACTGGCGTCACCCGGAACAGCGGTGAAAAAATGGTGTGCCATCCCTTCAAGGATGCGTGACCCATTGGCCGAAACCGTCACGTCAAATGTGAACTCGCGGAAGTTGATGAAATAGAGTTGGCGTTGATTGACGTTCGCCTCCTATCTCGGATCCCGGCAAGCAGAGACCAGCGCGGCGCGAAGGTGAGGTCGGTGGGTGTCAGGCACTTTGAAGATACGTGCTCGACCCGGTTTTGCAACCATCGACAGGAATCGTTCGGCAGTCCAATACCAAGGGCGGTAAAGATAATCGTCGAAGAAAATGGTTGTGCCAGGTTGGGCGTAGTAGGCCGTGGCCAAAGCGCATGCCAGCCGGAATCGCCCGTCAATCAAGACCAGATCAGGTTGATGTCCCGCCACCCAGGGGCGTGATGGGTAGCGCAGCCAACGGCGCATGCTTTTTAACTGCAAGGGATAGCCAAGCGGTCCGACACGCCCAATATCGACGTGAATGGGGTGCCAGTCCAGGTTTGGCGAATCCCTTTGAATGCAACCATCTACAGCGTTGAGAAAACGGACATCGGATTCGACCGAGATCAAGGATTTGACCTCATGAGCGGCAGCGAAACGCGTAGATCCGCCCGCCCCATACTCTAGGAAGCAACGACTGTCTTGCAATAAACGACCCAGCGCATGAATGCAGGTCTTGGTCATCCACGGTGTGTCGCCAATCAAGGGTTCAGCGCGATAGGTCTTGGAAGTCTGGGTCGCCATAGTCATTTGTCAAAAAGTGAATGATGTTGTGGTGTCACGTCGTGTGACTGCTATTTTGAGCCGGGAACTGCGCGGCGCGTAAGACCGCGAGTTCGGCGCGAATCGCCTGAAGCTCGCTCATCACTGCCTGGTGCTCCTCGACCACAAGTGTTCGCGTTTCTTCTTGCTCTACATGTTCCGTGGCACTCATCGCATCCACCATGATCGCGATGAACAGGTTGAGCACGGCGAAGGTCGTGAGCAGTATGAAGGTGATGAAGAAGATCCACGCGAAGGGATGAGCCTCCATGACCGGGCGGACGATGCCCATCGACCAAGACTCCAGGGTCATGATCTGGAACAGGGTATAGAGCGAGGCGCCAATCGAACCAAACCAGTCAGGAAAATCAGCAGCGAATAATTTCGTCGCCATGACCGATGCGATATAGAACAGTAACAGCAACAGGCTCACCACCGAACCCATGCCCGGGAGGGCGCGCAACAATGCGCTGACGACCTTGCGCATCGACGGCAGCACAGAAATCAGGCGAAGTGCGCGCAGGATGCGCAGGGAGCGCAGTACCGCGAGTCCCTCATCGACCGGCGCGACGGTGATCGCCACGATGGTGAAGTCGAAGACGTTCCATCCGCTACGAAAAAAGCTCGCCCGATACACCACCAACTTCAAAACGATCTCCACGACGAAGATTGCGAGGGCGATCTGATCGAGGGCGAGGAGCAACGACCCTGCATGTGCCATGGCGGTGGGCCAGGTTTCCAGGCCCAGCGTGATGGCGTTGACCACGATCACCGCGATGATGAAGTTCTGGAATGCTCGCGATTCCACAAAATGCTGAAGTTTGATGATCATGATTTCGATCCGATGAGCGCAGGAAATGCCTGCCGGACGCCGCGATAAGGATGGATCACGCTGACATTGGCGATCGCGGGCTCAAGTTTTCGGATCCATAGCCATGAAGTCATTTCACGCTCCAAACAAACAAAAAGGGTCTGATCCCGATGGGCACAGACCCTTGATGCTGTTTGCGAGCACGGACCTTGCCTAGCGGCAAGGTCTCGCTTGCAACGGTAATTTCCGTCGCTTCGGGCACCGGGCGGCGATCTGATGATCGGTCTGCCGTGATGACGATACCCGAACGGATGAAGCTACTCCCCTTGATGCTGGGAAGTCTATGAGATGCTGAAACAAAGTCAAGTGAAGCGAAAATTAATGCTTGAATGAACCCGTCCGTTCTGGAGATACCGGTAGCGCGCGCCAACGAACGGCGACCTGCGGTTGCACAAGTAGCCGACGAAGGTTTACGGCTGAGGCCATATTGTTGGTATCAACAATCAGGTCGGCTTCAATGTGGCCGCGACACTGAGTATGCCTTTGTCACCGGGCAACAAGAAGTCTGGTCCTGACGTTCAGTCGGGAAAGCCAAATGACGACTGATGGCGGGGTGCTGAAATAGGATTCCCGAAGGCCCATGGCCGCAAACGCTGCATTGCTGGCGTAGAGGCTGAGAAAAGCTACTTCAGCTTTGGGTCGGGTTGCGACCGACACCCACTCGGATTCATCGCCGTAAAGCCGCCGGTTTGGGTTCGCTACCCATAAGCTGCCGCTCGCCGAGGAGTGGTTTGGACCTTTAGCGGTTGGCCGAAAAGTCAGAGGTTTACGGGCGGGTGTCCGAGTCAAGCTGTCGCGCCCATACTATCTTTATGCTGCCAAAGCATCCTCAATCAACCGAGCACTTGCCAATAAACTATCTGTCAGTCGATCGTAAAGTGCGTCTATTGCATAGCCCCACCCCGTCGTGGTTGCGGTCACGTCAATCCCAAACACTGCTGCACCCGACGAAATTTTCGCTTCCCTTTCGGCACCAGGAGTGTGTGCCTGACTGGATCGCAATCCGTTGAGTGCAAATAGCGTCCGCAGCTCTGGTAATTCTGTCTTGGGGTTCCATTGTGGCACTACAACATCAGCATCTTCAGTCAATGCAAGGCCTTGCCCTAATGAAATTGTTGCCAACTGACAAACGCAGGCAAGCAGCTTGAGCGACGCAAATTCCTTGATCTGTTCCTTCGGTACTCCCAACTGCCGGGCCATTGCCCTCAGCGGTGCTGGCTTGAGTAGCTCCAAGAGTTTGAACAGGCTGACTGCGCGGTCAAGAAACTGTTCCCGACTTGCCGCTATAGGCGCAACGGCGAACAGAGGACGCATTACCTCGAACGACCACCACCCTCGATAGGCAACCTCTTCAGTCGATAGAACGCCAATATCATCCTGCGTATAGTTCATTCCGATTTGATCTGACAGATACGCCAGGTTTGCCGTCAGCGTCAAATACGCATCCAGAACATCCTTTGCCCGAATGGCGATATTGCGATTGCCATGGGTCACCCGATCATGTTCGGCAACCGACTCCTGAACGGAATAGCGGTGCCAGTGCGAAATGACATGAGGAGGACATCCCTCATAGAGCTGTTTCAGCTCGATACGAATGTGATTTCGCCCGACACGATATGTTCTGGCCGTTCCCCACCAACCGCTGTAGCTCACCCCTCCTGATTCGGGGTGAATCCTATACTCCGGGTGAGCCTCATACTCCAGCAGCACCTCGTCACGAATGTGCCCATACACCCACTTGGCCGCCGCACGTTGATAGTTCATTGGCTCGGTGTCATCAGGCCATGTCAATTCCGGGTCAGTCGCGTCAGTAACCGGTCGTGACCGTGGAATCAGGATCAAGCGTGCTCCCCACACTCTGGACATCTGAGGTGCCAAGGAGTGGTACTTGTCATTCAGCACCGCCATGCCAAGCAAACGTCCAGGTAATTCGAACTGGTCACCTTCTTGGCCTTTCAGGACGGCGACGAAAGAGTCGTCTTCCGAAGAAAAGCGCTCTTCGTAGTAAACCGCTACGGCGGCGCAGTTCTTCAGGTGACAGAAATCTTCAAGGTATTCGCGGCGAATCGTGATCAAGCCCAAGGGATTGTCTTTTTTGTCACCATGGTTTACATGCGACTTCACACGCAGTACGTCGTAAACCGGGCCTCGTGGATCGTCCCAACACACCGTTCCGTCATTGAGGTGGCGAGGCGTCAATCCATACGTCATCAGCAAAACATTGTCGGGAAGAATGACTTCCCTATCATGGTAACTCCAGGAATTAATAATGGTCTGGAAGCGCTCATTCTTGCCCTTGCGTCCGTCAATCCAGAAGCTCGTCTCATAGACTTGGCCTTCGCCTACACAAGGGACTGGCCCCCATGAGCGTACCTCGTAGCCGATACCTCCAGGAGCACTCAGTACCTCATCAACCACCTCAAGCGGTACCAGGGCAGTACGAACAAGACGAAGCCCCTTATAACCGTTCTGGGGAGCTTCATTGATTTCCGCGACAACAACGTGATCAGAAATCCTGTTGTCGTAGGGCTCCCTCAAATGCTGCACTGCTTTGGGCCAGTAGTCATGAAGATCACTCATGTCGCAGGACTCTTGACGGAAGTCTCGTTAATGTCGCACATTTCAGAATACAAAAATGGGAACAGAGTGCAGGTTTAAGACCTGCCTATGGAATGTCACTGATGCTATCAGTATCCGGCCTGACGGTCCGCTCAGGCCGAATTGCTCGCGTAGGCCGTCCGGCAGATTCTTGCGTGAAGTGGCCGCTCGAATGGCTGGTAGATGTAGATGGTGACCGGCAGGATATGGCCGGGTCGAGCCAAGACGGGGTTCAAGTTGGCCGCCGTAAACCGGGCATCCAAGACGATCCAGCGAGGCAAATCCTGGCCGGATCTCCAACGGCCGGTTCTGGCCGATACGACCCTTCCAGCAACGCGCCGGAAAGCAGCCGCCCGTCGCGTCGAAGGCTTTCGGCGGGCGGCCGTCGGGGCACTGTCAGATTTCTATCTGCTCAGAGATCTCCAAGGCATCGTCGACCTCGATGCCGAGGTACCGGACTGTCGATTCCAGCTTGGAATGACCAAGCAAGAGCTGGACGGCTCTCAGATTCTTTGTCCGCTTGTAGATCAGTGTCGCCTTCGTGCGGCGCATCGAATGCGTACCGTAGGCTGCGGGATCCAAGCCAGCCGACGCCACCCATTGCTCGACGATCCTCGCGTACTGCCGGGTGGATACGTGCGGCGATTCGTGCAGCCGACTTGGAAACAGAAAGTCTTCCGGCCTCAGCTTTGCCTTCTCGATCCACGCAGCCACCGTCGTTCGCGTCGGCTCGGTCAGTTCGAACTGAACCGGCCGCTGCGTCTTCCGCTGGATGACCATTGCCCGCGACAGCACTTGGTTGCCGTGGGTTACGTCGCGAACGCGCAGGCTGACGAGATCGCACCCGCGCAGCTTACTGTCGATGGCGAGGTTGAACATCGCCAGATCGCGCACGTGGTGAGCGTTCTGAAGGTGGATGCGGATCGCCCAGATGTCCTTGGGCTTCAGCGGCGCCTTCTGGCCCACCAACTTTCCCTTGTTCCAGGGTTCCCTATGCTCGTAGGATTCCATGCCAGACTCCTTGGCTGTTGATCGGAGTCTGATTATTCGCCAGGAACCGTCCGGCAGCTTTACGGAAGGCAGATGAAATCGTGCTATCGGCCACAACCGGCCGGTCGGCATCTCTCAACCACCATCATCCGAGCGGCAGTTTCACTCCGAAACCTGCTTGACGAGCTACTTCGGGACGTCGGCCCGAGCGGTCGTGCTCAACGCCAACTTGGTCCGCAATGGAACGGCTAACTGCCGGGACACTGCGAAGCTTCGTCGTCGGCGGGTATCCGATTTCCGCTACTTCCGGATCCGACCCTGAGCTGACTATCGAGGCTAGGGGGAGCAGGGCTCTCAACGTTCAAATTGCGGGGCGCGCCACTTCTGGCGTGTCCCGCTCGAATGCAGGCGGATTTCACTTTGCCGCCCACTTCACTTTTTACTTTTTATGCAATCTCGTACGATCCAAGGAACTACGGAAAGGACGAATAGGGCTACAAGAGTGCTCAGGACGGCAGTCGATTCCCTCCCCATTCCTGCAGCCACGCCGATCGCTGCCGTTACCCATATGCCTGCCGCCGTAGTCAACCCCTGGGTCTCCACTTGTTTGGTTCCCAAAATTATGGCTCCGGCCCCAAGGAACCCCACCCCGGCGATCAGGCCCTGCAACACCCGAGTTAAATCTGCGGTTGATGCCCCGGCTTGTTGGGGAATGAGGACGAAGAGTGCCGCCCCGATAGCAACCAGCATATGCGTTCGCACCCCCGCACTCTTGCCTTGGGACTCCCGCTCGTACCCCAGTAAACCGCCAAGGGCCGCAGCAACCAGAAGGCGAAGTGTGATACGTGTAATCTGCGTCGCATCTGGGATATCGGAGAATTCCGACAGGACGGTATTCCATACCTCTTGCCACATGCTCATAGCCCTCGCTGTCACTTCTCGTTTTCTGTGCTTTGTCCAGTTCCTTCACGAGCCCGCCTAACTTTCCATTCTGGCTACAGTTACTCGTCATGAAATCAGGGCACCAGACAATATGTTCTGCAGGTTAAATTTTAAAAAATGCAAACTACGCGCAATCCAAAATAAGGCAACATAAAGACTATCGACCGCCGGGATACTGGGGCGATCTGACCCATGTGTCACGTAGGCAGATAAATCTCATGCCAGCGCGGTGAACCGTTCAGTCCCAACGTGACTCTTCCTCACGGCGCGAGAAGCTAACGATCTGCCCGCCGCTGAGCAGCTCGCGAATGCGCCAGGGAACGCCTTCCAGGTCGAGTTCGACCAGACCGATACCGCTACCGTTGAGCAGCCGACGACCGTGTGGGATGCCATCGGGCTTACGGGGAATCACCCGCATATGACGACGCCGTGTGAGCCAGTTAAGCGGCGACCGAGGCGCGTAAAGCCAGCGGTTGGCACGGTCGAGCACGTCCAGCAGACGGGGTGGAAAACTGTTGCGCAGCCCACTGCTCGTAATCTGCCAGATGTCCGGTCCACGCACCTGACCACGCAGTTCGACATCATAGACGAAGGAGTAGTGAACATCGCCGGACAGCACCACGAAGTGCTGCGGTGTCTTGGGGTGGCGGAAGATGTTGAGGATCGTGTTGCCGGCCCCCGCATGGGCCATCCAGTTTTCGGCATCCACCAGTAGGGATTGTCCGCACCAGGAGAACACCCGCTGAATCGACTCGATCAGCTTAACGCCGAAGATCGGTGCCGGCGACACCAGCAACACCGCGGGCAATCCCTTCAGGGTCTGTTGCAGATCGGTCAGGGCTTCCCAGTCCATCAAGCCTGAAGGCTTGCGGGCTGCCGACTCCGAACGCCAGCGATGGGTGCGACCGTCGATGACCACGAGCGGTGGTTGAGTTGGCCAAGAGTAGTGCCAGCAGTCGAAGCGCAACAGGCGGTCGATCAGCGCTTCGTGCGCCTCCGCTCCTGGGGTATCGAGGCTACTCTGAACCTGATCCATCAGCTGCCCATCGAACGCATCCGGGCGATTGCCCCAGGCTTGGTTGATCAGATACCCGAACACGGCGTTGCCAATGACCCGCCGTGAGAATGGGTGTCCGTAGGCCACCTCCTCCCATTCGCGACTCAGGTTCCAATCGTCGGTGATGTCGTGATCGTCAAAGATCATCGCCGTCGGCAGATGGGCAAAAAGCCGTTGAACCGCAGGCAAGCCTGCGACGAACTCCTGAATCACATCCAGTTCGGTGTGGTACAGCTTCAGCGCGCCGGCATCCAGATTTGCGGGCGGCGTCAGATCGATCTGCGACCACAGGGCCGGGGACCAGACCAGCAAATACATCGCCAGCACCTCGCCGAGCGAGATCAGATGGTTGTGGGCGCTGTCGGTCGTAAATACTGGCTTTTCGACACCACCAAACAGCACCTCAATCAGTGCGTAGTTGCGCGGCTGACGCGGCAACAGGGTATCGCGACGGTAGAAACCGGCCGGATGGCGGTAAAGGAGCTGCGCGGTGGGAGCTCCAATCAGCTCGCCACCGGCCAGCGGTTCATCGGGCAGGCCGAGCCGGGCGATCACCTGCTGAATCGCGTGCAACATCGGGCCGGCCACATCGTCGGCATAAACCTGATCCCCGGTCATCATCAACACCGATGGCCAAGCGGGCCGCGCGTCTGGCGCCTCCGATACCGGTACCTGCCCAGTGCACAGCGTATCCTGAGCGAGCAAACTTTCGAGCAACTGGTCGGCCTCGATCAGGCCATCCCCACCAGCATGATGTGGCTTGCGGCACGATCCATGCAGCAGGCTACGAATGCGCGATGGCAGCACGAAGCCGGGAGACCGTTTACCGGGGTAGCACAGGTCGGGGGCCCAGTCCGCGCACTCAAGCCACACGCCGTCGATAACCGACAGTCCTTGCAGCGCTATGGTGTAGCCGATCCAGCAATCCTGTGGCAAGGGCTCTTCGAGTCGGAGATCTATCAACAGATAGTGCAGATGCATCCCGGCCGTCAGAATCCGGCAGCCCGGCTCACCGGGGGCCATCTTCAGATCACGTGACTTACCGACTTCCGGATTGATCCGGATCCGCAGTAGGGCGGGCTCACGCACCGCCAGCCAGTACACCAGCCGTGTCGGTGTGCATTGCCGCAGGATGGGGCCGGCCAGCAACCAGGGTATGGAGGGGAGGGCATCAGCCATGTCTTGGCTCGCCGTTAAGCCCAGAATCACACGGTATCACGTCGTTTTTTAGTGGCACGCAGATTCAACCCAGTTCATTCGTTGTCGTATTCGGTGAATCCATTGTTCATCAAACTGCAGAGCGACTTCCGACTGGGCAAGATCAATCTGTCGGTTGAGTAGCACCGGGAAACAGCGCCACGCGGGCAGAGTCCATGACCGTCATGATTGCAGGGTGGCTGATCCGTCGTTCAGCGGTAATTGCCCAGAATACCTCATGAAGGTCCTCAACCTGGCCGATGCGTCGGACCTGGTAACGCACACAAATTTCATCTGCAAGTATGGCGGGAGCCGGAAAAAATCCGGCGCCGGCCTGCCCAAAGGCTTTCATCAGTGCGCCATCATCGAACTCGCCCATCAGACGCGGCGTCAGGCGCTGGTCGTTCAACCAGCAGTCGATATAGCCACGAATCGCCGCGTGAGATCCAGGCAATAGCAGCGGCGCATCGTTAAGACAGTCCGGAAACTCGCGCAGGTCATCGCACAATGACTCAGCCCCGAAGAAGGCCAGTGCACTTTCACCCAATTTGTGGCTATGGCCGCGAATAGCCAAGCCGGATGGCATCGGGCGGTCTGCCACGAGCATATCGATCCGCTGTAAGGCCAGTTCGGCCAGCAGCATCTCCAGACTACCTTCTCGACATACCAGTCTGACGGGGTCCGGCAACTTCCCGACCGGTGCCAGCAAGCGGTAGGCAAATGACTTCGGGACAACGTCCGTAATCCCCAAGCGCAGAACAGGCATTGGACTTTGCAGACTTTCAGACAGAGCCCGCTTCATTTCTCCACCGAGATGCAGAATCTCATTAGCGTAGGACAGTGCAAGACGCCCCGCCTCTGTTAGCTCCAGGCCACGACCGACCGGGCGAAACAGGACTGCCCCCAAATCCTCCTCGAGGTGTCGGATATGTCCACTGACGGTCTGAGGGGTGAGACTGAGTTGCTCCGCCGCCCGGCTGACGCCACCGAGGCGGGAAACGGTCCAGAACACATGGAGGTGTTTAAGGTTCATAAAAACATATCGGATTTTTCCGAGATATTGTTAACCAGAATTCGTCTTTATCAAAGCCCGCGCAGCCCTTAACTTAAGCGTGTGTTCATCCTCAACGGGGCGGGTAATGGAAAATGGTGGAAACGACAAGCGCTGCCCACTGCACATCCCCTTGTCGCGGGCGCACGATGTGGTCAGGGACAAGGTTGCTGCCGATCTGGAACGCCGCCTGTCCAGACCAAGAGCGTTCCGCCCGACCCCCCTAATCCAGCCGGAGATATAAAGTGAGCTTGATCACGAACCCCCTGTTGCGCAGCCTGTTGAGCGGCGTCTCTTCCATCAGTCGCCGAACCTGGATCTTCATCACGGCCACTTTGCTTGTGCTTATGGTGGTGATCATGTGGGCAATGGTCAGCGCTGCTGGTTGGCTTTTTGGCATGGCGCGGGAGGGTGTTGTTGCGGCGCCAGAGACGGTTCGGTCGGCCACCGCACAAGTCGAACAGATCATCCCAGGCGTTCAGGAAACCGTTCGGTCGGCCAATGCCCAAGTCGCACAGATCATTCCTGGCGTCCAAGAAACACTGGGGGCACTGCTGCCGACGCTCACGCCCGATTTACCTTCCCGCGATGTTTCGGGAACCGATCCGGGGCCGGTTGCCCGCTTTCCTGGTCTGGTGCGAATCGAGTGGCAACGTGCCGAACAGCAAATTCAGGTGCGCTACCAAGGCAGGGCTAATTTTACGGATGTGATCGCGCACTATGCGGAAGCGTTTGCCGAGCAGGGCTATCAGCAAAACCTTCTGTCAGCCACATCCACGGAGGAGCGTCACGAGTACATCAAGGACGGCGAGCGCTTCAGCTTGATTTTTTCAGTCCAGGAGCGCGATGTTGTCACCGTCGATCTGCGCGCACTCTCTGCATGAAAGTGCACACCTTGCACGGGTAAGTGACCGCACCTCATGTCGTCACTAAGCTTGTGGGCGAAGGCAGGCACAGTGCCCTATTGATAGCGGGTTGCTCCCGATCAGTACATGGTCACTTCTGCGAAACAAGACCATCAAACCAATGATCAAGTCGGAATTTCTGAAGCACAGACGACGGGCTGCCGTTGAACGGATTGCCAGGGCGCACCTGACATCGATGGACGGTACGATGGCTGATGCCGTTGGCCAGTGCAACCGGCAACGGCTGGTCTGGCTGGGTTTGCTGGCAATGCCGCTGCTTTTTCCGGTCGCACTACCCGGCATGGCTTCAGTGGTCGGTGCTTTTTGCCTGTTGATCGCTTTCGGGCTGTGTAACGGTGAGCCGGTGCGCTTGCCGGGTTGGCTCGCCAACCGGGAAATCAATGGTCGCGCCACGATGCTGCTGAAGGGCATGATTAACCGGGCCATCAACATCATCGCGTTGGTGGGGCGTCCCCGCATGCTTTCCTTGAGCAACAAGCCTGCCCGAGTGCTGAACGGGTTGGTGCTTTCCGCCGCAGGACTATCAATGATGGTTCCGGTCCCCATCATCAGCTTTGACAATGTACTGCCTGCGCTGGCCATCGTCTTGATCTCCTGGGGTCTGCGTCTCCGAGATGGCCTGATGCTGCTGGTCGGCTATCTGGTCACTCTAGCGGCTGTCGCTTCGGTGATACTGCTCTGGTGGGGAGGCACCCTGGCCGCTACCGAATTACTCTCGATGGCAGGGCTCACTTCCAGTCGGTAGTCGCCAGAACTTTAGCTGCGGATTTGAAACGAAGAACGAAAACTCCAGAACCAACCTCGATAGAGAGCATCACCGACATGAAAACGATTATCTGGTCCCTATTCATCCTGATTCTGGCCGTCTGGACGGGGATGACATTGCTCACTGTGCATCTCGTTGACTGGATAGCACAGAGCTTTGGCGCCACTCTGCCAAACGATCTCGGCGCAGTGCTTAACACCATACCGGTACCGCCCTTGTTAGCGCTGTGGATTGATGCCGCCTGGATACAATCGATTCACGCCGGTCTTGTCGCCTTCATCGAAGCGTTAACCCAGACCGTGCCCTACTTTGCCTCGGCCATCGATTGGCTCAGCCCACTGATTTGGGCAATCTGGGCTTTGGGTGCGATTGCCTTGCTCATTCTTACGATTGTCGGGCACTGGCTGGTGGGTTCGTTGCTTACGCCAAGCAGAACTAACCAACGCAGCGAAGCGAGCTGACCCTCAACAGTTTAAGCCCAAGGTTTCTTGAATGGCAGAAACTCATAGAGACTCGCCTGGGCTATAGCTCAAGCAGACTGGTTCAAAGGACGAGGAGCCCGAACTACCCTTTCGGCTGGTTGCGAAGTTCAGCAGTCGATCAGATGGCAGCTTCCTGAAATCGTCGAACGATAGCTGCTACTGCTCGCCATCGAGGCCGACACGCCGGCGGAAATAGCCCCCCTGCAAATGCTGGCTGCACGAATGGGGCTTGAGTCGTCGCTGGCCAACGTAGTTCACGCTTCGGTGGCGGCAGGCTGATCGACGGACGCCCCGTTTTAGCAACTGACAACCTCAAGGGTGCTCGGTCAACTGGAAGCCGCCGATGCTTTGGCCGAGGCGAACAATGCGAGCGGGTTAAACGGGCGCCCGTCGACCATATTTTTGGCGTTGATATGATTCCGAGAAAGCGCTTGAACATATGTGCGCCGCGCCGCCTGATAGGCGCGATTGCATTGCTTTTGCTCCTTGTCGTTGGTGTGGGGGCCTGGCAGACCAAAACGCTGGCCCTGGCGTGGTTTTGGGTCCAAACCCGTGCCGAAGCCGAGCACTGGCGTGAGCATGGCGTCTGGTTGCCTGATTACTGGGCAGTCGTGGACGGGCTTTCCATTGAAGGCATATCCGATAACGCGTCCGGTCTGACATGGAGCAGCGCGACAAACACGCTATTTACGGTCATCAATGGACCGCCGGCAGTGGCCGAACTCAGCGCCGATGGCGTGCTGTTGCGCAAGATACCGATCGAGGGAGCTAGAGACCCGGAAGGAATCACCTATGTTCGCGACAACGTTTTCGTCATAACCGAAGAGCGTGATCACAAGTTGTACAAGGTGACAATTGACAACGATACGACTCATCTCGATATACGTGAGGCGCCTCATCTTGGTATTTCGATCGATCGGAGCCGAAACCTCGGTTACGAGGGTGTTTCCTGGGACGATGCGGGTGGTCGCTTGTTCATTGCCAAGGAAAAATCGCCGATGCGTGTCCTCATCGTCAGCGGTTTTCCGGACATAGTCGCGGACAGCCCGTTCCAGCTTCGGATATCGGAATGGAAATCGCCAGGGGCGAGTACGTTGTTCATGACCGACCTGTCCTCCCTGACCGTGCATGAGCCGACTGGCAACATTCTCCTGCTGAGTGACGAGTCTGCGCTGATCGTGGAGTACACCGTAGAAGGCAAGCCGGTGAGCGTATTGCCAATCTGGCGCGGCCGTCATGGTCTATCGCGTCGCGTACCGCAGGCTGAGGGGCTGGCGGTGGGGCCGAACGGGGACATATTTGTGCTTTCCGAGCCAAATTTGTTCTACCGATTCGAGCGCAAACACCCTGCAAGATGGGTACAGATCGGCAAACCGGCGTCATCTGACAACGTGGAGTGAGCACTTTGGGGATCGATCTTTCTTCGAGTTCTGAGCGGCGCGTGTAGGCAGTGCGTATTCCAAGCAAACTGGACAGCCATTCCACGTCAAACTGGACACGCATTCCACGCCAAACTGGACAGTCGGCGCGTAGCGACGCGGGGGTGATGGGTTTTACTCCGGGCATCCCATTCGGGTCAAGCGCCGGACCTGCCGACGCTCATGCCTTTGGTCTTTTTGGTCGCCGGTTCGGCGTGCGCTGCAGCGTTATCCACGGTCGCCCGCCAGACTGCGGCTCGTTCATAAGCAGGCAGGCTGGCGGGCGACGGTGGGTAACGCGTCGGGTGGGGCACGGCGCTCATTGCGGCTTGCCGTTCTTGCGCAGTGATTCGCCATCGAGGTCCAGGGTATGGGCCTGATGCACCAGACGGTCGAGGATGGCGTCGGCCAGGGTCGGCTCCCCGATGGACTCGTGCCAGTGCTTCACCTTTAGCTGGCTGGTGATGATGGTCGAGCGAGCGCCGTGGCGGTCATCAAAGATCTCGAGCAGATCCCGACGACCTTCATCGGTCAGCGGGGCCAGGGCCCAGTCGTCGATTACCAGGACATCGGTCTTGGCCAACTGCGCGAGCGACTTCGCGTAGCTGCCGTCGCCACGCCCCATCGCGAGCGCCGGCAGGAGCCGGGGCAGGCGCACGTAGAGTGCGCTGTGGCCTTGCCGGCACGCCTGGTTGGCCAGTGCGCAGGCAAGGAAGGTCTTGCCGACGCCGGTCGGGCCGCAGATCAGGATGTTCTGGTGCGCCCCCACCCAGTTGCCGCTCATCAGGC